>CAWVYB010000308.1:0-1508 GCA_963934215.1 uncultured Flavobacteriales bacterium | reverse complement strand
AGGCGACGAGCCGCTGGCGGCTTTGACCGGCGCTCCCTCACAACACGCCAATCCCAACTTCATGCTCATCAACGGCACGTCGGACTTGACGCATGCCGCCGGCGAAGTGATCGAGGTCATGAACGCTGCCGATGAGGTGGTGGCCGTCCTGTCCATTTTGGAAGGCGGTTATGTGATGACCACCGCGCTTTACGGCGATGATGCGGCGACTGCGCAGATCGAAGGGCTGGCCTTGAACGAAGTGCTGCATTTTGAATACCACGGCCAACGCGCGGACCAAGACTTGACCTATTCCGGTCAGATGGACGTGAAGCAGCTGGCGCTCACATTTGGAAGGGAGTCGCTCTTGCTCAGTGCATATCCGAATCCTTTCAAAGGATCGTGCCGCATCGAATTTGAAGTGCCTTCTGCTGGAAACGTTGCACTCGAAATCACGGACTTGATGGGTCGAACGTTGGATGTAATTTGGAATGGAACGCAGGCAGAGGGCCCTCAAACAGTCCTTTGGACCGGTTCCGATCTGGCTTCAGGGTCCTACACTGTGCGCTTGTTAGTGGATGGCGTTGAACACGCTTCTTCTCGCATCATTCGCCAATAAACAATGGTCATGAATCGCCTCCTTCTCCTCCTCACAGCGGCCCTGCTCTTCCCTTGGATGGGCCACGCGCAGATGTCCTTTTCTTTGGATTCGCTGGTCATGCCTCCGACGACCATTGATTCCACATCGACGGTGCAATTGACACTGAGCAATACGCTTTCTGTGGAGCAGACGGTCACCTTCACAGGGATCAGCGATCCGGTCAGTGTGGCGCCCAGCCCGTTGGTCGTTCCGGCAGAAGGGAGCGCAACCACGACCTTGTCATTCAGTCCCATAGCGGTCAATACCTTCGTCATGGATCTGACGGCGACAGGGAGCGCTTTTGGTACGGATGTGCTTCACATTGTGGCGGAAGGAACGCTTCCCGGAGCGGAATTGTTGGCGGATACCGTGGACTTTGGAACGGTGTCGGTCAATAGCTCGTCGACAGCCTACTTGCCCATCGCGAGCACGGGAATCGGGTCGTTGTACATTGATACCATCGAAAGCGACAACGCTGCGGTCAGCGCCTCTGGAGGAATCATCGTGGCCTCAGGCGATACCGCATTGGTTCCCATAACGTTCTATAGCGAGCTGAGCGGTGTGTACGAAGTGAACTTGACAATCACCACGAGCGACCCATTCAACCCCGTCCTCGAAGCGCTCTGCCTCATCTCCGCCATCAGCGAAGTGGGCGGCGAAGTCTGCGGCACCTGGAGCCTCGTCAACAGCCCCTACCAATTGACCTCGGATATCGTCGTTCCCGACAGTTGCACTCTCACCATCGAACCCGGCGTCATCGTCCTCGGCGACTCACTGGACATCGAAGTCTTCGGCGGCTTCTTCGCCAACGGAGAAGAAGGCAATGAGGTGCAAATCACCTGCGGCGAATTGCTTTCACACACCTCAGCGGACCAGATGGTCCTGACGC
>CAWVYB010000307.1:0-1513 GCA_963934215.1 uncultured Flavobacteriales bacterium | reverse complement strand
ATTTGTCAGGGAACGGCTGTTCAGTTTCACCAAGAAACCAGCGGACCTGGTATTCAGTACAAGTGGAATTTCGATGTGAATCCTGTATTTCTATCCACAGCGACTGGCAATGTGAGTTTTACATTCCAAAATCCTGGGGTTTATGAAGTTCAAAGCGTCGTTCTCTACAATGACACTGAGGCTGCGTGTTCCGATACGTCGAGTGTAACGGTATACGTCCTTGATCGTCCTGATGCTGAGATCATTTTGTCAGAGGTCGAAGCGTGCGGTGCAGCTCAAATTAGTGGAGAAGCGGTATCCGCAAATGCATTTCAATACGTTTGGTCTTTTGGTGTGGCCCCTTATTTTCATGCAGGAAGCACATTGGATGCCATTGATTTGAATGGCCCTGGAACTTACCCCATTTCATTGGAAGTTACAGGCAACAACGGATGTCATACATCCCTTCAAGAAACGGTAACGATTCATCCGGAGCCCATTGCTGGGTTTGATGTTGAAGCGGTATGCATTGGAGAGCCTTCCAACTTTTTCGACACATCTACCATTCAATTTGGAACGGATATCATTGGATGGTACTGGCAATTTGGCGATGGCCAAACGAGCTATGTCTCCAACCCGAGCATCGACTATGCTTTTGCAGGCGACTACCAGGTTTCATTGACCGTCAACACGCCTGAATGCACTTCGACTTACATCGATACGTTGTCAGCTCACGCCATTCCAACAGTCGCGGCAACGGCTGACTTGATGGAGGGATGTTCACCTTTATCGGTCAACCTAGAAGCCTCTGGAACTTTGAACGCAACATATTCATGGGACTTTGGTGACGGCAATACGTCTGTAGGCGAGCAAGCGACTTACGATTTCATCACGGCCATCGGAAACGATTCTGTGCATGCCCTTTCGGTAACAGCCACTTCAGAACATGGCTGCTCGGCTACTGAAAACATGAGCGTCACAGCACATGCGCCAGCCATTGCCGCATTCTCCATTAGTGATGAATCGGCTTGCGCACCCTTTACGCCTTTGATCAACAACCAATCTGAAGGAGCTTCCTCTTACGAGTGGTTCATTGATGGTTCGGCCGCTGGCAATGCAACCAATCTCAATCATACGTTTGAGAATACCTCTGCTTTTTTGCAATCCGGTTCTTTGGAATTGATAGCCAATGCTAGCAATGGGTGTCATGATACCACATCGGTCACGCTGGAAATTTTTCCAGAAGCCGACTTTTCCTTTAGTCTTTCAACGGACTCTGTATGCAGCCCGCTCGAATTGACTATGCCTGCGATCTTCAGTGCTTCTACATTCAACTGGAACTTCGGAAACGGAGAAACATCGAATGAAGCACAGCCTCATGTGCTGCTCGTCAATGAAACAAGTGAATTGCTTGCTTCAACGATCGTATTCTCTGGAACATCAGCCTTTGGATGCATCGATACACATGAACAAACTGTACACGTAAAGCCACAACCGGTTGCTGAAATCACATTGGCTTCTGCCAACGGTGGAT
>CAWVYB010000306.1:0-1524 GCA_963934215.1 uncultured Flavobacteriales bacterium | reverse complement strand
ATCCGTGAGGAGGAACAAAACAAAGTACGTGTGTGGTCCGAGGCCATTGTGAAGCGGTCGGAGTTGGTGCGGTATACGCAGCAATTATTCAAAGAGTTGAGTGGTGAAGAACGCCAAAAAGCAGATCGACTTGCCGATGCATACCGCTTGATCAACGATCCACCACGGGGCATGGACTTGACGTTCGTTACAGATTATGTGTGGTCCAATCGCACCATCCCTGTTTTGATCTACGACGAGAATGATCGGCTACTGTATGATTTAAATGTGCCACAAACAACGGACCGCGACTCTCTAAAGTTTGCGATGCTTGCTCACAATGAGCCGATCGTGTTTGAAGACGTTGGTCATACCGTTTACTGGAATGAAAGTGTTCGTTTTAGTGAGCTCAAAGAGGTCATGCAGGACCTCATCAATTCGTTTATTTCGGAAACGGTGATCAATAGCGCGTCTGTTCCGGTTGTCATGACGGATAGCACGAGAACGGCGGTCTTGCGTTATCAGCGTGTGGACAGCGCTACGGTTGCAGACCCTGTCCGATTGCAACGTTTGCTTCGCGACATGTCTGATGGCAACGAACCGATTGCAGTGGACCTCCCTGAGGCCGGAAGACACTACATCTACTTTGCTGATTCGGTTGTATTGACTCAATTACGTTATTACCCGTTGGTTCAATTGGTTTTGATTGCTGTTTTCCTGCTCGTGGCCTATTTGATTTTTAGCAGCTTTAGACGCGCTGAACAAGACCAAGTTTGGGTGGGTATGGCCAAGGAGACGGCGCATCAATTGGGTACACCGCTGAGTTCTCTCATGGCGTGGGTGGGGCTTTTGGAGGAGGATGGTGTCCGGAAAGACTATCTCTCGGAGATGAATCGGGACATTTTGCGGCTCAACACCGTAGTCGACCGCTTCAGTAAGATCGGGTCCAAACCCATTTTGAAGGAACACAACATTTCAGAAGCCATCCAGTCCACCGTAAACTACATGCGTCCTCGGGTCTCTAAACATGTGGAGATGACGTTTGAAACGGAACATCCTGAGGCAAGAACTTACTTGAGTCCGCCTCTTTTCAGTTGGGTGCTCGAAAACCTGATACGCAATGCCGTGGATGCCATGGATGGAAAAGGTCGGATTGAGTTGCGTGTTGTTCAAACCCCTGACAACATTCAAGTGACGATTTCAGACAACGGAAAAGGCATTCCAAAAAACCTAAGAAAGGAAGTCTTTGCGCCGGGGTACACCACAAAATCTCGAGGCTGGGGACTCGGATTGTCCCTGTGCAAGCGGATCATTGAAGAGTATCACGGTGGCAAGATTAGTGTGGAAAGTAAATCGACATTCCTGATAACACTTTGACGGTGTTTGCACGAACCCAATGAAGCCGGGAGGTTATATTTACATGGTGCTTCCATAAGAAGAACATAATCAAGCTCTACAGTGGCCAATCTATTCGCGGATATGTCGCAGAATGATTCGTTTGGCACGTTCTCAATCAGGGCATGGAGATACGCTTGACCGCGAAGT
>CAWVYB010000305.1:0-1524 GCA_963934215.1 uncultured Flavobacteriales bacterium | reverse complement strand
TGTATCTACATAAAGAGCCATCACCTACAATCTGCTCCCAATGATCGACTACATATTGTTTATCCTTACCCGAAGCCAACAACAACATTGTCGATTCAGGAAGTAAATGATCACTGGGAAAAATCCATTTTGCCCAATTATCCACGTCATCAGATATCTGATAATCTGACAATAGCAAAGTATCTGAGCTTGAATTATAGAGCTCTATCCAGTCATAATTATCTCCCAACACATCATGGAAATCATCAAAGGGAGATACTTCAGAAATGACCAATTGACACAGACATAGAGTTGGTGTCAAAAAAATAAAACCCAAGAAAATCCAGCGGCTAAACATATTCTTCATCTGTTGCAAATATAACGCAAGACTAGAATCCGTTCAGGCCATATGAGATATTAAATTGCTGCATTAGCTTGTATGATTGATTTTATGACTGAACATATTCATATAAATTAAACCAACTAATGCAGGAAATAAAAGTCTCATATCTGTTGTTTTGGACGCTAAATTTACTACAAAAAAGAACCTCAAAGCAAAGGGATAAATTCGTTGGCGCTACATTAGCAATATGAAATTTCGACTACATCTTCTATGTTTCTTGGTGTTCATTGTTGAATCGAGTTCTGCTCAAAACATGGCCCAAGTGGACCTCCAAGCCCTTTCAAAATTGGACGTGCTTGTCGCCGAAAACGACGACCCAAAAAGCCTGTTGCAAGTTGCCGGAGCTTACCCCGTAGCAGAAGTACACGGGCAAGCCACGGTGGGATTTTTGGGACGATTGACAGCAGGCGTGACGGAAGCCGAATGGCGAGCTTGGGCTGCGGATGAAGAAGCGGTGACCGCAGGGGCATATCGACAAGGAATCGCCTCGTTTCGGGTGGATGCGTTCGCACTCCATGCCTTGTGGCAAACCCCAATGGACCTTGTGGAATTGGCCTCCCGAGCGGTGCCCCATGTAAACAAAGTCCGCTACGGAACACGGGTGGACAGTGTGCATGCGGGATTCAACCTTCCGCAACCTTATCATGGTGAAGGCGTGCTCATCGGCGTGCTCGATTGGGGCTTCGATTACACGCATCCGATGTTTCGCGACACTACCCTATCAACCTCACGGATCCGTGCGGTATGGGACCAATTCCGACAAGCTGGGCCAACGCCCGGAGATTACGAATACGGCACCGTGGCAGAATCCCCATTGGACATCCATTTGTTGGGAAGCGACACCTCCAACGTCTACGGATATTCTACACATGGAACCCATGTGGCCGGTATTGCCGGGGGTAGTGGCGCAGGGATTGGACTGAAAGGCATGGCGCCTGCAGCCAAATTCTTGTTCGCCACACTGATGGTAGATGAATCCTCCGCGTTGGATGCCTATGATTGGATGCAAAGCGTAGCGGAAGCCGACGGAAAGCGCTTGGTTATCAACAATAGCTGGGGGTTACCACAATGGGGAACGCCGGACGGGAGTGGGCTGAGCAACCAATTCATCGACGCCATGTCCGACGAAGGGGTTGTTTTTG
>CAWVYB010000304.1:0-1554 GCA_963934215.1 uncultured Flavobacteriales bacterium | reverse complement strand
GTCTACCGGATTCTGCATGAACGCATGTCACCGGTGATCGAAATGCGCTTGCTCATCGATGAGCTTTCCTGAAGAAGGCCGTTAAAAATGAGGCGATAAAAAAACGCCCCGACCCAATGGCCGAGGCGTTTCACTTCGAGTTTTCTATAATCAGTGTGCGATGTTGACCATTTGGGTCATGCCATCCACACTCAAGATGTACGTTCCTGCAGACAAACCTGCTACCTCAAGGACAATGCGCGTTGCGCCTTGTAGAGATTGATTGTAGACACGTCGTCCATCCAAGCTATATAGAGCAAGCTGTTGTCCCGGTGCGTTCAATTCAATTTGCAATTGATCCGATGCTGGATTCGGATACGCCCACAAACCGTTTTCTTCAGCTGCAGATTCTGCAATCGAAGAGGTTTCGACCAAGCCCAAAGCATAGGCCATGCGCGGAGCGGTGTATCCTTGGATGATATCCAACCAAGCCATTGCCTCTTCCACTCCCATCGTCGGATTTAAACCCAATTGGGTTGCCGCAATGTTGGAGCCGTTTGCTGAATCAACCGCTTGAGTCATTGTAACATCCCACCACTGCCAAGGAGAGCTGTCAAAAGGCTCCGTTGGTGCGCCATCGACGTAGTTGTTCAAAACAGGATACAATCCGTCCATACCGTCGTTGATTTCCAACGCCTGCAAAGACAAGGCATCGGACAAGTTTTGACTTTGGAAAGAAACGTTGTTATTGGGATCATCAAATGCATTGATCGCAAGGTGAACATTGTAAGCACCCGTTGCTTCAATGACCGGCTCACCAGTCGTTGGAACGACAACAATACCTGATGTATAGGGAGCAAATGGATCATGAGGACAGTGGAAGCTGACCATCGCAGGGTCGCCTGAATCCAACCATTCTTGTGAGCCCAAAGCGCCTCCCATGTTCATTTGAAACTGGATATCCGAATTGTAATCTGGATAGTGGCCAATGCAAAGCTGCAGGCTATCTGGAGTATACCCGTCAAACTTCGCCTCCGGGTCTCCGTTGATTGATTCAATCACCATCGGAATAGAAGAGCCGTTTCCTGGATCATACCACAAACTCTCGATGGGCGCTCCAGAAGCATCCACAAAGATGTCGTTGTAATCCGCAATAGAAGCCGACGCGAGCGACACATACCCACCTGTTCCATCACCAAAATAAGCGACTTTTTCGGTGTCAATGCCAAACTCGTTGCCCATCTCTGCCGCATTCATGCGGAAGTAACGAACGGCCGTTCGTGCATCCTGTACACCACGGTAGGCCGCGTTAATCAATTGGTAGGTTCGCTCAACTTGCGTTCCTGCTAAAGGATTCCATCCCAATCGGTAATCAACAGAGGCTGTAACATACCCCATGCGCGCAAAACGATTGCATAATTCCACAACAGAGCTGTCTGTTCGGCCACCAAGAGCGGAGCCATTGGCGTACTTCGGAAGGAAATTGCCCGTGTGGAAAACCAAAATCAACGGACGGTTGGTTTCTGTATCGCCTTCAGGCTCGTAAACATCCATAAGCTGAGGCAGCGCCATAGG
>CAWVYB010000303.1:0-1566 GCA_963934215.1 uncultured Flavobacteriales bacterium | reverse complement strand
ATCAGGTACGCACAGCGCGTCCTATTCCAATTCGTTTGACTACTCAATCCATGTCCATAACGATGCCAACACTCCCCCTGTGTATACGCTGCGAAATCGGCAAGGCAACGTGGTTCGCTCACTCAAAGACAATGCAGGGTTGGCTCAAAAAATGAAAGACTACTATGCCCAGCCAAAATCATTTTTCTCTTTTGATAATCGTGCTGGAGATGAGTTGAACGCTTGGATGATCACCCCTCCCGGCTTCTCAGAGGACAAGGAGTACCCGGTCTACGTCGCGATCTATGGCGGACCTGGGGTCAACACCGTGGAAGATGCATGGGGCGGTGCGAATTACTATTGGCATCAAATGCTCGCACAGAATGGCTACATCGTTGTGAGCTGCGATCCGCGTGGCACTCCTAAGCGCGGAAAAGCGTTTAAGCACAGTACCTACAAAGAATTGGGCAAGCTTGAAACAGAAGACTTCATTGACTTTGGCAAGCACCTCCAAGGACTGTCCTACGTCGCTTCTGATCGCATTGGCATCCAAGGATGGAGCTACGGAGGGTTTATGACGTTGCTGTGCATGACAAAGGGCTCCGATGTCTTTGCGGCAGGGATCTCAGTAGCACCTGTGACCAACTGGCGCTATTACGATTCCATTTATACGGAACGGTTCATGCAAACTCCTGAAGAAAACGCAACCGGGTATGATGACAATAGCCCTGTCAATCATGCGGAAAAGCTTAAAGGACCTTTGCTCCTGGTTCACGGCTCAGCTGACGACAACGTGCATTATCAAAACTCTATGGAAATGGTCAACGCACTGGTATCCGCCAACAAGGACTTTGACTTCTTCGCGTATCCCGATCGCAATCACGGTATTTACGGTGGAAACACGCGACTGCACCTCTTCAACATGATGATGGACTTTGTGCAGGAAAACTTCTAGGCCTAAAGTTTTTGAAGAACACAAAACGGGGTGACTCTGCAATTGCAAAGTCACCCCGTTTTTTATTGGAATCGGTTTCGTTATACCACTGCCGTTTCCTCATCCTCGACGCCGTGCGTTAACGCTTCAAGTCGAGGTCGAAGCAATAACACAAGCAGACCAAGTCCCACACTGGTAACAGCAATGCCTGTGAATATGGTATACTCTCCTAGGCTCGATGACCACTCGCCAAGAAGCCCAGCGAGCTTGCTGCCAAAGCCGGTCATGGCAAAGTAGATTCCCATCATGATTGACGCGTATTTAACAGGTGCAAGCTTCGTCACGAACGACAAAGCTACTGGAGACAAGCAAAGCTCTCCAATCGTATGGAAGAGGTAAGCAAAAACCAACCAGTACATCGCTGAGCTTCCGCTGGCTTCATACTGAGCCGTGGCTCCTGTCATGAAGAAGAAGCCCACTCCCATGATGATTAAACCGATAATCATCTTAAACAAGGACGTTGAAACCTTGCCTTTGAGTTTTCTATTGGCCCAAAACAAAGCAACCGTTGTTCCAAAGAATATGATGAACATGGCATTGATGGACTGGAACCATGAAGCCGGAACTTGCCAGTCACCAATCATTCGATCCGT
>CAWVYB010000302.1:0-1567 GCA_963934215.1 uncultured Flavobacteriales bacterium | reverse complement strand
GCGTTGGCGAAGCGATTGTTGAGGGTTGCATGGATTCTATGGCTTGCAACTACGAGGCCACGGCCAATTTCAATGCAGGATGCATCAATCCAGGCGACTCCTGTGATGATGGCGACGAAGCGACAGCAGAGGATGTTTATTCCGCGAATTGCAATTGTGAGGGCCAGTTGGTAATCTATGGCTGCATGGACTCCAGTGCATGTAATTACAATGCACAGGCGGACGAAAATGATGGGTCTTGTGAATTCCCGGGTGATACATGCGATGATGGTTTGAGCAACACCATCGATGATGCTTACACAGCCAACTGTGACTGCGAAGGCGAATTGGTTCCAACGGGACCCGCAGGCATTGAAGTGGAGGAATATGGGACATCGGAGTACGGTACCATCTACCGGGTGTATGCCACATTCGATGCGCCGACCAATGAATTGATTGCAGTTTATGGAACGGTTGGTGAGAACCAAAACGCTCCATTAACGGTGGAGACGACTACGTCGTTTTACCAAACAGGTTTGGGTTCGAATTGGGGCGAAGGCATCAATCCGGCCTTCGTGGCCATGTTCCCTGAAATTGGTTCAGACAGTTGGTTCACGATTGGAACACAGGACACCAACGGTAGCGGAGGTGTGGGCTCAGTCGGTCTGGATAGTTACTTGGTTGACTTCAACAACGGTGATAGCTTCACGGTGGATACCTTCACGGGTGCCTCGTGGTACATTATTCCGGGTACTTCTGCGGACGCAGTGGCCGGTGATGACATGCGTGTCTTGGTCGCTCAATTGACCACGGACGGCATCTTGCATTTGGTGATGAACTTCCAGTACGATGATGCGAATGCGAATACGTACAACACGGATGGGCTTGAGATCACGTTCCCGCAATTGCAGGGCGGATGCACTGACATGGAGGCGTGCAACTATGACGCGACCGCGGAGATCAACGACGGCTCGTGCTTGAATCCAGGTGACGCTTGCGACGACGGAGACGCAACCACGATGAACGATGCGTACAGCGCTGATTGTGTTTGCGTTGGCGAAGCGATTGTTGAGGGTTGCATGGATTCTATGGCTTGCAACTACGATGGTTCGGCCAACGTGGAAGACAATTCATGCGCCTATTTGGATGAGTGTGGGGTCTGTGGAGGTTCGGGCATCGCTCCGGGCACATGTGATTGTGACGGCACGCTCCCTACTACGGGCTATGATTGCAACGGCCAATGCCTCAACGATGCGGACAATGACGGAGTCTGTGATGAGTTTGAGACGGCCGGTTGCACCGATGCCACGGCTTGTAACTACAGCGATTCTGCAACCGATGATGACGGCTCTTGTACCAGTTTGGATGAATGTGGTGTTTGTGGCGGTGATGGAATCGCTGCAGGGACTTGCGACTGTGACGGCAGCCTGCCTGAAACAGGATATGATTGCGCAGGAATCTGCCTCAACGATGCGGATGACGATGGCATCTGCGACGAATTGGAAACCCCAGGTTGTACTGATGAGACCGCTTGTAACTATAGCGACTCCGCGACTGATGAGGACGGCTCTTGCGTCTATCCTGATGA
>CAWVYB010000301.1:0-1578 GCA_963934215.1 uncultured Flavobacteriales bacterium | reverse complement strand
TGGCCGTTGAATCGTGGTGCGATTGGGACTTGATTCCAGATGAGATCACTCCAGGTTTGTATGAACTGATTTTCACTGCAAACACCTGTTCAGACACCTTATCGCTGCAGGTATATCCTTCGCAGCTGAACTTGGAACCGGTGATTGCATGCAGCGATGCAGACCCGATTGCATTGGCTGATTCTGATTGGCCCTTAGGAGGCGTCTGGGACGGAAGTGGCGTGGAGGAATCAACCGGATGGCTTACCCCTGGAGCGGCAGAGACCGGATGGCAAGATGTGACCTGGACGGCACCTGGGGGTTGCGCAGATGTCGTCGCCGTGCAGGTTGAGGCTTGGGAGCAAGCCGCTATTTTGAATGCCGATACACTGTGGTGCTTTCAAGAGGCCCAATGGCTGCCTGAACTGTATCCTGCTTCGAATTGCACTTGGACCTTGGACGGAACGAGTCCAGAGGCCATTGAAATCGCATGGCTCGACACGGGATACCATACCATGACTGTGGCATGGAGCGGAATCGCCTGCGCTTCAACGGACTCGATCAGCTTCTATATGTTAAGTCCATTGTCCGTGGAATTATCCGTTTCGGATACGGTCCTATGCCCGGGACAAGCGACGCAAGGCAACGCCGAGGTGACCGGGGGACTTCCCGGAGCGATACCCAACTGGAACTGGTCGCATGGCGGGTTTGCAATCTCCAACACCGTGCTTCAAACGGACTCATCTCAATTTTTGATTGTCACCGCCTCCGACGGATGTTCTGACGCTGTCCAAGACTCTGTTTTCATCACCGCCCTCCCCTCACCTATTTGGGAACTCGTGCTGGGTGACACCCTATGCTATGGCGCGTCATCAAGTGTGCTTTTTGCGTGTCAAACTCCCGGTTATTCCCTCTGGTGGGATGGCAATTTGACCTCGCCAGAATACTCCAATGAAGATGCGACAACCTGGATTGAATCCGCATCGGCAGGAGCTCCGGTCGAATGGCACCTCACAGAATCTGCATACGGATGCTCGACCATTGGAGAGACTGTTGCTCCAGCCTATTCACCTGTAAGTGCCGGCTTTTCTATCAATCCTGACCTGGAATGCATTCCTTGGGACTTCCTCCCGATTCAAATGATTGATTTCAGTCAATTTGTGGTTTCTGGTTGGTGGAGAGCCCGCGCTTTGGATGGAGATGGTGAGGCAACAACCGTATGGAGCATGCCGTATTCCCAGTCTGAATCACCGGTATGGCAACCCGACCAACCAGGGCACTATGAGGTCCTTCTGCAAGTTGAAAACGAAGGAGGATGCCTCTCATCAGACACGGCGCACGTCTGCATATTCGCTCCTGTCAATTGGTTTTTGGCCGATCAATTTTCCCCCAATGGTGATGGACTCAACGACCTTCTTTTGTTGCGTTCTGAGCCTTTGAATGCCTTTGAGATGCGCGTGTACAATCGCTGGGGCGAACAGGTATACACGGCCAAAGACCCCGCAGAAGGATGGGATGGGAATCAGCGGAACAAGGAGGCACCCTCCGGAGTCTATGCCATTCAGTTGATTCTTGATTTCGCAGATGGAACGCACCTTG
>CAWVYB010000300.1:0-1583 GCA_963934215.1 uncultured Flavobacteriales bacterium | reverse complement strand
CGTTGATTAGCGGAACTTCAGCCTACGACCGCTCGCTTGAAGGAGATGCATCCGCCTTGTCTCAAGCCGCCTTGCACGGACACGATGTTTTTGAATCCATCGGATGTGGCCAATGCCATTCCGGGCCGCAATTTTCCGATTTCGAATTACGAAACAATGGATTGTTTGTCGTTTACCCCGATTCAGGATTGTATCGATTGACGCTAAACCCCGATGATATTGGGAAGTTCAAAACAGCGAGCCTGCGGAACCTTTCCTATTCTGCCCCCTACATGTTCGATGGTTCTCTTGCCACGTTGGACGACGTCATCGATCAGTATGCGCAAGGTGGCTCCAACCATTTCAATCAAGCCGCAGCCATTCAACCATTTGAAATCACCGCCGCCGAACGCACGGATTTAAAGGCCTTCCTCTTTGCTTTGGATGACCCGCAATTTGTAGCATGGTGTGAAACCTTGGCGCCTTAACCCCTCAAGTCACGTCAGTCAGCCTATTGGCGTTTTTCAATTCATGCGCCATTGTCTCAACGGCTACTTGCGTGGCATTCGTAATCTCATCCACACTTTCGTTTGAAAACACCAACGGCTTTCCTACCAACAGGGTTCCACCAAACGGCACGATCATGCTGCGTCCCTTGGGTAAATTGCGGTACAAGCCATCCAAGTAAATTGGAATGACTGGAATGCCCGGGTGACGCGATGCCAAATGACCTACCCCGCGCTTAAAATCCCCCATTGAACCCGGAACTCCACGGGTTCCTTCTGGGAATAAGATGAGACTGCGGCCCGCGACGAGCATCGCATCGAGCTGTTCAATGGGATCCTCACCATTTTCTTTGCGACTCCTCGAAATCAATACTGCATTGACCAAATGGAGCATGCCCCAACGCTTGAAACCCGAACCAAAAAAATCCTGAGCGGCGACCGAATGGGTCAAATGAATCCGGGGACCAGGGACCACAGTCATAAGGGCCATTGCGTCGAGGTGACTGTTGTGATTGGCCACATAAATGACCGGACCATCCAAAGAAGCCGTGTCCTGCCTGATGTACTTGAGTCCAATGATCAGACCAAACACCATCCGCCAAAACACCTTGTAAAGCAGCACAAACAAGATGTGCTTCCCAAGAGATGGACGCTTCAGCCTGGTGGAATAATTTAAATCCGACATCGGTGAGTCAACAAGGGGCCATCAACTGGCGGTACTAAAAAAGTAAATCAAATGAAAAAAGGGCGCTGCTGCCGCAGAAAAACCGTCCAAACGATCCAAGTATCCTCCGTGACCGGGGATGGCGTTGCCCGAATTCTTCACTCCAACGTCCCGCTTGATACCCGAGGCAATCGCATCTCCCATAAATCCTGCGACCGCGACACAAAACCCCGTGAATGCCGCTTCCCAAATCCCCAATGGAGTCAGAAAGCGCAAGCCTATTGCCAGCAGCGTTGTGGATAGCACACCTCCGATGAGTCCCTCCCAGGTTTTATTGGGACTGACGCGTGGCAATACCGGGTGTTTTCCCAACGTTTTCCCCCACGCGAATTGCAGGACATCGTTCATTCCCACCAAGAAAATGAGGTACAAAA
>CAWVYB010000299.1:0-1609 GCA_963934215.1 uncultured Flavobacteriales bacterium | reverse complement strand
AAGCCTCTTCAGTATTCCACGTCATGCCACCGTCCATCGAATGAATCACGTATTGGTGACGGTAGTTCTGGACCCCCGTGCTGAAGTTCTCCATGATGGCAGAATATGTGATGTACATGTTTCCAGAGGCATCTGAAGCCATGGAAGGGAAAGCTGCGCAACCCACACCGTATACTGCAATGTTATCGTCTAAATCGAGGATTCCGTCCCCGTCTATGTCATAAGAATACGCTACGATTTGCGCACTATTAGGCCCCATCATCTCATTCCAATAAGCCAGTCCATTTGTGCCTGGGAAATAGCTTGTCGTGCCATCAATCGTGTCAGCATCCATGTAGTACATGGATCCATAGGATACGTGCACTTGACCATACGTATCTACATGCACATCACCAGCGCCGTCAGCATTGAAGAACTCCTGAAACAAGCCATCTTCGTTGTAATCCTCCCCAATTTCAGGAAGGCCCATATCAACTTCATAGAGGTCAACAGGGAAGTCAACTAACAATTGCTGCTCCCACGTATCGCCATTGTCCTGACTGATCATCACAAACGAATCTGCAAAATCATTGAACGCGGCGAATGCCACTGTGTTGCCACGTGCGTGGATGGCATAGGTATCACCACTGAACGCAAAAAATGCTGAACTATCGAGCTCAGAAAAAATCATATCTGTAATGTCCCACGTGTCTCCTCCGTCTTGAGAACGATAGTACAACAAGGCTCCATCTTGACCGTTCAAAACAGCTCCACCGTTGGCTTCCGGTGTGGAAATACAAATCACGTGTAAGCTGTTGCCGTCCTCACCTCCAGCGGCCATTCGAGGCCACAGTTTCCCAACTTCCAAATCGCTCGCAATGGAAGTCTCAGACCACGCACCCGATCCGGCATCTCGCCAAGCCATGTGCAATGGAGTGTCGACACCGGCATGGCTCATGACCACCTCGCGGCCATTTGCTGTGTGCACAATGGAAGGCCAGCCCGTCCGTGTTGTCTCGATACGCTCGTCTGGGATTTCGTTCCAAACACTTCCATCATGGAAGTTGTATCCGGTGCCGCGATCATCAAATGGAGTCAATTCCAAACTCATGGTCCATCCTGCTGACACCGCGTCAGCTCCTCCAGCCATACGGTCATCAATAGAAGCGTTAGACTGTAGATCATACAACGTACGACCAATAACCTGTATTTCGGCGCATTCCACAACACCTCCATCAAAAGGCATCAAAGAGAAGTCAGAGAACGACTCAATATCCATTTCGATGCTGTCCCAATCAAAACCCGTTTGACTTTCCCTATTGTCTGTGCTTGGAATCCTATGATCAAACCTCAATTGAGGCGCATATTCCAATGGTGCATTATGCAATGACGAGGAGTTGATTTGCCCATCAACCTTGAAATAAAACAAGCAAACAAGTGCTACAAAAAGTATGTTTTTCATTGGAAAAAAAAATAAATCACTCACACATATTTCCGAACTCGGCCAATAAAGCGAGCAAATCTGTCACATTGACTTGACCATCGCCATTGCTATCTGTCGCGCAACTGGAGACGGGGTCGGTGGCACAACCGTCACCACAGCTGCCGTCGTCCACGTTGGCGACAGAGC
>CAWVYB010000298.1:0-1650 GCA_963934215.1 uncultured Flavobacteriales bacterium | reverse complement strand
AAGGGATACCGTCCACCCATCGTGCTGTTCAAATCCCAACTCCAACTCTCCAAGAAGTGCAGTTTCTTCCAATTCTAAAGCAAGCCATTCGGTCCATTGTGCCGTTGCTCCTTGAGATGAAAGAAAGAAACCTGCCCATTCAGGGAAATCAGCTCCTTGTTCAATGGTAGCTGTTGCTTGTACTTCCGTAAAAGAACGGGTATCCCACTGTCCTTCGGCTTCGCAAGCAATGGTGACGAGATTGCTCGCAACGGAGCCAGCAGACCATTGCCAAGTCGTGGAGTTCGCGTTCCAAATTCCCCCGCAATGCTCCAAATGCAAAGTGTCTTTGCCCAAGACGCTGCTCCAAATATCCCCTTTGAATTCGGTTAGTTCAGCGTGTTGAAAATCGTGAAATAGTTGAATGTCCGCGCACTCAAACCGTTGAACAAAACCGGTGATATCCAAAGAGTCCGACTGAAATTGAAAGGATGAGTTTTCAATGATCAGACGCTCCAAAGCACCTTTCATCGCAAGTGTAGGACTGGTTGGAGCATTGGTTGCATTCATTTCCACCCAGCGCGTCACAGCTGCGGCATCCAGTGTTGCCCCAGATAAACGCAATTCCCCCAATTCCCAGCTCCCATTGACCCAGCGCCAATGCCCCAAGTTGGCGGATGCAAAGTTGAAAAGAAGCGTATCCTCGAAGGGAACGCCAACGCGGCAATCGATCAGGGCGACCTCTTGGCTCCACCAATCGATCCTTAGGGAGTCAAATTCAAGGGTCAGTCCCTGTTGCTGTTCAAATTTGCTGGCTAAGGTCCTCGCGGCAGCAGCTTGCACTTTCTCGGATTGCAAAGCGATGAATGCCATGAAAAGCAAACTGAAGATTGCTACGCCTATGCGCATCAGCCATTTGAGTAAGGTGCTTTTCATCCGAAGGGAAGTTACAAGTTCTGGTGTAGAAGCACCTAATTTTGTACCAACTTGTGATTCCCTTCGTTTCTCGTACACCATGCTTTACACCTCATGTATTTTGGCCATTGAATCCTCGTGTGATGACACCTCTGTGGCTGTCATTCGAGGTCGACACGTCCTGTCCAATGTTGTAGCGAATCAGACCGTCCATGAGAATTATGGGGGAGTGGTGCCGGAATTGGCTAGTAGAGCACATGCTCAGAACATTGTTCCAACCGTCGCAACTGCGCTGAAAGAGGCCGGGGTATCTCCTGAAGATTTGGATGCGGTCGCCTATACCCAAGGTCCGGGTCTGATGGGGTCATTGCATGTGGGAGTCGCTTTTGCGAAGGCTTGGGCATACGCATTGGGAAAACCAACGATTCCCGTCCATCACATGCATGCACACATTCTCGCGCATTTTCTTGAACCCGGAGACCCTCCACAACTTCCCTTTTTGTGCCTGACTGTATCCGGAGGGCATACACAGCTGGTTCGCGTAAATGGCCCATTGGACTTGCAGGTCATAGGAACTACGCTAGACGATGCTGCTGGTGAGGCTTTTGATAAAATGGCCAAACTAATGGGGCTCCCGTATCCAGGAGGACCTGAGATTGATCGTCTCGCAGCTGAAGGCGACCCTTTGGCCTTTGCCTTTACACGTCCTGTTGTCAAAGGACTGGACATGAGTTTTAGTGGGTTGAAAACTCAGAT
>CAWVYB010000297.1:0-1658 GCA_963934215.1 uncultured Flavobacteriales bacterium | reverse complement strand
GATAGCAAACGGATGTTTACAACCCAAGCTCAGGTGTGGACAAAAATCACATCGCACGAAATTTCTTGCACAATCAGTCATTTTCAAGGCCGCTAGACGGCGTGCTTTTACCCAAAAAATCAATGGATTGCGCCGCATCACTCCGTTGTAGAAGGACCTCAATTTGCTGCATTTGACCATTGGGGTGAATCCAAAATATCCATTCACCGTCCGATGCAATGCCAAAATCAAACGCGCCTTGGCCTTTTTCATAGCCCACCCACTTGGCTTGTGGAGGCAGTGCAATCGCTTCGAATTCCATGCCAGATTTCGCCAACGAATCCGTCAGGCGCCAACCCTTTAAGGTGCACCAGTCGTCACTTCGGTTGGTGATCACAATCCAATCCGCCGGCTCTCCCTTTGGGTGCACTTCTGAAACATAGACGGCTTCTGATGTACACACGGGTGGCGCAACTGGTGGTACGATATTGACTGGGTTCGTCGGGATGACACGCGCCACAGGAATCATAATTTTTGATTTCTTGCGCTTCTTCGGACGGTCCAAGGTCCAACTCAAATTGGCTTTGACAATGTGAAGCGTTTGTGGGTCAATCGCATTCCATTCCTGCGACCAGATGTAACCCATGCATGCGGACAAGGATTCATTAATATCACGCGTGATGAGCCAACGGAACCGTGTTTTATGCTCTGGGAGTTTCTGGAAATCTGGGAATTGCTCAAGGTCCATCTTCCAACGCCAAAAGCCTTGACGCTCATGCTGGTAGCCGACCCGAAGCCTCCAAGATTGACCTTCTTCCTGCCAGGGCATATCCGTTGAATGGGATTTGGATCCGACCCCCTGCGCAGTCATAAAGCGAGCGTTCCATTCTCCTTTTCCGAAATCTCCTTCGCTGCTTAAACGGAACGCTAAGCGTTGTTTAGGAGTATAACCTCCCGTCCGGTTGCGTTCTTCAGAATAGCGGTATTGCAGGTTGACCTTGACCGCAGAGAATAGGGTGTTCTCAATGGAAGCGTCTAAAATACCACGTTGGTGTCGTGTCCAGTCCGCATCCCACCGGTTTTCATATTGCACTGACCACGCCCAATTTTTGCGCAATGATTGATTGACTTCCAAACCGAGCCAACCGCCTGATTCAGACCATTGACACCAGCTAGAATGAGCAATCAACCCAAATACAAGCAGAAAGACAATACGCATATCAGATGTCTTCGAAAATACGGAGGGTGCCTAGGTCATATTCTTCGTCCCTTGAGGTGATCGTCAGATCACGAATGATGGCAACTTTCGGAGCATTATTGAATGCTGGCATCGTATCCTCACTGTATACGTAAACTGTATAGTCCCCTGTTCTCATGCCATAAAAACTAAATTCTCCATCGAAATTGGTCTGAACCCGGTCGTCTGGCCCAACCCGGTCGCCATAAATGATGAACACATCTTCATCTGCAGCTGGAGCTCGCACTGCGCCGCTTGGATTCGTTATTACCAACCGCTGTTCAACTTCAATCTTACCGTGTATAACGGCTTGACCACCTTCCCCTGGGGTTCGCGTACAGCCAATAGCCATGATTGTACACGCTAAACCGGCCATCCAAAATAAATTTGGGCGCCATTCGAAAATTTGATTCCTTTTCATGAGAGTGCAAAGTAGCAACTG
>CAWVYB010000296.1:0-1673 GCA_963934215.1 uncultured Flavobacteriales bacterium | reverse complement strand
AAGGGCCAACAACGGTCAAAAGAGCGCAAGGGAGCACTTGACAAAAGAGGAAGTTTTGGCCACACCATGAACGGGGGCAAGTGGCTCATATGCGCTGATGGTGAATGGCCTCCTGAGCCCATTTGGCGGCCCCTTGTGGAACAAGCTGATGTGATCATAGCATGTGACGGAGCATTTCAGCAGTGCCTCGACCGCACCGTCCAACCCAACATTGTGATTGGGGATATGGACAGCGTTGAAGAGGCACGGTTTGGTCAAGACAATGAATCGGTTCAATGGGTTCGCATCGAAGAGCAAGAAAACAGCGACCTCTCAAAGGCGATTGAACATGCAGCACAACATGCGCCAAAAAACCTCGACGTGATCGGCGTCGAAGGTGGTGCACTCGGCCACATCGTAGCACCCTTTTTTGCACTCTATGATGCACCTCCTTCAACCGTAATTCACATCAATGAATCTCGCATAATGTGCGTCAAGAACGCCTCCCTTGCCTTCACTTCGATCGAGATTGGTAGTATGGTTTCACTGTTCGCAATCGGACGTGCTTCCGGGGTCACCCTCACCGGGTGTGAGTGGCCATTGAATCAAGAGCGACTGGAACCGGGAACAAGGGGTTTGAACAATCGATCGATCAACCCTACAGTCGAAATCAACGTTGACGATGGTGCGGTGCTTGTGTGCATTGAACCTGCTCACAACGGCCCTTTGGGCAAGTAATCTCTGATCATTTGAGAATAGGACCCTTTGCCATCCCACTGCATGGCGTGTTCGTCGACTCGCGCGCGTTGGATTGTGGCGTCAAAGTCGCCCCACTTTTCGATGAGCCCAAGTTTGTAAGCCGCACGTGGCGTGTACCCTGGCAAGAAATTACGCCATGTAAACGGGACACGACCAGGGGTGATGCGATTCACCATACCGACGATTGATGTGTTGCAGGTGGTCAAGAATGAGTGGTACCATTCTCCTTTTTCAGCCAACGAATTTGCTTTATTTGTTAACGCAAGCAACAGTGCTTTTTCTTTTCCAGGCGGCGTGATGCCGCGGAACATGTAATCCTTGTTGCCCCTACCATTCGTGCGCAAACCAAGGAGGTCTCGCTCGTAACCAACCAGCAAATACAGTTCGTAATGTCGCCATAGCCCTGACCATGGATGGTACCGTTGGCCCTTTCTTCGCCGAGCTTCAAACGAGAACGAAAGGCACGTTCCGTTGTTGAATTCAAAGGTGAGGAAGGTATGAGCCATGCCGTGCAGGTGGTGAAAATGATCGACGACAAACCAAACATCTTTGATTTCATCCGCGTCGACTTCTAACGTTTCCTCCCAGTCTTCATCGCGATCCTTTGTGGTTCGCCAGAAGAAGTCACGAATGTTGTTGAAACGAATGGTGCTTCCTGAGATATCCGCTGTAGTTGTGCGTTCGCAGTCAGAATTCCAGGTGTCAACCAAATTGGGAACCCTCGGCCGGATTCGGATCACCCAAAGAAGGACACTCAGGAGAAGAAGGCCGAGAACTGAAACGCCGATGGCAAACAAAACCTCAATCATGCTAGCCATCGTTTCTCACCACTTATGCCAGATTCTTAAGTCACGGTCCCACCAGTCCATGGCCCCATCTGGGTTTTGACGCCACAGGGTTCCATCGTCATCTGTCGTGGTTGGCATGCCTTGGGG
>CAWVYB010000295.1:0-1679 GCA_963934215.1 uncultured Flavobacteriales bacterium | reverse complement strand
CGCAAATACAGCGGAATATCCAACGCATTGTGATGCGTTTCGAATGGTCGCGCCGCCGCACCGCCGGGTATGGCTTGCAACACTGGTGTATCCACCTCCAACCATCCTTGTTGATCAAACGACTCCCGAATGGTACGGATGATGCGTGATCGGGATTCAAACGTTTCGCGAACATGGGGATTGACCACGAGGTCTACATAGCGCATGCGATACCGCAATTCGGGATCAGTGAAGGCATCGTGGGTGTTGCCGGCATCATCCACCTTCACGGCAGGGAGTGGCTTCAACGACTTTGAAAGGACGGTAAGCTCCTTCACGAGGAGACTCTGTTCACCCGTTTGGGTGGTAAAAGTTTCTCCGGATACACCAATGAAATCTCCGCGATCAAGGAGCTTCTTGAAGACGACGTTGTACATCGTTTTATCCTCCCCAGGGCACAACTCGTCTCGGTTGAGATACAGTTGGAACGTGCCTTCGCTGTCTTGCATTTCAGCAAAAGACGCCTTGCCCATGATCCTTCGGTTCATCAAGCGTCCAGCCAAAGTGACTTCCATGCCATCCTGAAAGGAAGCTGCAAGTTCTGTGGACCGGTGGGTCGCATCAAATGCGGCCGCGGGATACGGTTCAATTCCTAGTTTACGTAATTCGACGAGGGAATCCCTGCGAATGCGTTCTTGTTCCGACAATTGCATGCCGTAAAGGTACATCGACGGACGCACTGAGCGGTGGTTGGTCTCATGGACCTTTGTAGGTTTGCAACTGCAATCACAACGCAAGAAATCCATGGGACCTTTTAAATTGAGTTTTATCATATGCCTCTCATTGATTGGGGCGTTGACTATCGGTGAATTGAGAGCGTCAATTCAAGATTCATTGGACGTAAAAAACCAACCGATTCCGTTGGTGCTTCTTGCGGAGGCTCCTGTCTCTGTTGGAACCTCATTCGGGTCCATTTTAAAAACCGATGCGCCGAAAGCAACCACTGTACTTGACCTGAGCGAATTGAAAACGGCTGTTGCACTGACCGAAGCCTTGGAGTTTGCTCCTGGTGTGGACATCCGCAGCCGAGGTCCTTGGGGCATGCAAAGTGACATCAGCATTCGCGGGGGTTCCTTTGAGCAAACGGCATTGTTGGTCAATGGTGTCCGTTGGAGCGCTCCACACACAGGACATCACTTGATGAATGTTCCGATAGATCCGGAAGATTTAGGTCATGTCGAAATCGTGCGCAGTGGATCGGGCGCGATGGCAGGAGCGGGTGCTTTTGCCGGTTCGGTTCACTTGCAGACCCCGACAGATGATGTGACCGATGGCGGGTCAGCGGCGATAGAAGCGGGCAGCTTTGGTTGGAAGCGCTTACGCCTTCATGCCGATATGAAAGCGGGCAACTCTATCCAGCGATTCAGTTTATCTCGAGCAGAGACGGATGGACATGTGGAAAATTCTGATGCTCAGATCACACGGGCCATGTGGGTGTCTGATTGGAATTTGGGAGCAGAGCGGTGGAAGTTGATGGTGGCCTTGGAGGACAAAGCATTTGGGGCGCAGAATTTTTATACTTCAACCTATCCGGATCAATACGAAACGACTCAGGCGGCGATTGCCCAATTGAATTGGGAGAAGACAGGCACGAACTGGCGAGCTTCTGCCGCAGCGCATGGACGCTATCACCGTGATCG
>CAWVYB010000294.1:0-1718 GCA_963934215.1 uncultured Flavobacteriales bacterium | reverse complement strand
AGGGTCTACAAGCTCCACACATTTCAACGTCACCACGTGCGATTCGGTGCTTTCGTCCAGCGTTTGAATCAACGTTGGCTCTTCCGTAAGAAAGCCAGAGCCTTCGTAAATCACGGTGTCGGCCACAATTTGCGTCAGTCCTGCAAATTGATAGATGGTCCCTCGAATACGCAAGCTATCACCAGCAACTACTTGTTCGTAGCCAAAATCAGAGAGTGGACTGAACACGTTGATTCCGTGGGTCGAGTCAATTAAAGTAAACTGCAATCCCGATGGGTAGTCATTCCAACCATGGGCAATGCCTCTCAATTCGCACGATACACCGAGTGAATCCGTGGTTCCCAAGACGCTATTCACTGTTCGAACATCGGCGATGTTGTAAACGGGATAGGTCAAGTCAGAGGGTTGAATATGAATGGTGATGGTGTCGATCAACAACACGGCCTCACCACTCGAAATTGTAATCGCCAATTCCACCGTCTCCTCCCCTTCTGGGTCTTCATCGTTGATGGCAGCAAACGTGAATGATTGGTCATTCAACAATCCAATTGGGAACGTATACGTCGGAAGTGGAAACACCGCAGGGAAGTCCAAACCGGATTCAGCAGTACCACCAACAACATCAACGATCACGTTCACGTCTTGCATTGGATACGCTACTTGCATGACAACCTCAGCGCCTGCGCCCTCAAAGATATAGAGGTCTGTCGCCGCGAAGCCGATTTCCATTTCAGGAGACCCCGTGCACGTTGCGTTGTGGAAGCCAATGAAATCAAACGTGTCTTGCGGGTAAACATCCCACTGGTACTGACCCAATTCCCAATCCGTGGTTCCCTGAGAAACATTGGCTTTTCTCACTAAAGTATACTCAGCCATTTCACCGTTTCCACCGTCCACTTCAAAAGCCGTTCCGGGATCCTCTCCAAATTCACCCATCTGGTCAATGATTTCACCGTTGTGATACAACAAGATGACGTCATTGCCATTGAACCAAGTCACTTGGCTCACCAGGTCTCCCGCAGCAAACAACTCTGGTGTTGCCAATGTATTGACAATAACAAACACCCCGTTTGGTTCGATCGTTCCCTCTAAAACTTGTGTGTTTGTTGGGGCGCTCGCTCCATTGTTCCACGTTTCCATGCTGTATTCTGAAAGGTCAATCGCCACCGGAGACGGATTGTACAGCTCGAATGCCTTGTTGTTGCTATTGCCCTCAACGTACTCCGAAATGAACAGCTCTTCACAAAAACTAGCGCTCTCGCAATCGAGTATCTGCACATCCAAATACGATATGCTCAAGCTATCACACTCCATGCCTAAAACGCCTGAAAGCGGCTGACCTGCCTCTAAAGTCGTGGCGTTAAACCCACCCAATGCGCTAGACCCCCACACCTGATAATTTCCCACACCCAGCTCGCTAAAGTCGTATTGTGGAAAGGCAATGGTATCTAAAATCATTTGCTCATCATCCGTGATGACAAAAATGTACTCGGCTTCAACCGCTTCAGAAGTGTATCCAAATGTGATGAGCGCATTTTCCAAGCCATCACAACCGATCGCAGAGGGAGTTCCTCCCGCATCGGTTACCAAACCTCCATCGCAAGCGGGTGGACTACAGGTGACCCCTTGAATCTCAATCGTATTGATACTAAAGGAAACGCAGTTCATGCCCGAAACAGCCGCTGCTGGTTGGCCTGATTCAAGTGATGCTTCATCCA
>CAWVYB010000293.1:0-1746 GCA_963934215.1 uncultured Flavobacteriales bacterium | reverse complement strand
CCGTTTTCCCAAAATCCACGGAAGAGGGGGTTGTCTGAAAAATAGACTACGCTTCCTCGCCCCATCGGTTGGGAACCAAAAACAAAGCTTTCGTCCAATTGGCGGTTTGCTCGTGTTCCAACAAAACCACTTACGGCCTCGGTCTCTGAACCAAACGTTCCAACATTCCAACCGCTGTTGAGCAATGCAAAACGACTTGAGTTGGATCTCAATGTGTAATACGGGGAGTCAGGATAGCCCCATGCAAGTGGGTGAGAGCGATCAAGTTGAACTGGATAAATCGATCCATCTCCGATGCGCATGGCCCTTAAGCGCTGCCTTTCATCATAGGCTTGTTGGCGATCTGAAGCTTTTTCGGCGCTCGACTGCAGTCGGACTTGGTCTTCTTGTGTGTCATCGTCAAAGCGGTTCAATCCCCATCCGGATTCTCCTTCAAAGAGTCTCATCGCTCCAGATAAAACAATGAGTCGACCTCCATCGCGGACCCAATCCCCCAACGATTCCAACCAGGAGTCGTTTGCATTGCTATACCATCCCGAAGGCAAGACGATCACGTCAAATTCCGCCCATTCCTGAGGGTCAGAATTTTGAGCGGAAAGCATGGTCACCGGGTAATGCAATTCCTGTTCAAAATGCCACCACACCTCACCTGCACCCAAACTTGATACTCCAGGCCCGGTGAGCGCTCCGATACGTGGCGCCTGAATGGCCCAAACATCATCGGAACCCATGTCAGGCCCCGCATCTGAAAACCCGCCGGCAATCTCGTCTAGATGCACTCCATGACCCGTCGCCAATTCACTGAGTTCACTCCACCATTGGGGACGTCCTTTGTGGTCTCCTCGAAGGACCAATATCGTTCCTTCTTCATGCTTTGACCCATTGCTTTTAAAAGACTTTGCATTTGTGCGCAAACGGAAACCTGCATGCAGAAGCTGGGCCATCAGGGGGGAATCTTGATCGCCTGTCCGTGCGAACGCGTAACCAAAAGCCTCGTTTTGTAAGGGTTTGATGTTGGATGCAACATGGGGTGCTCCATTCAACGGTGCATCCAATCCAAAGGTGCGCAATCCATATGCAAAGGGGGCGCTCCAAGTGGTTATGTCGTACGTTAAAGAGTCAGTTAGTATAGGGTCCGGATCGAAAAGAACGCCTAAAATTCCAGAGTGCGTTTGGTACGCACTGATCACAAGGTCTCCCTCTTTTGGCCGCACTGATCGCTTCTGTCCAACACCATACTCCCAACCCGTTACTGGCTTCTGATTTGAAGTGATGCTTTCGCTTGCAATGCCATGGCGGTCTAAAAACTTCACGAGTCGCTCAATACGAGCCGTGTTGTCTTGTGTTTTCGGAATGAGATACCCACCAAACCGTCCAATGGGCTGCGTGCGATTACGGTCAAAATAGGTGCCCCATTCATCGACCAATTTCTCGGCCAATCGCGCACTAGTATACACAGCTTCCAAACTGCTCTCGACGTGGTTTGCGATGCGGTCATTCAGGCTCAAGAGCTGGCCTTGTGACGTTTCAACGAGGACTCCTGCACTGCCGCTGCCGCCTTGCTCGTAGGTCATGCCAATGGCCCCGTTAAACATCGGGTAGGTGTCACCGTAACTTGGATAGAGAAGATCAAAAGACTCCTTGGTGTAATACAATTCACCACGAGAGTCAAAGGCCTCAGCGGTAGCTTGGCCAACTTCTTCTTGAAATGTTCTTTGCCATGGGGTGATGGATTCATGATAAGGC
>CAWVYB010000292.1:0-1751 GCA_963934215.1 uncultured Flavobacteriales bacterium | reverse complement strand
GGAACATTTTGTGCGGACTACGATATCAACGTAACAACGGCAGGGTCCTATACAGCGAATCAGCAAATTGACTGGGCCATTTTATCTGACAATGGGGCGCTTTTATTTGAAGGGGGAGGCTTGTTTGATGGAGAAGCTTGCCTGTCCAATGGCTGTTTCGGCTTGGTGATGACCGATACGGGTGGAAACGGTTGGGGAGATGCGGTGCTGACGATCACATCTCCGGATGGTGAAGAGGTGGGCGCGTATACATTGGAATCCGGTTCTTCGGGCTCTGCAAACTTTTGCGTCGATCAATACGATGGGCCTGCTCCGACGGCAGACGACTATGAACAGGTTGTGTCAGATGAACTGGAGGTGATTGCTGTGAGCGATGCAGATGCTGGTTTTTCATATCCTACGCCACTCTGTTCGGGAGGAGAGCCGTTTCAAATCACGCCCAATTCGGAGGAAGAGGGAACGTGGACCGTGGATTGCGAAGATTGTTTCGATGAGGAGACCTTGACCATCGACCCCGGGATAGCAGGCTCTGGCCCGTTGCAAGTGATTCATGTCGTAGACGGCTCGTGTTTTGCCGATGTCGAAACGCTCAACATTCCGATCGGTATCACGCCTGCCCCGCTATTCACAGCATCAACAGAGACTCTGTGTTCTGGTGAGTTTTTTGATTTAAATGCGACACCGGTTTATGGTGCATGGACTGCTTCATGTGGGGAATGCATCAATGCCAATACAGGTGTCTTCTTTGCGGATGAAGCGGAGGTGGGGTTGAACGAGGTCACCTTTACAACGTTTGGAGTGTGTCCGGGTGAATCTTCGATGGAAATTGGAGTGTCTTCACCTTTAGAAGGAATCGTTTCTGGGCCTTCCATCTTGTGTGAGGATGAGGCTGCAGAATTTGAGACAGATATTCCCGGGTTTTGGACATCTGACTGTTTTGGCTGCATGGATTCTTTGACCGGTGTTTTTGACGCTACGGGAATGGAATCCAATATTTGGAACATCGTTTTTACACCCGAATCGTATTGCCCAATTGTTTCGGAGTTGCAGCTAGCTGTGAGTGAAAGCGTGGCCATTGGCGCCTCCAATGTTCCAGGTAGTTTCTGTGAGACATCGGTTGAGTTCCAGTTCAATGTCAATGTGCCGGGAGGTACGTGGTCTGCTCCCTGTGGTGCATGCCTCGACAGTGCGGGCTTGTTTGTCGTGGGCAATGCGCCGATCGGATTGCTCGATGTGTCGTATTCCATCGCCAACGGTGCGTGCAATGACTCGTCTTCTTGGATCGTTGATATCCAGCCGACACTTCAGGCATCATTCAATGAACCGGACCCTTTGTGCGAAGGAGAACAGATGGGGTTGAGTTTTACATTCGACGCGGACATTCCTGCTGAGTATACATTGGGACAAAACGGCGTGTGGTCGTCATCGAATTGTCCAGGGTGTATTTTGAATCCAAACAACGGTTCATTCATCGCTGAACAATTGGGCACAGTAGGAATTGAATTTATCTTCAGTAACGAATGCAGCACACCGTTTATCGGAACAATAAACGTAGAGCCCCAAGTGGATGCGTCCATCGTTCCAATTCCCGAATTGTGCGAGTCAGGCGACATCCTTCCATTGCAAGCAGCTGATGAAGGAGGGGTCTGGTCCTCGGATTGTACGGGATGTATTATCGGGGGAGATGAATTTGACCCGAGCAACGGAGCCGGCGAATATGAAGTAACGTATACGTTGGATGGCGTTTGTTA
>CAWVYB010000291.1:0-1759 GCA_963934215.1 uncultured Flavobacteriales bacterium | reverse complement strand
TCCATCTTCCACATAACCGCCATTTCCCACACACTGGGCGGCGACAACTATTGGGCTCACCATGACTGCCAGCATCAACAAAAATTGACTAAAGCGCTTCATTCTTTTCGTTTACAATTGCAGCAAAAGAGGCATTCTTCACACTGAATCTAAAATTACGCTTGGATACAGAGGGCTTCCAAACTTGTCTAGATGTCATCAAAATCATCCTACCGCGTTTTCAAATATCCCCGCACCAAAAATACGTAACATACTGTTTTTCATATATATAAGTACGAAAAGATGGAGCCTTAGACTCACAATAAAGACAGGCGAGTCCAAGAGAAAAATGCCAATAATCTCGTGACTGCATGCTCTTGACTTGGGGCTAAAACCTGTTTTCTGCAGCACCTTATATTCCATACAATGTCCGTCGAGCTTCTGAAATTTCATTCAAACATGTCAAAACGATCGACGAGTTGACATGTCATCTTACACGTTCTTCGCCCTTGACTTGAACCTATCCCCCTTCAAATAGCGAAATGAAAGATTCAAACACCGGTGTGTTCAACAGTGTCAAGCGAAAACAATCCGAGCCCAGCCTGCCGGTGATGATGCGGTGAACCTTTAGTTCAGCAACAATTGGCCAGTCGTAGTTGGTTGCATCGCATCGGATAGACAAACCCATGAATACGCTCCACGGGAGAAGTGAGAAACATCCAATTCAAAGCAGGTAGATTGAAATGACTTTTCATGCACAATGCGCCCTTGACTGTCCGAAATCAGGATTTGGCGCGGCTGACTATCGGGGAAATTCCACGCGACCCAGTTCGACGCCGGATTCGGGAAAACGTGAACCCGAACTTCCTCCAGTGCTTCCACACTCAAGGCCAATACGTCAATGTCACCGACATGCAGAACATGTCCGCCTGATAACTGGTGCAGCGCCCCGTAGATTTGATACATGTCGCCTGGAGTTGGGCCATCCGGATCTTCGTTGTTTCCAACATCACTGGTATCGACGCCCCAGCAGACCAGTTCGGCCGTGCCATCGGTAACTGTCCAGAAACCCTCGGAGTCAGGAGCGGTGAGGATGGTGGCCGCATCAATGCGCACCCGGGTTCCTTCATATTGTTCGTCTTGAAAAGCATCGGCGGTCAACCACACTCCCAATGGGGTGGCATTCCAAAAGTCAACAAACTCCACAAGAGACACATCCACCAGTTCGGTATTGCCATCCACTTCAGCAACCGTACCTAACACGGTCAGGACATCACCCACTTCAGGTTGACGCACACCGCTCCAATACGGAGGATTGGCTGGAATCTCGATTCCTTCGCCGTTGATGAAAATTCCATTCCAAGCACCGTAATCATCTTGCAGGTAAAACGTATCCCCAAAATATTCGGTGACTTTACCTGAAATCGTGACTTCCTCATTTTGAAAGGGAGATACGTCGATTTGCCCTTGAACATCACTGATCGGCGTGATTTGACTCAAGGTGGTCGTCGAAATTATCGTGATGAAAGCAACCGTAAACAAGGGTGTGAAGAATCGATTCATACACGCAATGTACACTCCATCAGTAGATTCCGTCTCAAATTCAATTTTACCATCTTTGGGTGGTGAAGATGAAACAAATAGCATGGGTCGCAACTGCCTTTTTTTCAGTGCTGCTCCTAACACCGATTGACGCTCTAGCGCAATGTGCAGAATGTGTGGCTGATCCAGCGTGCACATCAACAGACGGATTTCCCACCATATGTCCGGCGACATTAGC
>CAWVYB010000290.1:0-1766 GCA_963934215.1 uncultured Flavobacteriales bacterium | reverse complement strand
CGTTTGTTGAACTGTCGGTGTCAATTGATTCCAGCTATTTTGTGCTCCCGGAGTTGAGCCGTCTGCGGCCGAACTTGATCGCCATTGCGCATTTGCTGTTGATTGCATGCGTTCCAACGAAGTTTCTCTGGGATTTGCCCATGGAGCATGAAGTTCTGCATTCAATGGTACGCTTTCGATCGCGTGTTCAGGGGATTTCAGGTGAATCTGGCTGCGTCCATATAAACTCGGTAGTGATGTAGGTAAAGCTCGTGATGTATGGAGTCGATTGGGACAAGCTGAAAAGGCCCATGGCTTATGCGGAGGGAGTTGCCAATTAATTTCGGGGGACAGCGGAATCCAATCATCTGGAAATGGAAGAGATTCGGTTGAAACTAACCATTCGGCGGTCCCAATAGGGGTCGAGTTTGTGTTCTCCACTTCAATGAAGGGTTCCCCAAACGCATCGGCATCTAGAATTTCATTGAGATGCATAGACCTGTTTACTTCATTTGAATTGGGTGCATAGCTGCTGATTTGAAGCCATTTAGTTCGGCCATGGGCATCCGTGGCGACGATGGAATCCGGAATCGGCCTCCAGGATGGTTGAGCCCAGATTCGATTGGCATCAGCATATTGAAACCAGCCGATGGACTCGTGCTTTTTGACTGTCCAGAATTCTGCGGTGTCCAGAAGAACCGGTTTGCTGAACAAAAAATAGATATCACCAGAGGTTTCACCAAGCATTAAAAATGCACTGTCAAATCCTTCAAGCGACCCCTCATTGAGCCAAGACCCTGCGCGCTCAATGGAATCTGTTTCGCCGGGACTGGCTCCAAAAGACTGTCCGCTTGATGTCCAATTTTCGCTGTTTTGAGCAGGGCCATGGATATCTACTCGAACCAAGCTGAATCCCGATTCTGCATTTTTGCGATGGGCATGCCAACAGGCGGAATAATTTACCTCGTCTAAGACAAGCCCGAGTGTATTGAGCAATGTCACCGTTCCTTTTTCATTTGGCAACACTCCCGGGTGCATGACCAATCTTTGACCAGGTTGAAGGACGCTTCTCTCGTCAATAATCAGATCGCCACAATGTAAACCCCCAAGCTCCACTGCATGAATTTCGTTGCGATTGTAAAGCTCAATAAACTCTCCCCAAACGGCTGAGCTCCCGGTGGGATTGTGGGCGATTTCAGAGATGACAAGGTCGCCAAGCTCGGGGAACCTTCCAATTTCCAAATCGACCTTGAATGCAAATCTGGGGCCTGTAGCCCAATCTGATTCACACGATTTGAGATGCTCAATGTCGAAGTGTACGTGCTGATTAGGAAGCGATACGCGCTGGGTCCAAAACAAACGGCGAGGGAAGGGGTCTTCGGAGTGCCACGTAGTGCTGCCCGTTGGTGAAATTTGCACTTCAGATAGTGGGTCGAATGGAGCATTGAATTCAATGAAACCGCTCGATTCAGAGGTGGGGACAATATGGTCTATGAGCAACAATTCGCTTTCAATCGCTAGGGGTATTTCTTGGGCACTTGACGTGCCGGGAGTGCATCCATCCAAAGCGCTGCTTCCGGTCCAGTTTACATGACTAGCGCATGCCCCAGGCTGCAAAATCTGAAGGGATACACCTCCATTGTCGCCTTGCCACCAAGCCTGGCGATAATGAACCGCATCCAATAATATCCCGTCGTTGCGAATTAGGCCCAAGCCGTCTTCGGCGTCATTGAAAGTTGGAGCTCCCTCGATATATACCTCCGGAACGATGCCATCCAGAAGGGAGG
>CAWVYB010000289.1:0-1771 GCA_963934215.1 uncultured Flavobacteriales bacterium | reverse complement strand
CTCCAAGGGTGATAATCTCATCGGGCAATTCGGTCCCATACCAGGTCCCGATGACATTGCCTTGTTCCACATCTTCAAACGCTTCACAATCCATTTCTAGACATATTTCCAATTCGGGATTTGCTTGAACGGCCTTTGCCAACCAGGCGGCATCTACAGTGGAGATAGCAGCAGCGGGGATTTTAGGGATGTCGTCTTGGTAGCGCATTGCTCCCGTGTGAGGAAGTGTATCCAACGCATGGGTCAACGAACGTACCAATGCACCAATGGCTCCAACATCCGCTGCAGCGCTTGCTCCGTTGCCACGCTGATCATAGGCGCCGCCATAAGCCGATCCCGTATTGATTTGAACAGGGTCCATGGGCCGGTTAAACAAAACGATACGTCCTTCCGTTTCATGAGCGGGCAACTTCTTCAATTCCGATAAACGCTTAACGACCGTTACGTTGGCGATTATCTCAGCATTTGAGGGAGTCCCAACCGAACCTCCCAATGCCGTGACGTGCAGTTTCTTGCTTTCGCCATTGCCCCAATGGACTGTAGCGTTGGCCACGTTTCCTCGCGTCCAATGCGGCACCATGACGGGCATAATACGGACGTCATCAGCGCCATACAACCGCATCACTTCTGCGCCCCATACCATGGCCTTTCCGGCACTTTCGGAACCGCTCAAACGGTGGCCAATGTCTTTCGTGAGTGTCCTGAGGTTTTCATAAGCCTCCCCGTTGAGCAAGACATCATCATAGAGGCTTCGTATGTTCAGGCTGTCTGTGGATTCGGAGTTGGATTGTCCGAAAACTGCAGAGGAAATGAAAGCCACCGCACAAAGAAGATACATCGTTCGCATGACCGAAAAGTAGAACAAAAAAGTAGCGCATAGTAGCCTGGAGTTTATCTACTATCAGCTGCTCGCTATCCTTAACTTTGTAGCGTTGATATTCACCCATTCAAACTCAATCCATGCGCCACAACTTGTCCGAGGTTACTGATTTGATTCGCGACCGCAGAAGCTTATCACCGGAGAAATTCTCGGCGAGAAAAGTGCATCGTGAAATTGTTGAATTGGTGCTGACCAATGCGACCTGGGCACCAACGCATGGCATGACCCAGCCGTGGAGGTTTACGGCATATGTGGGTGAAGGCATGCAGGCCATTGGTCCAAAGCTCTCTCATTGGTACAAGGTGGCCTCAGGAGATGCCTTTTCAGCATCTAAATTCGAAAAGCTCGAACGAAGAGGCGAGCGTGTTTCGGCGATGGTGGTGATCGGAATGGTTCCAGATGCGACCGGCCGAATAGGAAAGCAGGACGAAATGTTGGCTGTCGCATGTGCCGTGCAAAACATGTACTTGACTTGCACAGCGCATGGCATAGGCGGTTTTTGGTCGACTCCCCAATTCATTCATCTGGATGAGGTGAGGGAATTTGCTGGATTGCCAGCCAACGGGCAGGTATTGGGATTCTTTTACATGGGCTACCCGGAAGAATCTTGGCCTGTGAGCCATCGGAAGCCTCTGGAGTATGTGACCCAATGGGTGGATCAAGCGCCTTCAGCAGACTAAGGAAGGATCAGCCGAAATTCCAAAGCGAAAGCTGCTTGGCCCATATAGAGTCGCACATCAGCCGTTTCCAATTGCCGCGTCCAAGTAGCTTCTCCCCAGCGGTTGGCATTCCACTCTCTCCAAAACATGACGCCGAGATAAACGCCAGGCCGCTTTTGCGCAGGGCCCGAGCGCTTGGTCGGAAGAACTTCCCAGCCGAGTTCGAAGCGCA
>CAWVYB010000288.1:0-1791 GCA_963934215.1 uncultured Flavobacteriales bacterium | reverse complement strand
GTTTCTTTGTTGGCAAGCGCGATGTCTTTTCCGGCGCGTATGGCCTTCAAGGTTGGTCGCAATCCGGCGGCACCCATCAAAGCTGTGAGTACCATATCGATCCCAGCCATCTCCACAATTTGCTCGAGTGCATCCTCTCCTGCGTAGACTTTAATGCCCTCATCAAACAACGCGTCTTTGACTTTCGAGAGCAACGAAAGTTCGCCAATGACCACGGTATTCGGATGAAATTCCAGGGCTTGCGCAATCAGCAAGTCAGCGTTGCGGTATGCGCTGAGGACTTCAACATGTAAGGATTCGGGCTGTTGCCGGATGACCTCTAAGGCTTGGGTTCCGATGGATCCGGTGCTCCCAAGAATGGCAATGCCACGGGTGGTCGGTTGGTCTGTACTCAAAGGAATCCGAGTTCTAGTTTGGCTTCTTCACTCATGAGGTCTTGCGTCCATGGCGGATCGAATACGATGTTGACCTTAGCACCTGTGGCTCCTTCAATACCCGAAACCTTCTCCTCCACCTCAGCGGGAAGACTTTCAGCGACAGGGCAATTGGGCGAAGTGAGTGTCATCTCGATGTGGACGAATCCATCCTCCGTGATTTTCACTTCATAAATTAATCCCAATTCATAGATATCCACAGGAATTTCCGGGTCATGAATGGTTTTCAAAACGGCAATGACAATGGATTGCTTGAAAGGTGCGGGCATCGATATGGGGCCTTAATGAATGGAGGAATACCACATTTCCACAGCTTCCAATGAAAGTGCAGAGATGGACAATTTGTTCTTTTTTCGGTATCCGTTCATTTTTTCACGGAGACCTGCAGGAGATAGCTCACTCAGAGCAGCAGCGGAATCAAAACCAGCAGCAGCCACATGTTCAACCCACTCGCTTGGAATGCCCAGTGCTTCTAGCGCTGTTAAATCGGGGCCAGCATTGAAGACTTCGGGACGCATTTGGGGGAACAATAAAACCTCTTGAATGGATGCTTGGTTGGTCAGCATCATGACCAAGCGGTCAATACCGATTCCCACACCACTGGTTGGAGGCATGCCGTATTCCAATGCGCGCAGAAAGTCCTGGTCAATGAACATCGCTTCATCGTCACCGCGCTCTCCCAACTTCAGTTGTTCTTCGAACCGTTCTCGTTGCACGATGGGATCGTTGAGCTCGCTATATGCGTTGGCGACTTCCGTTCCGTTGATCATCAACTCAAACCGCTCCGTATAGTCGGGCTTGTCACGGTGCACCTTGGTAAGAGGCGACATTTCTACCGGATAATCGATGATGAACGTCGGTTGGATATAGTGGTGCTCGCATTTTTCGCCGAACAACTCGTCAATCAACTTGCCCTTCCCCATGCTGTCATCCGTGTCGACACCGACCGATTGGCAGGCACTTCGAAGCTCGGCTTCGTCCTTTCCGTCGATATCAACCCCGGTGTGTTCCACTATCGCATCGCGCATGGTGACACGTTTGTACGGTGGCTTGAAATTGATTTCATGCCCGCCCAAGTTGGCCTGCATTTTTCCATGCACGGATTGGCAGACATCCCCAATGAGGTTTTCAATGGTCTCCATCATCCAGTGATAGTCCTTGTACGCCACGTACAATTCCAACACGGTGAATTCAGGATTGTGGGTGCGGTCCATGCCCTCGTTTCTGAAGTTCCGAGAGAATTCATATACACCTTCGAATCCACCCACGATGAGTCGTTTGAGGTACAATTCGTTGGCAATCCGCAAATACAGCGGAATATCCAACGCATTGTGATGCGTTTCGAATGGTCGCGCCG
>CAWVYB010000287.1:0-1791 GCA_963934215.1 uncultured Flavobacteriales bacterium | reverse complement strand
GGTTTCCTGGCAAGTTTGCCGAAGCCGTCCACGTGGTCGTTCCGTTGTTGAACGGAGGATGGAAGCCAATCGCATCGATGGCTTGTCCGTCAACCACAGTATGAGGATTCTCACTGTCCACGCTGAACCACAACTCATGGGTGGTTGAGTAACCACTCTGGTTGGCATAAATCGTGTAGGTCTGATTGTTTGCATAGACCGAAGGTGTACCGCTGATGACACCGTTCGAGATACTCATTCCTGCAGGTAGCGCAGGGTCGGTTTCCCATGAAACGGGTGGTGGGGTGTTGAGGGTGATGTTTGCTGGATCTAAAGCCCATAATTCATTTCCGTTTGTTCCGTCGGTGGCTCGGAAATAGAGGGTGTTGCCGACGGCTGTGAGATGGATAGTGGTACCGCTGCTGGTTCCGCTGTTGATGTCCTTGACCATCACCGTGCCTGAGGCTGTTCCATCGCTCTTCCACAATTCGCCTCCGTTGAATCCATCGTTGGCTCCGAAATAGAGGGTGTTGCCAAAGGCTGTGATATCGCCGCAACAACCGTCGCCACTTCCGCTGTTGATGTTCTTGACCATCACTGTTCCTGAGGCTGTTCCATCGCTCTTCCACAATTCTCTTCCGTTGGTTCCGTCGTCGGCTTGGAAATAGAGGATATTGCCAATGGGTGTGAGATAGGGGATACCACTGTTGCTGCCTCCGGGGCGGATGTCCTTGACCATCACCGTGCCTGAGGCTGTTCCATCACTCTTCCACAATTCGGTTCCGTTGGTTCCGTCTTGGGCTACGAAATAGAGGGTGTTGCCAACGGCTGTGAGAGAGAGGGGAGAACTGCCGGCGGGATAAGTGACGGTGCCTCCGCTGTTAATGTCTTTGACCATCACCGTGCCTGAGGCTGTTCCATCGCTCTTCCACAATTCGTATCCGTTGATTCCGTCGTTGGCTCCGAAATAGAGGGTGTTGCCAACGGCTGTGAGGCGGGAGGGAGAACTGCCGGTGCCTCCGCTGCGGATGTCCTTGACCATCATTGTGCCTGAGGCTGTTCCATCGCTCTTCCACAATTCGTTTCCGTTGGTTCCGTCGCCGGCTTCGAAATAGAGGGTGTTGCCAAAGGCTGCGAGATAGGAGGGATTACTGCTGCCACTTCCGCTGTAGATGTCCTTGACCATTACGGTGCCATTGGCTGTTCCGTCGCTCTTCCACAATTCGAATCCGTTGGTTCCGTCGTCGGCTTGGAAATAGAGGGTGTTGCCAACGGCTGTAAAGGACCCGAGATTACTGCCGGGGCCTCCGGGGCGAATGTCCTTGACCAGCACCGTGCCAGAGGCTGTTCCATCACTCTTCCACAATTCTTCTCCGTTAGTTCCGTCGTCGGCTGTGAAATAGAGGGTGTTGCCAATGACTGTGAGGGCTTGGGGAGAACTGCCACTTCCGCTGTTGATGTCCTTGACCATCACCGTGCCTGAGGCAGTTCCATCGCTCTTCCACAATTCGGTTCCGTTGGTTCCGTCGCTAGCTTGGAAATAGAGGGTGTTGCCAATGGCTGTGAGATAGCTGGCGTAACTGCCGCCACTTCCGCTGCTGATGTCCTTGACCATCGAAACATTCCCTGTGCCGTTGTAGATTGTACCATTACCTGCTTGAGAAGTGTAGTTGAGGGTGATTGGCGTCATGGCTTCGCCCAAACTGAGCGCAGCGCCTTCCACTGCAGAGGTAAGGGTGCCGAACGGCATTGATGAGAGCCAAATGGTGGTCTGGAAGGTTGTATTGCTGATGTTAGCGGTGATCGTATAGG
>CAWVYB010000286.1:0-1811 GCA_963934215.1 uncultured Flavobacteriales bacterium | reverse complement strand
GATAGCAAACGGATGTTTACAACCCAAGCTCAGGTGTGGACAAAAATCACATCGCGTCAAATTCCTTCCCTAATCAGTCCATTTCTGTCGATCCCACAGGCAGGCTTCTCCCTAATAAATCAATGGATTGAGCTCCTTTCCCTTGTTGTGGTCCGACCTGAATTTCCTGTATTTGACCCTGAGGATGAATCCAAAATAAACGCTCACCATCTGCTGAAATCCCAAAATCAAAGCCTCCTTGGCCTTTTTCATACCCCTTCCACTTCCCCTGAGGAGGCAGAACAATTGCGTCAAACTCCAAACCCGATTTCTCCAGTGAATCCGTCAGACGCCAGCCCTCTAACGTACACCAACTCTCACTTCGGTTGGTGATCACAATCCAATCAGCTGGTTGACCTTTTGCATGTACTTCTGAAACGTAGGCCGCTTCTGAGGTGCACACAGCCGGCACAACAGGCGCGACTTGATTGCCCTGTTCAGCCACCAGCACAAGCGCACTCGGAATCTTGGTTTTTGATTTCTTGCGTTTCTTAGGGCGGTCCAATGTCCAACTCAAGTTGGTTTTCAGGATGTGCTGCGTTTGCGGATCGACCGCATTCCATTGCTGTGACCAGATATAGCCAATGCTTGCAGACAACGCCTTGCTTACCTGTCGCGTAAACAACCATCGAAAGCGCGTCTTTTGGTCAGCAAACGTTTCGAAATCGGGGAAGAGTTCAATATCTGTTTTCCATCGCCAGAGACCAGTCCAGTCATGCTGATAGCCAAAGCGAAATCTGACAGACTCATCAACTTCCATCCAAGGGGTGTCATTTGCCCCAATACTCGGGCCCAAGGATTGCGAACCCATGAGTCGGGCGTTCCATTTCCCAATTCCCCATTGACCTTCACTGCTCAAGCGCAAAGCCAAACGCTGTCGGGGAGTATAGCCGCCCGTCCGGTTTCGTTCTTCTGAATAGCGGTATTGGACGTTCGCCGTAATCCGAGAGAATAGGTTTTTCTCAATCGAGGCGTCTAAGATGCCGCGTTGATGCCGCGATAAGTCTGCGTCCCAGCGGTTTTCCCATTGCAACGACCAGGCCCAATCATTGCGCAACCTCTGGTCCACTTCCACGCCAAGCCAACCTCCCGTCTCAGACCATTGGCCCCACATGGGTTGAGTGAATAAACTCAAAACAAGTAACAACGCTATTCGCATCTCAGATGTCTTCAAAAATCCGCAAGACTCCTAAATCCAACGCCTCATCCCGATCAACAACGGTCACCTCTTGGATGATGGCGATTTTCGGTGCGTTGTTAAAAGCCGGTAGGGTGTCTTCGCTAAACACATAAACCGTGTAATCCCCCGTTCTCATGCCATAAAAAGCAAATTCCCCGTCGAAATTGGTCTGAACACGGTCATCCGGACCCACCCGGTCGCCATAAATGATGAACACATCTTCGTCAGCAGCGGGTGCTCGAACTGCGCCGCTTGGGTTTGTTATGACCAGCCGTTGTTCCACTTCAATCTTACCGTGTATCACGGCTTGACCACCTTCACCAGGGGTTCGCGAGCAACCAATCGCTATGATTGTACACGCCAAACCGGCCATCCAAACTAAATTTGGGTGCCATTCGAAAATTTGATTCCTTTTCATGAGAGTGCAAAGTAGCAACTGAAGTAATTTCGAACACAAGAATATGGTACCACACGACGAACATTCTCCACTTCAGCACACCGGAATCGGCGAAGGACGCATCGAAGTCGTCTGCGGCCCGATGTTTTCCGGGAAAACTGAAGAGTTATTGCGACGGGTCCGGCGCGCTCAAAT
>CAWVYB010000285.1:0-1820 GCA_963934215.1 uncultured Flavobacteriales bacterium | reverse complement strand
GTGCAGCTTCCAACGGCCACAACTGTTTCCAAACTGCTTAACGGCAATTGCTCGCTGCACTCTAAGGTTTCATCCGTGAAATCAGCGATGAAGATGGGCTCACATCCACCGCAGCCAGTGGGGTTTCCTTCGCAATCGAAATCGGGGATTGCGTAGAAGCACGCTTCGAGGTTAGGGGATGTCGTGTTGGAGTCAAAATTACACGCGGTGAAGTCTGAACATCCGAAGCATGTGTAATCACATGCATTGTTATTCGTAATGGTCGCAGTGTCGTTAAAATTACAGGCGGATACATCCATGCACCCCGAGCAGGATTGATATTCGCAGGTTCCGTTATTTGGGTACAATGCCGCGGCATTGAAATTGCACGCCATGGAATCCGTACAGCCAATGAGGCATGAGAGGTAGTCACAGGAACCATCATCCGTTAAAGCAGCCGGGTCGAAGTTGCAAGCGCTATCATCCGTGCAGCCATCTACCAAATTCATACGATGCAATGAAGCGCTGGCCTCAACCCCAATAGGGTGCAAGGTCATTGACGCACCAAGGGTGAGCAACAGAATAATCCGCAACGAAAATTTCATCAAGCGAGTTTTGGTTCGGGGCTAAGCCCAAGAACGTAATGTCCGATTTTTATCAGAGAAAATCAAGACAAAATGCATAAAACAACACACCAAATACTTTTATGAAACGCTAAAAAGGAGTTAGTTGGCGACGATATTGATGATGCGTCCGGGTACAACGATGATTTTTCGGACGACTTTACCCTCTAATTGCTTTGCTGTGCGTTCATCCGCTAAGACCTGAGTTTCGACTTCCTGCTTGTCGGCCGAGGTAGCAGCCTCCATTTGGAATCTAACTTTTCCATTGAAAGAGACGGGATACACTACCTGATCGCTGATGAGCCACTGCTCATCCCATTTTGGCCATTCAGAGGAAACAGCGAGCCCAGATCCTCCTGCCATTTGAAACAACTCTTCGGCCAAGTGTGGAGCTACGGGGCTGACAAGAATAGCGAGGGGCTTGAGGATGGATGAGGCTTGGCAACCGGCATCAGTTAGCTCATTCACGCCGATCATGAGCGCGCTGATCACGGTGTTGAATGCATGACGATCCAAGTCTTCCGTTACTTTCCGAACGGTCTTATTGTAGGCGCGCAACGCAGCTTCTGTAGGCACTTCATCCGAGATGTTCTCATACAAGCGATTAAGCTTGCGCAGGAAGTTATGCACTCCACTGATTCCCTGAGTGTCCCACGGCTTGTGCTGGGTTAGGGGCCCCAAGAACATTTCATAACAGCGCAAGGTGTCTGCTCCATAACGCTCGACGAGTTCGTCAGGCGTTTGGACATTGAATTTTGACTTGGACATTTTCTCCACTTCATGTCCGCAGGTATACGAGTCATCTGCGTTCAAAATGAATTTAGCATCTGCGAATTCACTGCGCCATTTTCTGAAGCCATCCAAGTCCAATTTATCGGTTTGAACAAGACCAATGTCCACATGTAGGCGCTGTGTCTTATGTTCTTTGCGCTTTTCGGCGGTGACAAATGTTTGGGTTCCTTGAATGCGGTATACGAAGCTAGACCTACCGAGGATCATGCCTTGGTTGATCATCTGCTTGAAAGGTTCATTGAAACCAATGAACCCGCGATCAAACAAGAATTTTGTCCAAAATCTTGAATACAACAGGTGTCCCGTGGTATGCTCGGCTCCACCAACATACAGATCCACTTGTCCCCAATAATCTGATTTTTCACGGCTGCAAAAAGCAGAAACGTTTTTGGGGTCCATATACCGAAGGAAGTACCAACTTGATCC
>CAWVYB010000284.1:0-1828 GCA_963934215.1 uncultured Flavobacteriales bacterium | reverse complement strand
GGTGCAATGTGACCAACGCTTGCTTTACGCCGAGTTCCCTTGCGAAGAATTATCCTCGAGGAGGCAAACAACTCAAAAAGGCATTCACCGAATTTCAAGCCAAGGACACTGTGGAATGGTTTACCTCGCGCGGAGTCCCTTTGAAGACCGAGCCTGATGGCAGGATGTTTCCGCAGTCGGATGATTCGCAATCCATCATCGATTGTTTGATGCAGGAGGCTCACAAAAAAGGCGTGGAAATCAAAATGCAAGCGCCTGTTGGCTCCATTGTATTGTACAACGGGGAATATCAATTGAATGCTGCCCGCTTTGACCGTGTGATCATTGCTACTGGAGGCAGCCCCAAGACCGAAGGCTTCGATTGGCTGAGGACACTGGGCCATACCGTGAGCGCTCCCGTGCCTTCGCTGTTTACCTTCAAAATCCCCCATGAACCGGTCAAAAAACTGATGGGGCTGGTGATCAAGGACGCACTCGTTCGCATTCAAGGTACCAAACTGGCTCACCAAGGTCCCGTCCTCATCACCCATTGGGGCATGAGCGGCCCGGCAGTATTGAAACTATCCGCTTGGGGGGCCCGAGAGCTCGAGAAGCAAGGCTACGCCTTCAACATTCAAGTGAACTGGGTGGGGGTATCCAATGAAAATGAGGTGTCTGCCCTGATGGATGAAGCATTGCCTGAGATTCGAAAGAAGAAAATGGCCAACGCGTGTCCTTTTGATTTGCCCAAGAACTTCTGGTTGTACCTGTTGGATAAATCAGGAATTGATGCCGATTTGTTGTGGCTCGAGCTGGGCAAGAAATCCCGCAACAAGCTCCTCAACACGTTGTTGAATGACATTTACGGGGTGCACGGCAAAACCACCTTCAAAGAAGAGTTTGTGACGTGTGGCGGGGTGAACTTATCGGAAGTCGATTTCGCCACCATGCAGAGCACGGTGATGCCTGGGTTGTATTTCGCTGGCGAGGTACTTGATGTCGATGGCATTACCGGTGGATTCAATTTCCAAGCGGCCTGGACTACGGGATTTCTAGCGGGACGTTTGCGCTAGGTCGTTCAGATTTGTGATACACATTCTGTATGTTTTTCCTTCAGCGGCTCCTGTTTTATTGTTCTTAACTTGCTCTGAAAACTGATTTCGTTCCTGATCCCCTGCACAAATTCGTTAGCATTCTGAATGAACCGATTTTAGCTTTCAAAGCCTTTTCAATTCGTTCATTAGAATGGTGCTAAAGCTGAGTGAAAGCAACGGCAAAAGCGCCTCTTAAAGGCTGAATCATTCACAATCCTGACCATATACAGTGAGTAACATAAGCAAGTCTTCCGTTCCTCTTATGGCGTCGTTATTAAGGTCACCTAAACACCCTTCCAGCGACATACAAGTTTGTTCACTTTCCACCCAAAGAGTGCCGTCACCACAATATAGTCCTGCGCTCAGCGCATTCATAATGGCCTCTAACTCTATCCAATCGCATACATCGTCGCCATCACTGTCCACGAGGCAATCGCCGTCACAGTCATAACCAGCGGCTGCAAACGTGCAGTTGCCGTCATCGTCTGTAGCTGATGCATTGAAGTTACAAGCCGAAGGTGTGGTACAACCCGCCACCTCGTCCTCGTCACATACGCCGTCGTTGTCCGCGTCATTTAAACAGTTGCCGTCGCAGTTGTAGTTCATGGCTGCAAAATGGCAGTAGCCCACATCAGTAGCCGTTGCTTCGTAGTTGCATGCCGACTCATTCTGGCAGCCCGTAATCTCGTCTTGATCGCAAACATCGTCGCCATCACTGTCCACGAGGCAATCGCCGTCACAGTCATAACCAGCGG
>CAWVYB010000283.1:0-1859 GCA_963934215.1 uncultured Flavobacteriales bacterium | reverse complement strand
AATGGTTGTTTTCTGCCGTTTCCTCGTTCATTCGAAACGAGTCTGGACGGATCATAACAACGTGTTGGGTGCTTTGGGTCATGGATGGGTGGGTTGACGGCGCAAGGGCATAGTAGAACAACGCAGGAGGCCGCCCATTTTCGCTGTTTCAGTTAGGTCAACCAAAATAACGTCGTAGCCCCAACGTTTCATTTGATTGAATGTTCGTTCAAAACCGATCGAAGAAATAACAACATGGGGTGCAATACTCAATACATTTCCATGCATGTGCTCCATCTCAGTTGCCGTCAATTCCATGCGGTTCTCCGCGGGGTAGTGATCTTGAAGCCAAGCGACATCCTCGGGGTTCTTAAATCCTGCGGGATGGTACATCATGTGGCCCATGCCCAGCGGAGCCATGCAGCAATCCAAATGAAGGGCGTTCAGAGCAGGGTGGGTGTCCGATTTCTGAAGTTCAAAACCACGAACGGTTCGATCAGGAAACTGAGTCTGTAACCACTCAATGGCCGCTTCATTGGTTCGTGCGGTTGTGAAGTCTGTAAAATCTGGCTCTTTTGCATAGCCCACCCAGATTTCACCCGACATGGGCATGATATCGCCTCCTTCCAAGTGGACGTGCGAAGGTGGAGTCAGAACATTGCCTGGATTCCGTTGCAACATGGATTTCAGTCCGGCTTGTTCTTTCGCCCGGTCTTCAACCATATTTGTCAAGATAAATTTGTCATCGATTACCAAACCAATGTCTCGTGTGAAGACCTGATTCATCTCAATTAAATCCGGTCGAAAGACGCGAACATTGTGGGACTTTAGAATCTTGACCAGGAGATCGAGTTCTCTCGTAACGTTGACTTCCTTGGGGTACGTGCCGTTCAGGACATGCTTCCGCGATTGCGGATCGAACGTGTCCTCAAGCTTTGGTGCATCTCCCATCCCCACACCCGTGCCCACCATAACGGCTTGCAATGGGCCCCATTCATTTTGAACGAGCCATGCGACAGGTTGGATTTCCATGGTTGTTGAATCGTGGCTTAATGGGCTTATTTGGCTGCAGTTGGATCATTCGCTCGGCGGTGCCTCAGGCCTTGTACCATGGCATCACTGCTCATCATATTCGCTGCTCCCCCTTCATTGAAGTTGGGAGGAAGAAAACACCAGTGACTCGAGTCTACATGAGAAACCGCCCAAATTCGATTCAACCCATTGATTTCCCAATACCGAAAGGGGAGAGAGTCTCCTTCAGCAATCGGCTTTTCGAAAAATGCAGCATTGCCTTTTCCATAGTTGGATTCCACCATTCCTTTCATGCCACTGGGATTGGTGCCGGTGTAAAAAGGGTGGAATTCTACAATGTGCTTGAGTTTCATGTTCAATAAGACGACTTGTTGGTCTCCATCCATAGCTGCAGGGCTCGCGTAAAGGATTTCAGCCATTTCCGTTCGGTTGCGCACGCCATTTTCCCACCACATTTGCAACGCACGTTTACTAGAATTTGTAAATGCCGTATCGCTGCGCTTGTGCAAAGGGAAATGCCGCATCAACTGGTCCCAATCGCCGTCATTGGTACTTTGGAAATACGAATCCAGATTGGAAGCGATAACTTCTAACGTGTCCATGCCAATGAACGCATGCAAATCTGAAGTTGCAACGCTCACGTTTACTTTGCGATTAGCGTCTGCTCCCTGAGTTGACTCACTAGCAGGAAGCTTTGCATCTAATTCGTCCGAACGGGTTTCGTTGACTTGACTTCCGCCTTCAGAGCATGATTGAAATGAAATCAAACTAACACAGGACAGGACAGTCATCCAAAAGGGAATGAATACTTTCATGCCCCAAAAATACGGCTTCAATTGGGAAAATAC
>CAWVYB010000282.1:0-1874 GCA_963934215.1 uncultured Flavobacteriales bacterium | reverse complement strand
CGCCGGCTTCCAGATAGGCGAGGTGAATGCCACGAATCAAATCGGGTTGAGTGATGGACAATAAATCGTTGTTGCCCTTGAGTGGAGAACCGTGATTTTTGAGTTGGTCTCCTCGAAAGTCCACTTCTCCCAACCGGTGCCGCTGGATCATGGTGCCCATTGCTCCATCAAGCACAAGGATTCGCTTTGACGCAGCTTTTTGAAGCGCTAAGGTTCGCTGCACTACGGATTCCGCAGAGGGGAATCGGCTCAAATCCAAATGGACTTGTTCTGATAAAGTATTTGCCATGGCGGGCATAAGACTTGAGTGTTCCCGATGTCGGGGATGAACAAAAAGGTGCTTCCGCCAAAGCCAGATGTACGGGAATGAATTCCTTCGTACACACATGCTCATCTTTCCACCAAATGGTAGTAGGATGTGGCACCCGGCCTTATTCCCGGGTTGCCAAGACATCGTAGGGCCTTTTCCCTCCGTCTTTCGCGATAAGCATTGCAAATATAGAATGGCCGAAGGAGAATTCTCTAGCTTAGGTGATTACTTTTGCTTCAACTATGAGCTATTTCTTTACATCCGAGTCCGTTTCAGAAGGACATCCTGACAAAATTGCTGATCAGATTAGCGATGCGTTGATTGACCAGTTTCTGGCATTCGATCCTCAATCCAAAGTGGCGTGTGAAACGTTGGTTACAACAGGACAGGTTATTTTGGCAGGAGAAGTGAAGAGTGAGGCGTATTTAGACGTCCAGACCATTGCTCGTCAGGTGATTAGCCGCATTGGGTACACCAAGAGTGCTTACATGTTTGAAGCCCAATCCTGTGGTGTCTTGAGCGCGATCCATGAGCAATCCAATGACATCAATCAAGGAGTGGAACGAGCGAATCCTGAGGATCAGGGGGCGGGTGATCAGGGTATGATGTTCGGCTATGCATGCCGTGAAACGGATAACTTCATGCCGCTTCCGTTGGATTTGTCTCACCGCTTACTCCAGGAGCTCGCAGCCATCCGCCGCGAAGACCCAAGCCCAATGCCGTATTTACGACCAGACTCAAAGTCTCAAGTCACCATCCAATATGCGGATGACAATACACCAGAGCGCATTGAAGCCATTGTGGTCTCAACCCAGCACGATGATTTTGATGCGGAGGAAGCCATGCTCGCAAAAATCCGGTCTGATGTCAAAAACATTCTGATTCCACGTGTACAGGCAGCATTGAGTGCGTCGATCCAAAGCTTGTTTGGTGATGACATCAAATTGCACGTGAATCCAACAGGTAAGTTTGTGATTGGTGGACCCCATGGCGATACCGGACTGACCGGTCGCAAGATTATTGTAGACACTTATGGTGGTCGTGGGGCGCACGGAGGAGGTGCTTTCAGCGGTAAGGACCCTTCCAAGGTTGATCGCTCAGCGGCCTATGCTTCACGTTACATCGCTAAAAATTTAGTCGCTGCAGGTGCGTGTGATGAAGTGTTGGTGCAGTTGGCGTATGCCATTGGTGTGGCAGAACCGGTCGGTTTTTATGTGAACACGTACGGAACGAGTAGGGCCAAGATGTCCGACGGCGAATTGGCTGAACGCATCCGAGAGATTTTTCCTTTGAAGCCCTACCACATCGAGCAGAAGTTCAAGTTGCGCACGCCCATTTATGAAGAGACGGCTGCTTACGGGCACATGGGACGCGAGCCTGAGATGAAGACGAAGACCTTTGTGAGTCCTGAAGGACGTATGGTTTCGATGACTGTGGAGCTCTTCCCGTGGGAGAAGCTCGATGCAGTGGACGCTGTGAAGACGGTTCTGGGATTGGATTAGGAGTCCCGGATCAATTATGCTTGAGGTCATAACTCTTCGCTCCTAAACGCTCCTAAACGCTC
>CAWVYB010000281.1:0-1893 GCA_963934215.1 uncultured Flavobacteriales bacterium | reverse complement strand
TCCTTGTTCCCGCTGGCCGCTCCCGCGACGAGGTCACTGTGGCCTCCCAAGTACTTGGTTGCCGAATACAAGAGCAGGTCCACCCCCAATTGCAGCGGACGCTGGAGAATGGGCCCGAGGTACGTGTTGTCGACATAGGTCCACACCGGGTATTCCTGGGTGCGATGCCGATGGGCAAATTCCACCGCCGTCCGCATCCGATGCAGTTGCATCGTTGGGTTAGCAGGGGTCTCCATGTAAATCACGCCTGGGGTTTCATTCCATTCCGCCGCCTTGGCTTCGAGCTCATCCAAACTTTCGAGTTCGCGCACGGTGACTCCCATGGTGGGGAGAATTTCCCGAACGAAATGCTCTGTTCCTCCATAGAGTGGCGAACAAAACCAAAGGGGTCGATTTGGACCCGTTCCCGCTAAAATTGCTGTTGTAATCGCCGCCATTCCCGTGGAGAAGAAGGCCGCATCTTCCGCTTCATCCCAAGCAGCTAAACGCGCCTCAGCAACGTCAACGGTGGGGTTCGTGAGCCGACTGTAAATGTGGCCTTGAGGGGGGTCGTTGGGTTCCAAGCCCGTCGGTAAGCCATAAGCCGCGGCCATCATGGCAGCGCCCGCTTCAGCGGTTGGGAAGACAAACGTAGAGCTCGGCTGCATGGCCGGCTTGACGGCACCATCCCCGGAAGCAGGGTGGTACCCCGCGAACATTGCGCGGGTTTCCAATTCATTCATGTCCGCAAGTTCGGGCGAAATCGACCGATTGATGCCTCAAAGCAACCCTTGCGCAAGGAGCAACGCAAACAGTTGTTCTGCACTTGGGGCTCCTTGAAAAACACATACCCGATCAAACGTGCTGATACTGTCTTCTGTGTACAATCCGATGACCAGCGGATCGAAGGGCGCTGGCCGCAAGGTGTACACTAAATCCAGGGGGAAGGTGCTGTCTCCGATGTAGACGTTGGGACCATCCAGGGTATACAAAATGGCGTCACTGAATTGGCTATCGCCTTGAATCAGTTGGTCGTTCTGGACCGTAAAGGCCAAGTCAAACGAACTCGAAGAGTAGCCAGCGAAGATCTTTCCCGGTTGCAACGTCCACAGAACCTGTCCCCTCCACTGATTGCCTTCACGCACCAAGCCGTTCTCCGCATGAAACAACGTTTCACTCCAGATCAAACGGTCGTTGGGGTAAACTTCCACACGACCCTGGGCCCAGGTTCCGAGGCTCGTCAAGCAGGCCACCAAGACCAACCATGTCCCCGCGAACTTCATGATTCCATCGCCGCAATGCCCGGCAATTCCTTGCCTTCGAGATACTCCAACATCGCTCCACCGCCGGTGCTCACATAGCTCACACGATCGGCGAGTCCTGCTTGGTTGATGGCCGCCACGGAATCGCCGCCACCAATCAAGGTAAACGCACCGTGTTCTTCGGTTGCTCGGGCCAACGCCTCCGCAACTTGATTGGTTCCAGCCGCAAACGCTTCCATCTCAAACACACCCATGGGTCCGTTCCATAGTATCGTTCGGGACGTGGAAACGGCCTCTACAAATTTCACCCGTGTCGCTGGGCCGATGTCCAATCCCATCCAATCGTCCGGTATCGCGTCTGTAGGAACGACTTGAGTCGCGGCGTCCGGCGCAAACTGATCCGCCACGAGCGTATCTGTTGGCAACAACAATTCGGTTCCCGTCTCTTCTGCTTTTCTCAATATGTTCAACGCTTGGGCGTGCATCTCCGATTCGACCAAGCTATTGCCGATGCTACCGCCCTGGGCCTGAACGAATGTGTACGCCATGCCACCACCGATGATAAGGCGGTCAACTCGGCCAATGAGGTGCTCGATGATGCCCAATTTTGAGCTCACTTTCGCACCGCCAATGATCGCCGTGAGGGGCTTTT
>CAWVYB010000280.1:0-1895 GCA_963934215.1 uncultured Flavobacteriales bacterium | reverse complement strand
GGTTCAGGCGTTGCGATGACGCGCCACGAAGGCAAGGGCAATGGCCGGACCAACTTGGACATCACCGCTGCTTCGGAGCAAGACATCCTTGACAACAATATCGCTTCAACGGTTACATATGCAGCGGGTCACGGCCCTGTCGAAGTGCGGGTAGTGGATCCATTGCGGGTTCCTTCTGCCGACTTTGAGTTGCGGGTGGCCGGCGACGATGCGGATCTAGAAGATGCGATAGATGCGTATTGGACGCTGACCAATTTGACCATGCTCGAAGACAGCGATCCGGACAACGACTACAAAGCCGTTCACGAGTCCTCTTCGTCCATTGCTTTGCTCAACGAAGAATTGCTGTTGGATTGGGGGCTCTCCGTCACCGTTCACCAGTATGCCTATCCTGAAGATGGAAAATTCACCGAGCCGGTGCATGCATCCATCACGTTTGATGACCCGGCGAAGCCGTGGTTGTTGGGCATCTCGGATAGTGAAGGCTTCAGTGAATTGAACTGGATCCGTGCTGGAAATCAAGAGGGCGCAGACGATGTGCCTTCGGAAGTCATCTTCAATGATTTGAAGACGGGCAATCCGCTTGACGAAGATGAAGTTTACGAGGGCATCCTCGGCGGCACGTGGTCACCGTATTGCTTGGTGAGCTTTACAGGAAGTGTTGAGCTTCCAACGGGTGATGTGGTGAGCATTCCTGCCATCGCCCCAACCATTGATGGGCTTGAAGGCGATCTGAGTCCGTTCTCGGGCATCAGTGGCTTGAACAACGTCGACGTGGTCATGACCAGCGACAAAGACAAGTGGACGCGTTGTCCAGTATTGGAGATGCAGGCAGTTCCTGAACTCGCCCAATCAACGGACGGCTCGGATGCGGACAAGCTCAGCTTGCGCCGTCACCCATCGGTGGACAAGAACGGTCGTTACAACGGACAGAGTGGCTACAATAGCGGCGAGGCCAACCCCAACGGTTCTCAACCGATGGGCATGGGCTGGTTCCCAGGGTACGCCATCGATGTGTCTACGGGTGAACGCCTCAACATGGCCTTTGGTGAGGACTCATGGCTTTCAGCAGACAACGGCAACGACATGTTGTGGAATCCTTCTCCGAATATCACCGCCGGTGGCGGTGGTGGTTTTGGTGGTGGTTTCGGTGCGACCTATGCCGGTGGACAACACTGGATCTATGTCTTCAAGAACTCACAATACGAAGAGGGATCGGAGAACCGCATGCCGGCATACGACGGCGGTAACTACTTGTACGAAAACTTGGAGGCCAACGCTTCCACCACGACGGTTCGTCGAGTATTCCGCGCTTGCACGTGGGTGGGCTCTTCTTTGTTGAACGAGGACTTCTCCATGTTGTCGCCTGAGGATGGACTCATCCCCAACGATGTGCGCGTCCGATTGCGTGTGGCCAAGGCCTACGAGAAGTACAGCCCAACCAATTTGGACGTCGACAACTACGCCGGTGCTACCAACTTCTGGAACCCACTCTACACGTTCTCTACGGCCAATGTGGCCACGGACTTGGGCAATACCGAAGCTCTGAGCGATGCACTCGACCAGATCAACGTGGTACCGAATCCGTATTACGCTTACAGCGCCTACGAATCAAGTAAGCTGGACAACCGTATCAAAATCACCAACCTACCAGAAGTATGCACCATCAGCATCTTCAACCTGCAGGGTGTGATAGTCCGCCAATTCTCCAAAGCAGATCCTTTGACGTCATTGGACTGGGATTTGAAAAACGAACAAAACGTTCCCATCGCTGGGGGCATTTACATCATCCACGTCGACGTTCCGGGTATCGGAAACCGAACCCTCAAATGGTTCGGAATCATGCGGCCGACTGACTTGGATAATTTCTGATTTGACCTTGAAATCGCCATGAA
>CAWVYB010000279.1:0-1922 GCA_963934215.1 uncultured Flavobacteriales bacterium | reverse complement strand
AGGTACTCATCATCGCCAATCCACTCCATATATTCTTCCAAAGAAAGTTTTCGGGGTGGGGCAATGTTGAGGCTTTTGTCGGTACCTGATGATCGCATGTTGTTGAGCTGCTTTCCACGGACCAGGTTCAATTCCATGTCGTTGTCGCGTGAACTTTCGCCGATGACTTGGCCTGCGTAGATGTCCTGTCCTGAATCGATGAAGAACGTTCCGCGGTCCTGAAGACGGTCAATTTCGAAGGCACGTGATTGCCCCGCTTCTTTGCTGACCAAGGAGCCGAGGGAGCGCGAAGCAAGTTCTCCAGCATACGGCTCATAACCATCAAAGCGGTGGGTCATTACCGCTTCTCCAGATGTAGCGGTCAAGACTTGGTTCCGCAAACCGATAAGCCCGCGGGAGGGAATTCGGTATTCCATGTGCTGCAATGCGCCTTTGGCCTCCATGACCTGGAGCATTCCCTTGCGTTTCATTACCAGCTCCGTTGCCTTGCTTGCTACTTCGCCAGGTACATCGATGACGAGATGCTCAAACGGCTCGTGTTTGACACCGTCAATCTCTTTGAACAGCACTTGAGGCTTTCCAATTTGCATTTCGTATCCTTCACGACGCATGGTCTCGATCAGCACGGACAAATGCAGAATGCCGCGTCCGTATACGGTCCACTTATCTTCGCTGTCCGTCGGCTCGACGCGAAGCGCTAAGTTCTTCTGCAATTCTGCGTCCAGTCGTTCTCGTATGTGCCGGCTGGTCAACAAATTTCCATCACGTCCAAGGAAAGGGGATGTATTGATCGTGAAGAGCAACGACATGGTGGGCTCATCAACTGCTATGCGTTCCATGACCTCTGGGTTTTCAAGGTCGCTGATGGTGTCGCCGATTTCGAAGCCATCCATTCCTGTGATTGCACAGAGATCTCCGCTTCGCACGTGGTCCACCTTTTCTTTACCCAAACCCTCAAAAACAAACAACTCCTTGGCCCTTGCCTTGCGATTCCCGTCTTTGGTGCACAATGCATAATCCTGGTTTGCATGAAGGTCGCCGCGGAACAAACGTCCAATCGCAATTCGACCGGTGTACTTTGAGTAATCAAGGGACGTGATTTGAAGCAACGGAGTTCCTTCGCGGTACGGCGCTTCAGGCACGTGCTCGAGGATGACATCCAGTAAATGCGTTATATCGGTGGTAGGTTTTTCCCAATCGGGACCCATCCATCCCATTTTGGCCGAACCATAGACCGTAGGGAAGTCCAACTGCTCTTCGGTGGCGTCCAAGGTGAACATCAAGTCAAAAACCTGCTCTTGTGCAATGTCGGGTGTACAATTCTCCTTGTCGACTTTGTTTACCACTACAATCGGCTTCAACCCCAACTCGATGGCTTTTCCGAGCACAAATCTAGTTTGTGGCATGGGCCCTTCGAAAGCATCAACAACCAACAAAACGGCATCGGCCATTTTTAAAACACGCTCTACCTCACCTCCAAAATCGGCGTGACCAGGGGTGTCAAGGATATTAATTTTGACACCTTTCCAATTTGCGGAAACATTTTTTGAGAGAATCGTAATGCCACGTTCACGTTCGAGATCGTTGTTATCAAGAATGAGTTGACCGGTTTCTTTCCGAGGATCAACGGCTTGACACTGATGAATGATGTTGTCTACAAGCGTAGTTTTTCCGTGGTCAACGTGTGCGATGATCGCAATGTTTCGGATGCCTTTCATGGGTGTCTTGCGAAGGGGTAAACGTTTCGCCGCGCGAAGAACGTGCAGATAATTGCAGATTGCTACGAATCCTTTACTATTTTTGTCGACCCTTGCCCGGATGGCGGAACTGGTAGACGCGCACGACTCAAACTCGTGTTCCGAAAGGAGTGTGGGTTCGATTCCCACTCCGGGTACAAACAACGTAAAGCGCTTCCCTTGTGG
>CAWVYB010000278.1:0-1940 GCA_963934215.1 uncultured Flavobacteriales bacterium | reverse complement strand
ATTTTGAGCCGGGAAATGAACGGGCGTCCACTCGTGTATTTGGATCACGCTGCGTCAGCGCAGAAACCCGTCGCAGTTATTGAAGCGCAGCGGGAGTACCTCATGCACTTGCATGCCAATGTGCACCGCGGAGTGCACAGCCTATCTCAGCAGGCGACGGATGCGTTTGAAAAGGCACGCGAAACCGTTCGGGGGCATCTCAATGCGGCATTCACAGAAGAAATAATTTGGACCGCAGGAGCGACGGACGCCATCAACCTGGTGGCCCAGTCGTGGGGAAGAACACACATCAAGGCCGGCGATGTTATCGTTGTCACGCGCATGGAACATCACGCCAACATTGTTCCCTGGCAGATGCTTGCAGAAGAAAAGGGCGCCAGACTGGAGGTTGTTGAAATCCATGAGACGGGTGACCTGATTGAAGCTGATTTTCAGTTAAAACTGAAAATGAAACCAAAGCTGGTAGCGTTGTTGCACGTGTCCAATACGCTTGGAACAATCAATGATATCAAACGTTTGACGCGGGAAGCACAGGAGGTTGGAGCAAAGGTTCTAGTGGACGGTTGCCAATCGGTTCCCCACATGGAAGTGGATGTTCAAGACATTGCGAGTGACTTTTATGTGTTTTCAGGGCACAAGACATACGGGCCCACAGGAATTGGGGTGTTGCATGGGAAAAAGGAGCTGTTGGAATCCATGCCGCCATGGCGCGGTGGGGGCGAAATGATCGATACTGTGAGCTTTGAGAAGGGCACGACTTACGCGGGTTTGCCACACAAGTTTGAAGCCGGAACTCCTCACATTAGCGGTGCCATTGCTTTGGGAGTGGCGCTGGATTGGATGCGAGGTGTCGGAATTAAAGCCATTGGCGACCACGAAAACACATTGGGAGCTCAGGCCCGCCAGTTGCTCGGAAAAGTGGATGGCCTTCGCTTCATTGGGACATCAGAAAACAAGACGGGAGTGGTAAGTTTTGTTGTGGACGGTGTGCATCCCTATGATATTGGAACACTGCTTGACCCCATGGGGATCGCGGTGCGAACGGGCCACCACTGCACACAACCCTTGATGGACTTTTATGACATTCCAGGAACGGTCAGGGCGTCATTTGGGGCTTACAACACCTTGCAAGAAGTTGATGCATTGGCCGCTGGTGTGGAACGCGCAGTGCGCATGCTTCGCTAACTTTGCCGTATGTCCGATTCCACTCCACTGCTCCAACAGCGTCAAGAAGAAATCGTTGAAGAATTTGCCTACTTCGAAGACTGGATGGAGAAGTATGAGTACTTGATTGAATTGGGCAAGGAGCTGAAACCATTCGATGAGGCCGATCGGACCGATGACAACATCATCCGAGGTTGCCAATCGCGGGTATGGCTTGCTGCGCAGAGATCTCCAGATGGAACGTTGTTGTTTGGAGCGGATAGCGATGCCATCATAACAAGAGGGCTCGTAGCCTTGGTCATTCGCGCTTTGAACAACTTACCTCCAGAAGTGATTGCCGGCGCTGACCTGTGGTTTGTTCAGCGCATTGGTTTGGACACCCATTTGAGCCCAACGCGCGCCAATGGACTGTTGTCCATGGTACAACAAATGAAGCATTACGGAATCGCTTTTCAAGCGCGATAACGCTTACAGGGAGTAAAAGAAGTGACGCCTTACTGTGGATTTGTTGACTCAACAATTCTTGCAGGTCTTGAAGGATGTTCAAATCCACGGCGCCACTTCCAACCAAAACGGTTAAAGTTCAAACACCATAAACGCCCAATGGGTTGCATTGCCATGCTTTTAACGCGCAATATGCATTGAATCAATGGCTAAGCGAAGTTGCTCCACGGTCTGTTCAAAATCGGCGAGTGCGTCCTCTTTAATTGGAGTTGATGGGGGGAACTCCTCGCGCAAGTGATCCACTTGCTTTCCGTTTTTCCAAAAACGAAAAC
>CAWVYB010000277.1:0-2016 GCA_963934215.1 uncultured Flavobacteriales bacterium | reverse complement strand
TTTGACAGCAAGTACATGTCTTCGCATGCTTCGAATGCAATGCGCTCCATCCAGTCTTCAGAATCGATGACATCCCGGGTGTTGAGAAACTTGTGCAGGACCTCCGGTAATTTACCCATCGGTTTTTCAATGAGGAATTCGGATTCAAAAAGCCCTGCTGTTCGCACATCATGTCCTTGAATAGCAGCCAATTCGCGGAGAGTACTTTGCCGTAAGGCCAATTCAAGATGGCAATGCAATTCGACTTTCTGCATGTCTTGCAGTGCCTCAGTAATGGAGGAGGGAAGCTTCATGCGACAAAGGTATGCGAGGTAAGGCCATTGGTGCTGTACTTTTGACGCATGGCGGTTGAGATCAAAAACAAGAAAGCAGCGTACACGTATTTCTTGACGGATGATTTCACGGCAGGGATTCAACTTGTCGGCTCAGAGATCAAATCCATTCGGCAAGGGAAGGCGAGTATCATGGAGGCATATTGCCGCTTCATGGACGGCGAATTTTTCATATTTAATATGTATATCGCTGAATATTCCAATGCGGGGTACGTAGGTCATGAGCCAAGAAGGCCACGAAAACTTTTGCTTCAGAGAACCGAACTGAAAAAATTAGAGAAAAAACTCAAGGACTCTGGTGTGACCGTGGTGCCTGTGCTTTTGTTTGTTTCAGGAAGTGGATATGCCAAACTCAAAATTTCCGTGGCAAAAGGAAAGAAGTTGCATGACAAGCGGGATGCCCTCAAAGAGAAGGACCAGGCACGTGACCTGGATCGAATCGACTGACCGTCAGTTTTTTGATTGAACGACCCGGTAGGTCGTCTTGAATGCAGGCCAATCCCAAAGGAAGTGCTGCATCAAATCCCTCAATTCCCTTTGCGTATTTGGATTCGGGGAGTTCATGTCCCTGAAAAAAGGAGCCTGACACTGGTTCAAGTGATACTTGTAAAAGACTGCACGGGTCATAGCTGTTGCCAGGTTTTTAGAAGGCTGATTGATTTGCTTCATAAACGAGCGATAGTGCTTGACTTTGCTTGCAAAAACATCAGGAGAAATATCGAGTGCACGCGCGAATTTGCTGAAGATGCGCTGGATGATCTGCCGATCGTGACCGTTGTCGAAATGCTGCGGGATCAGTTGGATGTTCGCTGCAACGACAATCATTAAAAACCGACCGTAGTCTTCAGAATGGAGTTGGGGACATTCAATGAAGCCGTCAGATTCGTTCAAAAATGCTGCAAGTTCCGGCCAACCCTGCTCTACCGATTCAAAAGTTGTCTCCACGAAAACGTGCGCCACCTGTTCTTCCGAAAGTTTGCGTTTGGCTAGCCAACTGATTAGACCTAGGTTTTTCATCGTTCGTTACCAAATTTAGAAGTCTGCATCATGCAGGATTGGGTTGAAAACATTGGTCTATCCACAGTGTTTTCCACAAGGTGTCTGCAGTCAAGGCTGTACTTTTGCGGATATGTATCCAATCTTCAAACCGTTTATTTTTCGAATTCAGCCAGAGAAAGCACATTATCTGACCATGGGGCTGATGGCGTTTGTGTGTCGTAATCCGGTGGTAAAGAGTTTTTTAACCCGATACTATCGGGTCAGTGACGCGTCTTTGGAAGTGGAAATAGCCGGATTGCGTTTCCCCAATCGTGTGGGGTTAGCCGCTGGATTTGACAAGGATGCTCGGTGGCTCCATGAGATGAAAACGTTGGGTTTTGGATTTGTTGAGATTGGAACGCTGACGCCAATCGGTCAAGACGGCAACCCGCAGCCGCGACTTTTCAGACTTCCTGAAGACCAGGGGGTGATCAACCGCATGGGATTTAACAACGGAGGAGTGGAGGACGCAGTGGAGCGATTGAAGCAGCGTCCAGAGAACCTGATTGTAGGTGGAAACATTGGGAAGAACAAAGTGACACCCAATGAGGAGGCTCTCAATGATTACGTGACGTGTTTTGACGCGTTGCACCCGCATGTGGATTACTTCGCGCTGAATGTGAGTTCGCCCAATACTCCCGGTCTA
>CAWVYB010000276.1:0-2039 GCA_963934215.1 uncultured Flavobacteriales bacterium | reverse complement strand
ATCAATAAGGTTTGTGCCAGTGGAATGAAATCCATTGCGCTTGCTTCACAAGCAATTGCTTTAGGGGATGCTGACATTGTTGTGGCCGGTGGTATGGAAAACATGAGCCAAGTACCGCATTACCTCAATGGACGCAATGGCACGAAATTTGGCGATCTATCGGCCAAGGACGGCATGCTATTGGACGGATTGACCGATGTGTACAATGCCACTCATATGGGCAACTGCGCTGAGTTGTGTGCGAAAGAGCACAGCATTTCGCGTGAGGCGCAGGATGATTTTGCCATAGCGAGTTATGAGAAAGCTGCGAAAGCGTGGTCTGAAGGTCAATTTGATGCTGAGATTGTTCACGTTTCTGTTCCACAACGAAAAGGAGACCCGATCGTTATTGATCGTGATGAGGAGTTTACACAAGTAAAAATGGATCGTATTCGAAGTTTGCGACCGGCCTTTCAAAAAGAAGGGACGATCACGGCAGCCAATGCATCGACATTGAATGACGGCGCCAGCGCCTTGGTTTTGGCCTCTGCAGCTGCCGTGGAGCGTTTGGGGCTTCAGCCTTTGGCTAAGCTGGTTTCGGCAGCAGATGCAGCACATCAACCTGAATGGTTCACGACGGCGCCCGCTAAGGCTGTTCCATTGGCCTTGAAGAAGGCCGGATGGGAAACAGAGCAGGTTGATTTGTGGGAATTGAATGAAGCCTTCGCTGTTGTTGGATTGGCCAATATGGCCTTGTTGAATTTAGACCCATCCAAGGTCAATGTGAATGGAGGAGCGGTTGCGTTGGGCCATCCACTCGGGTCTAGCGGTTCACGGATTGTCGTGACTTTAATCCATGCGCTTCGTAAGCAGGGCTTGAAGAAGGGGGCAGCTGGGATTTGCAACGGTGGTGGCGGAGCTTCGGCAATGACAGTTGAATTGATTTGATTCAAATTTGATGTCTGACAACCTCTTTGAAATTGCCGTTCCCGTAGCTCCGCTGCGGTCATCTGCGTCAGACCGAGCAGAGATGGTTTCTCAAATGCTCGCAGGCGAATACTGTCGGTTCGTAGCACATGGAGAGAAGGATTGGATTGAGGTTGAATTGGTAAACGATGGCTACAAGGGGTGGTGCGATGTCAAACAGCTGCGTTCCTCGGGATTGAATTCGGAAGCAAGCCATTCCAACACCTCGGTGTTAACCCAAGCTCCTATTTCCTTGTGGCGACGTGAGAACGGAGCGCAATTGGCCTTGCCTGCGGGGTCTCGATTGCAATGCAATCTGACGGGTGAATGGCAATTTGCGGGGAGTTCAATTGAACCGCTTACTGCTTTGGATGTGTGCTTTGCTCCGTGTGCAAGTCCATTGGAAGCGGCCATGAACTTGCAGGGTTCTCCTTATCTCTGGGGAGGTAAGACGGCTTTAGGTGTGGATTGTTCCGGACTGACTCAATTGGCTTTTTTCCTGTGCGGGATGTTGCTTCCGCGAGACGCGAGTGATCAAAAGAAAGTCGGATCGCCAATTGAATTTGAAGCGAGAGCCTCCGGTGACTTGGCATTTTTTTCAAATGAACAGGGGGCAATCATTCACGTCGGAATCTTAGTGAACGAGGAGAGCATCATCCATGCTGCAGGCGAAGTGCGACTGGATGAGTTTGATTCAAAGGGCATCTCAAGCGACGGGAATTACACCCACGTGCTGGATTCCATTCGAAGGGTCAGTTGATTACTCCTGCTCCAAATCAAAGGATTGGTTGTTTGATGCCATGTCTCGTAGTAAAGGCGCTGGTCGATAGCGGTCTTCTCCATAACGCTCCTGCAGGCTTTGTAGATGCTCTAACACCGTTTCAACACCCCATTCATTCGCCCAGGCGAGAAGGCCCTTTGGATAGTTGACTCCTCGCGTCATGGCGAGTTCTAAATCCAAGGCTGTTGCAATGCGCAAGGACAGGGCATCAACGGCTTCGTTGATGAGCATGGATACGATCCGGTGTTGGATCCACTCGGGGTCCTTTATTGCATTGGGTCCGCCAGATGCAACAGGAGCATCGTCATAACGG
>CAWVYB010000275.1:0-2040 GCA_963934215.1 uncultured Flavobacteriales bacterium | reverse complement strand
GAGATCCAAACGCCTCGTTCAACTCGATGGCACCCATGTCATTCTTGGATAGTCCCGCCTTTTTTAAAGCTTCTGGAATAGCGTGAATCGGACCAACGCCCATGATGCGCGGTTCCAAACCGCTGACGTGATAGCTCGCCAAACGCGCGATCGGCTCAACATTGAGTTCTTTCAGCATGCGCTCACTCACGACGAGAACAAAAGCAGCTCCATCAGAAGTCTGTGAACTGTTTCCTGCGGTCACCGAACCCCCTTGTGCAAATACAGGCCGCAAGCGAGCGAGGCCTTCAGCAGAGGAGTCGCGTCGAACACCCTCGTCGGTATCGACGATGTAATTCCTTTCCTGGCGACGCTCGTTTTCGTCGAGGTACACTTCGTTGACAGAAATGGGAGCAATGCCAGGGGCAAATTTTCCGCCATCGATTGCCGCGGCAGCTCTCAAGTGACTTTCCAATGCAAACGCATCTTGATCTTCACGAGAAATACCGTACTCCTTGGCGACAGCTTCAGCCGTCAGTCCCATGCCCCAATACCAATCGGGATTCTTCTTGGCCACCCGGGCATTGGGAACAATGCGCCACCCTCCAAAAGGAATGGGCGACATGGTTTCGATCCCGCCGGCAAGAATGCAATCGGCCATGCCGGCCTGAATTTTTGCTGAAGCGATGGCAATGGTTTCCAATCCAGAAGCGCAATAGCGATTTACGGTCATCCCGGGCACCTTGGCGGTGTCGAGTCCCATCAATGAAATCATGCGTCCGATGTTGAGCCCCTGCTCAGCCTCGGGTGTGGCATTGCCTACGATGACGTCGTCGATGCGCTCTTTATCCAATTGCGGGAAGTCGGATAACAACTTCCGAACGACCTGCTCTCCGATATCGTCCGGTCGAACAAATCGAAATACTCCCCGACCTGATCGTCCTACTGCTGAGCGGTAACCGCCTATGATGTATGCGTCCATGGTTTAGTTTCTGAGGATTTTGCCTTTTTGAATCAGGCTTTGCATGCGCTCCAATGATTTGCGCTGCATGCAGAGTTCAACAAATGCTTTGCGTTCCAGGTCCAAGAGATAGCGCTCGGAAACGGCTTGTCGTTCACTGAGATCACCGCCGCACAGTACGTAGCCCAGTTTTTCACTGATGACTTGATCGTGTTCGGACATGTAGTTTCCACTCATCATGCTGTGTGCTCCGACATAAACGATGCCCAGACCTTCTTGTCCGGATACGACAATGTCTTTGCGTTCGATGGGTTGCGTATAGCCGGCATCGGCCAATTCAAGCGCTGCCCGCTTTGCTCGAGCCAATTGATCTCGGCGATTGACTACGACTTCATCGATTCCTTCGCGCAGATAACCGTGTTCGAAGGCTTCGTATGCAGAGGTCGAAACTTTGGCTTGACCGATGGTGAGGAAACGGTCGCGCAATCGGTTGATCCGCATATCACCCTCGTGCATTTCATCATGCAGCCGCAAGACAAACTCTTTCGTACCACCGCCGCCAGGGATTAGACCAACGCCAAATTCCACGAGTCCCATGTAGGTCTCTGCGTGCGCCACCACCTTGTCGGAGTGCATGCAGAATTCGCATCCGCCGCCCAAAGCCAATTGGTGCGGTGCTGTAATGACCGGGATGCCACTGTATCGCAGGCGCATGGCCGTATTTTGAAACACTTGAACCGCGTGATTCAAGTCGTCCCATTCTTGTTCCACAGCGAGCATGAAGATCATGCCCACATTGGCTCCCGCCGAAAATTGAGCTCCATCATTGGAAATCACCACGCCCCGCCATTTTGAATCGGACTCGGCGAGATCGATGGCTTTGTTAATGCCCTCAATGATTTCAGAACCAATGGCATTCATCTTGGTATGGAAGGCCACATTGAGGATTCCGTCTCCTAGGTCTTGAATCGTCGTGCCGCTATTGGACCAAACGCTAGAGGACTCGGGAAGCCAAGCCAAGGCAATGCGCCCTTCTTGTCCTTCCAGTGGCTCGTAGGCTTTCGTTGCGGGATTCCAACACTCCCGGATTCCATCGCGGT
>CAWVYB010000274.1:0-2046 GCA_963934215.1 uncultured Flavobacteriales bacterium | reverse complement strand
CAAACCTGCCTGCCAATTCGAAATTTGTTTAATTGGACCACTGTCAATCATGTTTTTAGTGATCTTTGGGTTCTCAAGAATCATTGTGGCGATGCTGTAAGCATGATCCATCATCCGCTCCAAAGAGCGAGCAAGATTAGCATACTCCACCGCTTCGGTGCGCGTTAGATTCAATTTCGTGGCCACCAGATGAGAATTCAAAAGAATCCTGGTTTGACGTTCCACGAGGTACAACAAAGCGTCCACTTCGTTTTCTCGCTCCTCTGCATCTGCGATGTACTGATGGCCTGCACCTTCAAAGACGCCGAGAATATCCCTGCTGAGGGATGTCACTTGGAGGTACATGCGGTTGAGGCTGGCATGCAAAGGCATGTCACCAGCATTCATCAGGCATTTTAGCATAATAGTTTCACCCTCTTCGTCCATGATTTCAAAACCACGGGTGCTGCGTAGGAAGTGACGTACTTGGGCCTTGATAGATTTTTCTTCCTCTGGTTGAAATTCAATATGAATCTCGTCGGAACCTGAAATATACGCACCCATCAGATGGTCGTGAAGGCTGTTCTCGGGAAGGTTTTTGGTCGCAAAGAACGATTGTTGGATCGCGGATTCTCCCAAATCCAGAGGCGTGACTCGCAAAGCTCCACTTGGCCGCCAATCCATCCGCATTGAATCGCGAGCGCTGAGCCCCTGGGCCAACACCCACGGCTTGGGAAGGCTCACTGTGAACGTACTTCCGCCGGTCGCTTGTAATTTACGAATTTCGTTTTGCCCAGGTCCGAGTGCCATGTGATCAAACCCCCCTACTCCATAGGCCTATATAGAATATACATGATTTACGATATATACTGAGTGTGACTAGGTTGGTACATGGATGGCGAAACATTGGTTCTGATTGGCTTGGCCTTGGTGGTCTGCGCCTACATGGCATGGAACATCGGTGCCAACGATGTTGCAAACGCCATGGGAACCTCCGTCGGTTCCCGTGCCTTAACGCTCAAGCAAGCGGTGATCATTGCTGCTGTGTTCGAGTTTTGTGGGGCTTTCTTCGCAGGTGATGCGGTAACAGATACCGTTCGAAAGGGGATCCTCAACGTCGACTTTAGCGATGGAACGGTGGATGCTGTTCTTTCCCAAGACATCGCTTTTGGGTTCATTGCCGCCATGATGGCTGCCGCCACTTGGTTAACCATTGCCACCCGGTGGGGCTTGCCGGTCTCGACAACTCACTCGATCATCGGTGGAATTCTCGGTGTCGGATTGATTCTTGAAGTCAAGCACAACACCTCACTGATCGATTGGGACGTCGTTCAGAAAGTCGTCATGTCTTGGGTGGCAAGCCCACTCATGGGCGGTTTGCTCGGTTTCTTCTCCTTCATGATCATCAAGAAATTGATTCTTGAAAACGAGAACCCAATCGATCGATCACGCTGGCTTGCTCCAATCCTCGCCTTCCCGACCTTCTTCGTGCTCGGGCTCGCCCTCCAATTCAAGGCGCTCAAGGGTTTTATTTCGAAAGCCGCTTCAAACGGCTGGATTGAGAACAAGTACGACTGGTTACCCGCCAAAGAAGACGGTGTGTTCGACCCGTGGGCTGACAACGCTTGGATTCCAATCAATTCGCTAATGCTCGCCGCATGCATTGGAGCTCTTGGAAGCGCAATCCTCTACATCGCCCTCCGCAGGATCGACATCACGGAAGAGAAGCGAGGGTTCCGTGGCGTTGAGCGTATTTTCGTTTGGCTTCAAATCATCACAGCCGCTTATGTGGCCTTTGCTCACGGTGCTAACGACCGTTCAAACGCCATTGGACCAATGGCAGCTGTTTGGCAAGTGTTGAGCAGCGACACTGGTGAACTTGCAGCGAAAGCAGACATCCCATTATGGTTGATCTTGCTTGGGTCAGCTGGTATCGCGATCGGTGTCATGACCTGGGGATGGCGCGTTATGGAAACCATCGGAAAGAAGATCACGGACATCACCCCCACTCGAGGGTTTGCTGCTGAATTTGGAGCAGCGACCACAATTCTTGTGTTCTCCATGCCG
>CAWVYB010000273.1:0-2052 GCA_963934215.1 uncultured Flavobacteriales bacterium | reverse complement strand
AAGCGCGTTCAGGAAGTTTAGCGATGATTCACAATGGCATCATTGAGAATTACCAAACCATTCGAAAAAGCCTTGAAGCCAATGGGCACACGTTCGTTAGTGACACGGATACAGAGGTCTTGGTTCACTTGATAGAGGAGGTACAGAAACGTTCAAGGCTGACCATCTGCGAGGCCGTTCAGATTGCATTGAAAGAGGTCGAAGGAGCCTACGCGATTGTGGTAATTGATGAAAACGAACCGGACCTTCTGATTGCTGCTCGTAAATCCAGCCCCCTCGTGATTGGTGTCGGAAAAGAAGGTGAGTACTTCGTTGGGTCAGACGCTACGCCAATCATTGAGTACACGCAGAACGTTATTTATTTAGATGATGAAGAGGTGGCTGTGATGCATCGTTCACATGGTTTGATAATTCGAAATCTGCATAACGTCGTCATCACGCCAGAAATACACGAACTGGAGTTGCAAATCGAAGAACTCGAAAAAGGAGGCTACGATCATTTCATGCTCAAGGAAATTTTTGAGCAACCGCGCTCAATCTTTGATTCCATTCGTGGTAGAATGAGTCTGCAGCGTGGTGAAATCAGGATGTCTGGCATTGATGATCATTGGAGCAAGTGGGAAGCTGCCGAACGCATCATTATCATCGCATGCGGAACGAGTTGGCATGCGGGATTGGTAGCAGAGTATCTATTTGAAGATTTAGCTCGGATTCCTGTAGAGGTGGAATATGCTTCTGAGTTTCGGTACCGCAACCCTGTTATTCGACCGTCGGATGTTGTTATTGCCATTTCCCAATCTGGCGAGACGGCGGATACGCTTGCCGCTATCCAATTGGCTAAATCCTGTGGAGCTCACGTCTTTGGATTGTGTAATGTTGTCGGGTCGAGCATCGCTCGTGAAACGGATAGTGGCGCCTACACGCATGCCGGCCCGGAAATTGGTGTCGCGTCCACCAAGGCATTCACAGCACAAGTGGCTGTCCTGACATTGATGGCTATGTTGGTTGGAAAACGGACCGGGAATCTCTCGGCCAAACACTTCAGCCGACTGCTTGTCGAAATCAATTCCATTCCTGAGAAGGTGGAAACTTTGTTGAAGCAAGACGGGGAAATTCAAAAAATCGCCCGTGCCTTTCAGGACTGCACCAACGCCCTCTATTTGGGCCGTGGGTATAACTTCCCTGTTGCCCTCGAAGGTGCCTTAAAATTGAAAGAAATCAGCTACATCCATGCCGAAGGATATCCATCGGCGGAAATGAAGCACGGACCGATTGCTTTGATCGATGAGCACATGCCTGTTTTCTTTATCGCCACACACGATGACGTCTACGACAAAGTGGTTTCGAATATTCAAGAAGTGAAGGCGCGTGGTGGCCGGTTAGTCGCGCTCGTATCCAAGGGCAATTCAGATTTGAAAGAGCTCGCAGAATTTGTGATCTCCATCCCGAAATGCGATCAAGCCCTGGCTCCATTGTTGACGACCATTCCACTGCAATTGTTAAGCTATCATATCGCTTTATTGCGAGACTGCAACGTGGACCAACCTCGAAACTTAGCTAAAAGCGTCACGGTGGAATAAAATGCAGCTTTGGCTATTCGTTCCGCAATATCTTTCATCCGATATTGAGCTTCAAATCAGACCTTTATGAGCTACATCGAAAAAACACTGAGCCCCGGCGAAGAGGTTGTCTCCATCTTTTCCATCAATAAGCTCTTTTACGTCATTCCGGCTTTGACCTCACTGATTCTCATCGGGATTCCTGCCTTTTTCAAACTCCTATTCACGGAATATGGCCTCACAAATAAGCGCGTGATCGTAAAAACAGGTGTCATTGGCCGAAGCACAGAAGAGTTGAATCTCGCTAAGGTGGAAACTGTAGAGCTTCGCCAAACCATTCTTGGACGAATCTTTGGGTTTGGTGATGTTGTACTCAGCGGGACCGGAAACAGTACACTTGTCTTCAAAAATGCCTCCAATCCGATTGCAGTAAAAAAAGCCATCGACAACCAATTGATCTGACTGCTTTCAAGGCTTGGTGAGATCGCGCCCT
>CAWVYB010000272.1:0-2066 GCA_963934215.1 uncultured Flavobacteriales bacterium | reverse complement strand
CGCAAATTCGTCTCTTCCTCATACCGCTTCACAAACAACTTGTCTGTGCGCGCAAAGAGCTTCCAATCGATGTGACGGGTTGATTCCCCCGGGTTGTACAATCGATGTTCCGCAAACTCTACACTGAAGCCATGAAATGGACTCTTGTGCAGGCCTGTGATGAAGCCCTCCACCGCTTGGCGAGCCAAAAACTCGAGGCGGCCGAAGCGTTGCAACAAAGAAGGGTCCATAGAAGCTGGCATGAAAGGCAAGTTACGGCATCAGAGCCGGGAAGAGAAGACGCAATTGAATCTGGATCCGTGTTCAATAGAGAATACTATGTGGTACCTCAGTCCACTAGCTCCGTCAAAACGAAGAAGTCCCCACCGTTTCCAGCAGGGACTTCCGTGCGTTGTGAATCGCAGTTCGTTTTGAGCAGGCTACAGGAGCGCTTCGAGTTTCTCAACCAACACGTTTTTAGGTACGGCTCCGACGCTTTTGTCAACGACTTCGCCATTTTTTAAAAACAAGATGGTTGGGATATTTCGCACCCCATATTTCATGCTAATGTCTCCATGCTGGTCTACGTTGACCTTTCCCACCACTGCGCGGTCTGCGTAGTCTTTGGAAATCTCTTCGACGACCGGCCCCACCATGCGGCAAGGTCCACACCATTCTGCCCAGAAGTCAACAATTACGGGCTTATCGCTTTTCAACGCCAAGTCCTCAAAGTTCTGGTTGGTAAATTCTACAGCCATTGTTCCGTCATTTTGCGCTCGTCGCGCGGTTTGAACTTCAAAGGTATTGTGGCAATGCATTCGGATTAACCGAACACCCCCTTCAGATGCCATCACTTTTCCACCTTTTTTGCAAAGTTTGGTTGAAAATTTCCTGCAGCAGCCCCGGCATCACATTTCATTTTCCTGTCTCCAAACGGTATTGCACTCCTCCTTTTGTAACGAGCGCTTCCAATCGCTCTACAAAAGAATCCGAGACGGCAACACGCTTGGTGCGGCTGGGCATTTCAAGTCCAGAATCCACATCGTGGATCTCCAAAGTCAATCCCACCGGACCGGGATGCTCATCGATCAAATTGGCAACAGCCTCCGCCACTTCGGCATCCAGTGCTTGCAAGTCCACCTGCAGTCTCAAACGGCTGACCATCTTCTCCCGAACATCCGCCAGCAACTCCATACTCTTCACTTTGAATTCTACGTCGTTGGGATCATCTCGAAAGCGCCGCTGTTCGACACTTCCTTTGATAAACACAAACCAACCTTCCACACAGAAATCCTTGAACCTCAAGTAGTCTTCTCCAAACAGCATAAACTTCTGGCTGCCATGGTAATCCTCTATGATGAAACTCCCAAACGGCTTGCCCGACTTGGCAATGCGATGCGATGCTTCAACAATACGGCCGGCGAAGCGTAATTCCCTCCCTTTCAATGGAAGCATGTTTTCCAACACCTGCAATCCTTCTTGAGGCGTGCACAGGTGCTTCATTTCAAACCGGAACTGATCGAGCGGATGGCCGGAGATGTAGACTCCGATGATCTCCCGTTCGCGAGCGAGCAAGTCCATTTGTTCCCAGGGTTCGCAAACGGGGATCGCCGGTTCAGGCATCTCCATTTCTTCCATCCCTCCAAACAACGAAGCTTGAGCTGAGTTTTCAGCATCCTGATGGCCTGCTCCATACCGCGCTGCGAGTTCAATCAAGGCACGTCCTTTCTGGTCCAAGGCAAAATACTGCGCGCGGTGAATGCCCTCGAAACCATCAAAGCCACCCCCTAGCGCCAAAGACTCGAAAACGCGTTTGTTCACATCCTTGGGATTGACCCGCCGAGCAAAGTCAAACAGACTCTTGTATTCCTGCGCTCCATCTTCACGACCGGCAATGATGGCCTCTACTGCTCCTTCGCCCACTCCGCGCATGGCGCCCAAACCAAAACGAATCGCCCCTTCCTTGTTGACACGAAATTTAAAAATCGACTCGTTGACGTCGGGTCCTAAAACAGGAACCCCACGGTGCCTCGCCTCTTCCATGTACATCGTGACCGATTTGATATCGCTCATGTTATTGGACAACA
>CAWVYB010000271.1:0-2077 GCA_963934215.1 uncultured Flavobacteriales bacterium | reverse complement strand
AGTCTCATTGTTGCGGTTGCCGAAAACGGCGTGATAGGTCACAACAACGATTTGGTTTGGAGACTCCGTGACGACATGCAGTTTTTTGCGGCTACAACACGCGGACACTGCGTCATCACTGGTAGAAAAAATTACGAGTCCATCCCTGAACGTTTTCGACCGCTCAAAGACCGAACAAACATTGTCGTAACGCGCAATTCTGCTTACAACGCGCCAGGCGCTGTGGTTGTGAATTCCTTGGAAGCAGCGCTGGAAGTGGCGGAGAAGAGAGGAGAGGAGGAGGTGTTTATCATCGGCGGTGGCCAGATTTATCGTGAGATGTTGGCCTCTGGAAAGGTGGATCGGCAGTACATCACGCATGTGAGCGCTGCGCCGGAGGGGGATACATTTTTTGAATTGAATCACCTGGAGCAGGGGTGGTCTCGTACAGATTTAATGCGACATGACGCGGACGATCGCAATGAATTTGTATTTTGCGTGAGTCGCTATGATCGCCATGAGCAGAAAGCGTCATGAGAGAGGTCCTTATGGGCATCGAGCACATCACGGACTTGCAAGGGTACGATCACATGCTGTATTTGGTCGCCTTGGTAGCTTGGGCGAGTCTTGGGGATGTGCTCCGTGTTTTGCTGCTCGCTACGGCATTCACAATTGGCCACACCATCACTTTGTTGCTCGCCGGAATGGGGTGGTTGCACCCGAGCGGTCAATGGATTGAGTTCTTGATTCCGGTCACTATTTTTTGCACTGCGTTATGGAATTTACGGCGTTCAGCAGGCGAAAAATCAAACCGAGTAAATCGGCTGACGTATGCTTTAACGATGATTTTTGGCTTGGTGCATGGTCTCGGGTTTTCGTCCTTTTTTCGTATGATGCAGGATGAAGGCGGGGGCATCGTCATGCCGCTGTTGCGATTCAATGTGGGGGTGGAAATCGGGCAAGCGGCGCTGCTATTGGGTTTTCTTGCCTTGGCTTCGATTGTGCAAGCACTGGGAGTGCGCCAACGAGAGCAGCAGGTTTTTGTCTGTGCTGCAACGGGCGCTCTGGCCTTGCTCATGGTCGTCGAGCGCAGTCCGTTCTGAAATTCAGGCATGCCCGCTCGGTCCGTACCTTTGTTCCATGATGCGCGCTCTACTGCTTTGGCTCATTCGAGTATATCAAGTTGTCTTGAGTCCTTTGCTGGGTTCAAACTGCCGGTTCCAGCCAACATGTTCAGCATATGCCGCGGAGTCCCTTCAGATCTACGGAACTTGGAAGGGAGCGTGGCGGGCCCTGCGCCGAATCAGCCGATGCCATCCTTGGACGCCGCCTGCATACGATCCTGTTCCTCCGAAAAAATCACACCATGAAAATCATTGAATCGCTGTTTTGTGTTGGCCTTTGTGCCATGTCTTGGACTGCTTGTGGAGATGCTCCTACCAGTCTTACCTTAGAAGAAGCCAATAAAATCCACGGGCAGTTGACGCGCTTATCGGGAGAGCTTCACGACAGAATGCTGGCTGAAACGGCTGCATTGGAAGTTGAAATTGAATCTGCCATGTTGGCCGGGGACTCTTCATTGGCCATGCAGTTGGCACGCATAGAAAGCCGGATGAATGAATGGGATGTGCGCTTCCATGATTGGAGCGAGACGGTGGTTGAAGTGCCTGGAATAGAATCGGGTCATGACGATCATGCAGGCCACGACCACGGTAGTCACGCGGGGCATGATCACGATCATGACCACGATCACAGTCACCACGCCGCGATTTCTTTGGATGGCATGAGTGACGATGAGATCTTGGCCATTCAAGAGGCCTTGTTGGCTGAATTGGAGACGCTTCAGGCGTTGTATGAAGAATCTATGATGGCGAAGCAAGCCATTCAACAGTAAGGACCCATGTATGATATCCCACAACGACCCCGTCGCAACCGCCAATCGGCTGCCGTGCGGGATTTGGTCCGCGAAACGCACCTGACTCCAGGGCATTTGATCATGCCGTTGTTTGTGCTCGACGGCCAAGGGCGTCGTGAGGAGATTTCAGCTATGCCAGGGGTGTTTCGTCTTTCTGAAGATGAGGTGCTGAAAGAAGTAGGA
>CAWVYB010000270.1:0-2079 GCA_963934215.1 uncultured Flavobacteriales bacterium | reverse complement strand
TCGTAATCCGGATCGGCTGTCAACGTCACAACACCCGTGGACGCGTCGACCACGAGCAGTGCCGCGTCCGTGTCAGCAATGGCGTAGGTTGGAGCGGGCCAAGCGGCCGTCGCCGTGATTGTGTGGACCGTTTGGCCAGCACCTGTGTTTTCCACAAGGTCAGTGCCCGTTGCGCCTGAGGTAATTGCAGGAGCAATCACACTACTTAACAATGCGTTTGTTGTCGTTAACGCATTAATCGAGTCAAGCATCATTTGATGGTCATATTCCATAAAAATTTCACTGTCAGACACCTGCGCTTTTATGAAGTCATTGATGTCCGCTTGAGCACTCAGCGTGACGCTCATCGAAACGCTTAAAAAACACGCAACTCCTGATAGCAAATTTCTCATAATAAGATAAATTGACATATTTCGTAGTTCAAGATACGGTTTTTATATATCAAAAAAAAAATTAAAAAAATTAAAAAAAAGATGGAAACAAGACGCAAACCAAGCGCCCCTACTTTTTGGGGAATGCATACGCCCTCTTTGGACACATCGTTGGCATCGTCGGATTGCACAGGTGCGAATAATGGGGACAGGGGGGATGATAAGGTGTTCAATGCGTATGCTTAAACCAAAAACGGGAGACCGCATCGCTGCAATCTCCCGCTTGGTACCCGGAGCGGGACTTGAACCCGCACGACCCTGAGGTCAACAGATTTTAAGTCTGTCGTGTCTACCAATTCCACCATCCAGGCATGTGGCGAACCACGCCGCAAATTACGGCATTAAATCGCGAAGGTCGAAGCGCTTTTTTTCTTTAAAAGGTTACAAAGAAAGTAAGCCCGAAGCGATGCGTTGAGCTGAGCCAGCATTGACCCTAGCAAATGACTGGGCCTGAAGTCCTTTCTCTTTCAAAACCTTCACATCCAACAAGGCGTGTTGAACGGCAGCCGTCAGCGCTGTTTCCGACGTCACGACCTTCAATCCTCCGCTAGACTCCAACAGTTGAGCTTCAAGAAAACGACCGCAGTTCGGTCCTACCCAAATGTACACACCATGCGCAGCAGGCTCCAACGTATTGTGGATTCCCTCCCCGAAACCACCTCCGACGACGGCCGCGTTGGCGACCGCATAGATGCGTGTGAGAAAGCCCATCGCATCGACAATCAAAACCTGCGAAGGTGGAAGTGCTGCGTCTGTATTGATTGATCGGTGATCGCTCCAGACAGTGGTCTTTAGCCCTCGTTTTTCCCATGCCTCCTTTTGAGCCATGATCGAACCCACAGACCACTCATGGGGAACCACAATGACACAGGTATTTTCAGGCCAGTTGACGGCCAACATGGATTCCGTTTCCGGTTTCCAAGCACTCCCCACAACAACACATGTCCGTGAGTCAACCCACCGCATCAACTGTTCATCGGGATGCTGAGTGGATTCCTGAACCGTTTGCAAAACGCGGTCAAATCGTGGGTCGCCCATGACTTTCGCTCCTGAAATGCCCCAACGACTAAGCGTTTCTTTCGATTGCTCGTGTTGCACCCAGATCGCATCCAACTTCCCCCAAGCCTTTCGGTACCAAGCACCACCTGCACGAAATGGCCAACGCCCTTCGACCGCGTGGGCGGCAAAAACGACACAAGGAACTTTCTTTTTTTGCAATGCCGCCAACCAAAGAGGCCACACCTCATATTTCGCAAGCGCTAGCCAGGCGATCGCTGGAGTCGACTCCTCTGCTCGGGTCGCAGCGGCCAAAAATTGCCTCACATACCTCGGACGATCCAAAGGAGACGGCGCCACGCAATCTCGCTCCGTCCACCATTCTGGTTGCTGTTTATCAAACGCATTCCAACCCGAGGGGCTGAAAAATGTCAAAAGAAATCGGGCTGTCGGATTGGCTTTTCGATAGGCCTCCATCACGGGGCGAGCCTGCTCAAATTCACCGACGGATGCGCAATGAACCGCGTGCCATTGTTCTCCTAGAAGCAGCGCGTTGGTGGCTTCTGCCAATGCCAACCAACCTTGACTGCGCATCTGCGTCCAACCCTTGGCTTTCTTGTGACCACAGCTTGACGCCAGCCTCAAAAGGCCG
>CAWVYB010000269.1:0-2088 GCA_963934215.1 uncultured Flavobacteriales bacterium | reverse complement strand
TTCCTGGGCAAACGGTTTTTCACCGCCCGAATGAAGGATGGACAGGACAATTGGGCTCAGGAGCACATTTGCATGCGGCCTTGAACGGTGTGCCCGTCGTTTGCGATTTACGGTCTTTGGATGTGGCGTACCATGGGCAAGGGGCGCCACTGGTCCCCGTTGTCGAAGAACACCTCTACGCAGCCTTTGAGGGGTGTTTGAATCTGGGAGGTATTGCAAACTTCAGTTGTGTCGATGAGAAGACAGGAAATCGGGTGGCGTGGGACATTGGCCCTTGTAATCTGCTTTTGAATCATCTAGCGGCACGTGTTGGATACGTTTTCGATGAAGATGGCCACATCGCTGCAAAGGGGCATGTGCTTCCAGCTTTATTTGAACGGTTAGTAGGACTGGCGTTTCATGCGATGCCCCTCCCCAAAAGCTTGGGAAGGGAATGGATAGAGGATGAGGTGTTTCCCTTGCTTGATTTGGAGCCGGATGCTTCTGTTGAGGACCTCATGGCGACAGCGGTCGCCTACATTGCATCGGTTGTTCGCTTGGCTGCAGAGGGGAGACACACCTTGGTGACAGGCGGCGGAGCCTATAATGTAGCGTTGATTGATGCCTTGAAGTCAAACAGCAGCGCTATCCGCGGATTGCCATTGGATGTGGTTATTCCACAGGAAATACAAGTTGAAGGCAAGGAGGCTCACGCCTTTGCATTTTTGGGTTTGCTCCGTGTTTTGGGGGAGTCGAATGCATTGCCCTCAGTCACTGGATCTCGACAAGCCAGTTCTGGAGGGGCACTTTGGGGTACACCGCGTTTTCTTCGCCGGTGAACAGCTTATCTTTGTGCTCGCCGAAAAATCCATCATACAATGATCATGAAAGAGATGCTCAAGGCTTACGCCCAACGAGAACCCGAAATTGTTTTCGAGTGGAATGACGCCGAAACGGACGCTAAGGGGTGGGTTGTGATCAATTCTTTGAGAGGCGGAGCTGCCGGTGGTGGAACGCGAATGCACCCGCGATTGGATCGCCGGGAAGTCGTCAGCTTGGCGAAGACTATGGAAATCAAATTCACGGTGAGCGGCCCTCAAATTGGAGGCGCTAAATCGGGCATTGCGTTCGATCCGAATGACACGAGAAAGGAAGGGGTTTTACGCAGGTGGTATCATGCGGTAACACCATTGCTACGGCACTATTATGGCACCGGAGGGGATATGAATGTGGACGAAATCCACGAGGTCATCCCGATCACTGAAGATTGTGGTATTTGGCATCCACAAGAAGGGGTGTTCAATGGCCACTTCAATACCAAGACAGCAGAGAAAGTAAAGCGCATTGGCCACTTACGTCAAGGCGTTTCGCAAGTTGTCGAGAATTCAAATTACACGCCATCCGTCACTCGAAAGTTCCGAGTTGCTGATTTAATCACCGGATACGGAGTGAGCGAATCGGTTCGTCACTTTTTTAGCGTGTACGGTGGTGATGTCAAAGGAAAGCGTGTAGTAGTTCAAGGATGGGGAAATGTAGGCGCTGCTGCAGCGTATTACCTCGCCCAAGAAGGAGCCGTTCTGGTTGGTGTGATCGACCGGGCTGGAGGATTGATTAAAGAAGAGGGATTCTCCAAGGAAGAGGTGACTGAATTATTCGAAAAGAAGGATGGAAATAGCTTGAAGGCCAATAATCTCTTGTCTTTTGATGAGGTGAATGCGCGCATTTGGGATGTTCCATGTGATGTCTTTTTGCCCTGTGCGGCATCGCGTTTGGTTCAGGAAGATCAGGTGAACAGAATGGTATTGGCTGGCTTGAGTGTGATCTCAAGTGGGGCGAACGTTCCGTTTGCAGATGATGAGATTTTCTATGGAGCCATTGCTGAGAAAGCGGACGTCACTGTTGCTGTGATTCCCGATTTCATTGCGAATTGTGGCATGGCCCGGGTCTTCGCTTACTTGATGAGCGACGCCCAAGTAGATATGTCCGATGAAGGCATCTTTGAGGATACCTCGGCCACCATTTTATCGGCGTTGCAAGCGACGCATGCGATGAATCCATCAACGACGATGCTTTCAGCGACGGCATTTGAAATTGCTTTGGCCCGGCTGA
>CAWVYB010000268.1:0-2125 GCA_963934215.1 uncultured Flavobacteriales bacterium | reverse complement strand
TTCTTATTGCTATGCGCCTCGTGCTGATTCAGGTCAAAGTCTGTTCGTGAATGCACCCCTTCAAGCTCCTTAAAGCCCATGGGAAAGTTGAACTCGATGTCACACGCCGCATCAGCATAGTGAGCGAGCTTGATGTGATCGTGAAAACGGTACATATCCTCTCCCAACCCCAATGCGTTATGCCATTTGATTCGGGCCTCCTTCCAGTAAGCGTACCACTCTGCTTGCGTGCCTGGCTTGACAAAAAACTGCATCTCCATCTGCTCAAACTCCCGCATGCGGAAAATGAACTGACGGGCAATGATCTCGTTGCGAAACGCCTTGCCAATTTGAGCGATTCCAAAGGGGATTTTCATCCGCCCACTTTTCTGCACATTGAGGAAATTGACAAAGATTCCCTGGGCCGTTTCTGGACGCAAGTAGATGACTCCACTTTCTCCACTCACCGCTCCCAATTCCGTCTTGAACATCAGATTAAACTGGCGCACGTCCGTCCAGTTGCGGCTTCCTGTATCCGGATCAGCAATATCCAGGTCTTCGATCAATTGCTTGACGGCCGCCAAGTCCTCAGCTTCCATGGCTGATTTAAACCGGACATTGATGTCATCAATTTGTTTCTGCCGATCCAAAACCCGTCCGTTGGTCGAGCGAAATTCAGCTTCATCAAAGGCATCCCCAAATCGTTTCAACGCCTTTGCAACATCCTTCTGGATCTTGGCTTCAATTTTTCCGATGTGATCCTCGATAAGAACATCCGCGCGGTAACGCTTATTCGAATCCTTGTTATCAATCAAAGGATCATTGAATGCGTCAATGTGTCCTGAGGCTTTCCACGTCTTAGGATGCATGAAAATGGAGGCGTCGAGGCCCACAATGTTGTCATGCATGCGCACCATGGCGGTCCACCAATAGTGCTTGATATTGTTTTTCAATTCTGCACCCAATTGGCCATAATCATAGGCCGCAGAAAGTCCGTCGTATATCTCACTTGATGGGAATACAAAGCCATATTCCTTGGCGTGACTGATGACTTTTTTTAGGAGATCGTCGCTCATGTTGCTGTTGTTCTACGAATGCGTTTGCAAAGGTAGCGCCTGCAAACGGGACTCCACGTAATTGATGGAGTAGACTACATTTGTCCCCATGGCAGAAAATCTCCGTTTTGGATTGCTCGGCAGTGGATCTTGGGCAACAGCAATCGCTAAGATGCTTTTGACCAACGTTGATTCTTTGAATTGGTGGGTCCGACGGGAGGAAACCAAAGCTTACTTGGAGCAGCATGGGCGCAATCCCAATTACATCCAGAGCATTTCATTTGATACCAATCAATTGTTTGTGAGCACTTCGATGCAGGACATTATTGACCAAAGCGATGTGATCATTTTTGCCATTCCATCCGCCCACTTGGATGATGCCATCCAAGATCAACAGGTGACAGGGATGGAGAATAAATTGCTCATCAGCGCGATCAAGGGCATGGTGGTCAAATACGATAGCATTCCTGCCCGCTATTTACACAAAGAGTTTCAAGTGCCTTATGACCGCATTGGCCTGATCGCTGGGCCTTGCCATGCGGAAGAAGTCGCGCGGGAAAAACTGAGTTACCTCACGGTCGCATGTCCCAATTTGGAAAATGCACAGACGGTGGCAGATGCGCTAAAAACGCGCTACATCAAAGTCAGTACAAGCGAAGACGTGTTTGGAACAGAGATCGCCGCGGTACTTAAAAACATTTACGCCATTGGCGCTGGCATTGCGTTAGGACTCGGGTATGGAGACAACTTCTTGAGCGTACTCATTAGCAATGCCTCACAAGAGATGAAGGCTTTCTTGGCCGCCGTTCATGAACTCGATCGTGACGTAAAAAAAAGCCCCTATTTGGGCGACTTGTTGGTCACAGCGTACAGTCCGCATAGCCGGAATCGCAACTTGGGCATGATGATTGGCAAAGGCTATAGCGTCAAAGGAGCCATCATGGAAATGAGCATGGTAGCGGAGGGATACAATGGGTCCGAGGGCATCTTCGAAATGAACAAACGCTTTCAAGCCCACTTGCCCATCGCAGATGCCGTCTACCGGATTCTGCATGAACGCATGTCACCGGTGATCGAAATGCGCTTGCTCA
>CAWVYB010000267.1:0-2154 GCA_963934215.1 uncultured Flavobacteriales bacterium | reverse complement strand
TTGGCATTCCACTCTCTCCAAAACATGACGCCGAGATAAACGCCAGGCCGCTTTCGTGCAGGGTCCAAGCGCTTGGTCGGAAGAATTTCCCAGCCCAGTTCGAAGCGCAATGGCAAAGTGGCTCGATGTTGGCGGTTTTCTTCAATCAAGTAATCGCTGTAGATCGCACCCTCGGATTGGGATCCGGTGGTAAATGCATCACTCAAGAGATAGTCGAAACTTAATCCAGCTGCCGCCGTCAATAAAGATCGATTGTTGATACGAACATGTGTGCGCGCTAGAAGAGGTATGCGATAGCGAGATGTTCTTAAAGACAAGGTGTCTGATAATGGAGATTCTGTTGGTCCCTGTGGATTGTCAAACCCAGGGTGGAAAGTCAAGGACCAATCAGAGGTGTAGCGGACCGTTTCCAGTCCGGTTTCAATGCTCCAAGCTGAGGGAAACCGACGCAACAAGCGCACGCCAAAACTGCTTCCTCCGGTTGGTGTCCAATCTAGATCGAGGCCATCTTCAGAAACGGTAACGGGCTCGCCGCCGAGCGCTTCGATTGGGGTAAGCCAAGTCGTGGATACGGCGATTTGCCAGTTGTTGCCATTTGGCATAGTCTGTGCTTGAGCGCGCTGCGTCCATGCTCCAGCAAGAGCGAAGAGAATAACTGCCAACGTGCCAATGAGGAGACTCCATCGGACACCGGACACCGGAATGAACTTATCTCGAAATTCAGCATGCACCAAGTGATTCGCTTCCAGGGCCTTTTTGAAATAATCACGGTGTACTCCAAAGAGCCATTCATTGCGGCCGGTTGAGTGACCTTCCGTAGTTTCGAGATGTTTTTCATGGACGATCCCTAAATCGTTCAAACGATTTTCAAAGGCATTGGCGTGCAGCTCTTCCCCAAAGGCAAAGACATAGTACCGGTTGTCTCCCGGGTGTGTGAAGTAATTTGTCCAACGCATATCACGTCTTATTGTGGCAGAAAGATATAGCTATTCAACGCAAAGGGCCCAAGTGCAGTGTTGCGCTTGGGCCCTTTTCTCACTCGATGTTTGCGTTCACTCGGGTCGAGCCTCAATGTGAACCGTCAAGTCAATGTCGTTATAGATGAGCTTATCGCCAAGGTCTGAAAACCACTTGTCAGATCGAAATCGAACATCGAAATCAGAACGGTCGAATGTCAATGTGCCATCGACGATAATATCATCGCCATCCTGTTGCAAGGTGATTGGAAAGCCAACCGGTTGCGTGATGCCTTTGATCGTCAGTTTACCCACTGCTACGGATTCAGTTCCCTTTGTTTTGACAGCTTCTACAGCGAGCAATGCGTAGGGATGTTGCTCAGTGCCAAAGAAATCATCCGATTTCAGGTGGCCTTCGAGCCGTTCTTTCCCTCCTTCATCCAAATCGGTGCAATTGATGCTATTCATGTTGATACCAATAAATGCGGAACCGAAAGCATTGTTTAGAATGCTGATGCTTCCTTTGTGGAAATCAATGTCACCGGTGTGACTTGATCCTGAGGCTTCTTTTCCAACCCAATTGCACGTGCTTGTGCCGTTGTCAACGATGTATTTGCCATCAGAAAATGAAAGCGTCGATACGACCTTGATTTCTCCCGTTTCTTCAGGCTTCGCCTCGGCGATACTTTCTTCAGAGGCTGGTTGGTTGCAAGAGAGTAATGCACCGGCAACTAAAAAGGCAGTGAGGGTTGAATAATTAAAAAACTTCATGAGGCGGATTTTGAATGAGAGGATAAGAATCGGAAGCAAACTGTTTTGCGAACTGTGAAGGTAATCGCATTGCCTACTTGGCAATGCCGTTTCACAAACGCTAACAACTCGTTGATTAGTTGTTTTGAAGAGCGGCTTTGACGAAGCGAGAAATGATTTTTCCGTCGGCTTGACCAGACATGGCGGTATTTGCGGCTCCCATCGCCCGACCCATATCAGCCATGGATGTCGCTCCCATCTCAGCGAGGATGGTTTTGACGCGTTGCTCAATTTCTTCTTCACTGAGTTGCTGGGGTAGGTAAGCCTCGATAACGGCGGCTTGTGCTCTTTCTTCTGCTTCAAGATCAGGCCTTCCTTGTTCCGCATATAAGATCGCGGTTTCGGTGCGCTGCTTGTACAATTTGTTCAAGATGGCCATGGCTTTGGC
>CAWVYB010000266.1:0-2162 GCA_963934215.1 uncultured Flavobacteriales bacterium | reverse complement strand
CGATGTTTTCCGGGAAAACTGAAGAGTTATTGCGACGGGTCCGGCGCGCTCAAATCGCCCGACAGCCTACGCTTATTTTCAAACCAGCAACAGACACTCGCTACAATAAAGATGCCGTTACATCCCACGATTCTAACGCATTGCCCTCTGTTACGGTCAAGGATAGTCCGTCAATACTTGCGCATTTGCAGGCACTTGAACGCCCAGTCACCGTCGTAGCCATTGATGAAGTTCAGTTTTTCGACCCCGATTTACCTGCCTTGTGCACGTTTCTAGCCAATAAAGGCATTCGTGTTATTGCCGCAGGGCTCGATTTAGATTTTACAGGGGAGCCCTTCGGGTGCATGCCCGAGTTGCTTGCACGTGCTGAGGAGGTCACAAAATTGCATGCCGTTTGCATGGAGACGGGCAGACCTGCGCACTTTTCACATCGGATCGCAGGAGGCGATACGACCGTAGAAATTGGTGAAAAAGACCTGTATATCCCATTGACGAGACAAGCTTTTGTAGAGGCCCGCAAACAAGACGGTAGAGACTCCCAAGCGGAGCGCTCATGAATGTTGAAGCATGGCGCCAGTGGATCTCTGGCAAACAAGTGCTTTCAACGAATGCCTCGGCAGAATCGAAGGAGCCTTTACAGGTCGCTTTTGATAGCCGCTTACTAGCAAGTCCCCTTTCCAACCCCACCCTTTTTGTTGCCATTCAAGGCCTCTGGCACGATGGGCATGACTTTATCGAAGACGCGCATTCTGCAGGGGTGCGGTTCTTTCTGGTGAAGGAAGGTGCCACACTCCCTGAACTTCCTGATTCCGATGTTATCGCTGTTGCCGATGTCATCCAAGCCTGGCAATCGATGGCGTTTGCATGGCGATCACATTGGGGGAAACCGGTCATCGCCATTGCAGGAAGCAACGGCAAAACCACTGTCAAAGAGTGGTTGGCGTCCTTGCTCGCACCGGTCGTGCATGTTCACAGCAGTCCACGCAGCTACAACAGCCAAATTGGCGTTCCTGTGTCGCTTTGGGATTTGAACGACGATCATGCGTTGGCACTCATTGAGGCGGGCATCTCCACCCCCGGTGAAATGGAACGGCATGCGCAAACCATTGGACCTGATTTTGGAGTACTCACCCACATAGGGACGTCGCATTTGGAGTCGTTTGAAAATGCAGCTCATCTCTTAGAGGAAAAACTGACGTTGTTTCGGCACTGCCAATGGGTCGCTATGCCCGAATCTTTAAGTGAGGCCAAACGTCGTTTAACCGAGCGTGGTTGCTCTGTCATCACATGGGGCTCATCAGAACACAGCCATCTCAATATCAACAGCTTACCGACCGCTTCAGGCCGGGTCATTCGCGCAACGTGGAACGGAGTCGCTTACGATTGGACGCTGCCGTTTTCAAGTGAAATTGGATTCCGCAATGCCATGACCGCTGCTTTAGTCGCTCTGCAATGGGGGGTGGATGGGAACCAAATAGGGGCGTCGCTGGCCCACCTGCAAGACTTGGATATGCGGATGCAACGGTTGCGTTCACGCAGCGGTGCATGGGTGCTCTCTGATGCATACACCAACGATTGGGACGCGCTAATATTGGCTATAAACGACCTCGATCGACTTCCCGGTCCTTTTCCAAAGTCTGCCATCATTGGACCCATCCCGGGAATGGACCAATCCGACCCGTTGAGGCTCGTTCAGCTCATCGAATGCTCCTCCATCCAACATCTGTGGCTCATCGGACCGACTTGGGAGTCGAAATTGGGACGCGCTTTCCCCGATAGTATGGATGTAGCCTACTTCTCGTCTACCGAAATGGCCTTGGTCCATCTGCAAACACATCCCAACGAGTTTTTCAAACAGCACGTGCTCATCAAAGGCCCACGGGTAGAACGATTCGAACAGTTTCACCCGTTGCTTTTGCAACGCGGGCACATGACGCAACTGAATTTAGATCTCGATGCTGTCGCGTACAATTTGCGAACATTCAAAGCGCACATTCGACAACATGCTGGGGCTGACACCTCTATTCTGGCGGTCATTAAGGCTTCGGGATACGGTACAAGTGGTCCGGCGATGGCCAGGCTTCTTCAGTTCCACGGGGTCGACCTCATGGCCGTTGCGTGCACCGAAGAAGGAGTGGAACTTCGTCAACATGGGTTGTCCA
>CAWVYB010000265.1:0-2189 GCA_963934215.1 uncultured Flavobacteriales bacterium | reverse complement strand
AGTTTTTTGACCCATCATTTGGATCATCCTTGGCAAGCGGGTGTGGAGCATTTGGCGCGATGCTTTCTCGATTTTGAACCGGGAATCCACTACAGTCAATTCCAGATGCAAGCTGGGGTGACGGGAATCAATACCATTCGGATTTACAATCCAGTAAAGCAAGGTTTGGAGCGGGATCCTCAAGGAGCTTTCATTTCGCAGTGGGTTCCTGAACTGCAGGGAATTCCATCGCATTCCCTGCATGCGCCTTGGACCATTCCACCGTTGGAGCGTCAATGGCTTGATTTGGACAATGCCTATCGCGATCCTGTAGTGGATATTGACTCCGCTGGTCGTGCGGCAAGAGAACGTCTTTGGGCGTTGAAGAAGTCAGGGAAGGTGCGCGAGGAAGCCCATCGAATCCTCGCGGTTCATGTCGCGCCTGCAGGCGCCGTTTCGAACGACAAGTCAGACGAATAGGATGATGTTCAATAAGCAGTAGGAGCCTAAAGCAGTGCGCCCGAACTTTGGAAAATGGATTCTCTTTCGCAAATCGTTTTGGGTGCGGCTGTTGGTGAAGCGGTCCTCGGGCGCCGCATTGGCAACCGAGCGATGATTTGGGGAGCCGTGGCGGGTACAATTCCTGATATGGATGTCTTGGGTCAGTACTTTCTAAGCGAGTTGGACAACTTGGCATTTCACCGCGGCATCAGCCATTCCTTGGTTTTTTGCGTATTTGGCGCATTGGTCTTCGGGTGGATGACAGACCGGCTATACGGCAGCCGGCATCACGCCTGGTTGGCGCTGGGTACCAAAGCGGCCGCGGCGGTTGTGGTTGGGTTTGTTGTGAACTTCCTGTTCCAGATTTTTGCTCCGGGATCATGGTGGCCTGTGGCGGTCTACATCCCGTTGGTTGCTTTTGGGTTGTGGAGGCATGGACAAAGGCGGTATTTCAGCGGAGATTGGAAGGCTCCAGATGCCGATGTTAGAGGGTGGGTGCTTTTGTTCTTTTGGGGCTTCTTGACCCACGTTCTGCTCGATTGTTTCACCACCTATGGCACTCAGATTTTCGCTCCGTTTTCTGACGTCCGCGTGGCGTGGGGAACCGTATCGGTAGTGGATCCATTGTATACATTTCCGTTTCTCGTGTGTCTGCTCATAGCGGCACGTTTCGCGCGGCACGATTCGCGTCGACGGGTTTGGAACCGGGTGGGATTGGTTTGGAGCTGCCTGTATTTGACGTTGACTGCTCTCAATTACCACCAGGTGCATCGGACCATTGAAGGATCACTTCACGAGCAGGGGATGAGCTACAAACAATTTCTGATCACGCCGACCATCTTCAATAATCTCCTTTGGAATGTTGTCGTGGACACGGAAGAAGCGTTCCTTTTGGCCCAATATTCTATTTTGGACGAGATTCCGATTGCTTTTCATCCGACGAACAAAGGATATGAACTTCTTCACCACCTCGACACGGATGAAACACTTGGCGTGCTGCGTTGGTTCAGCGATGGTTACCTGAATGCGGTGCGGCATAATGACGGCTCCCTGCAACTAAATGACCTTCGCTTCGGTACATTTTCGGGTCGAGCGAAAGACGCAGATGACTACATTTTTCGCTTCAAATTGATCGATCGGGGCCCCCAGGAATCATACGGTTTCGAGCGGGCACAAGGAGGTCCTCCTGATGAGAAAGCAGAAGATATGATGTTGGAATTATTCGACCGAGCATGTGGTCGCTCTCTTGAGGATGCTGCGATGTAATTTCTTGGCTTTGGCTTTGATGGCCTTGGCTTCAATCGAAGTCTCCAAACGGCGCAGTTGCAAGTTGAGGAGTTCCTAAGACTCACAGGCGACACTGCGAACACCGCGCGTCTTGGCATTCCAACTTCAGGCTTTGTTGAGGCGGAGTCCTGTATTGAATCGGAACTGCGCACCCCGTCATTCTCTAAATGGAGTGTAATTGACGCGGCCTACCCAGCCCCCGATGTTTGCGGATCCTGATTTTTTAGCACGGTGACCAGAAGAAAAGACGAATACACCTATAACTGCGGTTGCCGCGCTGGCAGTAATTATACGATTTTCAGCTTCAACATTACGTCCTGTCAATATTGGATGTATTGCTTGATTGATGGTTGCAGCCGCTTGTTAGGTCGTATCGGTTTCAGTGGTTTGCGCAAAACAAAGACTCGTGATAAAGATTTGGC
>CAWVYB010000264.1:0-2206 GCA_963934215.1 uncultured Flavobacteriales bacterium | reverse complement strand
TCGTCTGAATCGAATGGAAAACGCATCAAGATGAAGGCATCAGCTAAACCCTGGACACCGATTCCGATTGGGCGGTGCCGCATATTGGAGTTGCGCGCTTCTTGAATAGGGTAGTAATTCCGATCGATGATTCGATTCAAGTTTTTCGTGACCTGGTAGGTGACTTCAAAGAGCTTGTCGTGATCAAAAGTACCGTTGTTGACATACTTAGGAAGCGCAACAGAAGCGAGATTGCAAACAGCTACTTCATCAGGTGCCGTGTACTCGATAATTTCAGTGCATAGATTGGACGACTTGATCGTACCGAGATTCTGCTGGTTGGACTTGCTATTTGCAGCGTCCTTGTATAGCATATATGGAGTTCCCGTTTCAATTTGGGATTCCAAAATCTTGAACCAGAGATCTTGCGCTTTGATGGTCTTTCGTCCTTTTCCAGAGGCTTCATAGGAAGTGTAAAGCGCTTCAAATTCGGCGCTGTGCGTATCAGCCAAGCCTGGACATTCGTTGGGACACATCAAGGTCCAATCTCCATTTTCTTCGACGCGCTTCATGAACAAATCTGGAATCCACATGGCATAGAACAGATCGCGTGCACGTTGTTCTTCCTTTCCGTGGTTCTTTTTTAAGTCCAAGAAATCGAAAACATCAGCATGCCATGGTTCCATGTAAATCGCGAAGGAACCCTTACGCTTGCCTCCTCCTTGATCGACATAGCGGGCAGTGTCATTGAAGACACGTAACATTGGCACGATGCCATTGGACGTGCCGTTGGTGCCTTTGATGTACGAACCAGTAGCACGAACATTGTGGATGGCCAAACCGATACCTCCGGCATTTTGAGAAATCTTAGCACACTGCTGCAGTGTGTCATAAATGCCGGCGATGCTATCTTCTTTCATGGTCAAAAGAAAGCAGCTGGACATTTGTGGCTTCGGAGTACCGGCGTTGAACAACGTCGGAGTAGCGTGGGTGAACCACCCTTCGCTCATCATATTGTATGTGGCGACGGCGGCCTCGAGGTCTTCTTTGTGAATACCAATTGAGACCCGCATAAGCATGTGCTGCGGTCGTTCAACGATTTCGCTGTTGATTTTCAGGAGGTAGCTGCGCTCAAGCGTTTTGAACCCGAAGTAATCGTAATTGAAATCACGATCGTAGATGATTTGCGAGTCGAGATACTCAGCGTTTTCCCGGATGATTTCAATGACATCTTTAGCGACTAGAGAAGCCACCTCTCCAGTGATAGGATCTAAATAGGTGTGCAGATCCTCCATGGTCTCTGCAAAAGACTTTTTGGTAGCCTTGTGCAAGTTGGATACGGCTATGCGACTGGCGAGACTAGCGTAATCGGGGTGAGTCACAGCATTCGTGGCAGCAACTTCAGCAGCAAGATTGTCTAATTCCGTGGTAGTGACACCGTCGTAAACGCCCTCAATGACGCGCATAGCAATCCGAACAGGGTCAACAGCGGTGTGCAACTCATAGCACAGTTTTTTAATCCGGGCAGTAATCTTATCGAACTGTACAAGCTCTTTGCGACCGTCTCTTTTTATAACATACATGGGCAAGAATAATCGTGTGATGGGGGTGGGTAAAGAGAGAAGAGAGCGGAATTAGAAGTCGGCGTCCAAACTGAAAGACTTAGAGCCTTCGTCTGACGTGTTCAGGACTCCGGCTTTTTGGTATTCACCAACACGTTTTTCAAAAAAGTTGGTTTTGCCTTGGAGTGAAATCATGTCCATGAAGTCGAATGGGTTGGTCACATTGTACTCCTTTTCAGTACCCAATTCAACCAACAAGCGGTCCGCAACGAACTCGATGTATTGAGACATCAAATCTGAATTCATGCCAATGAGACGTACAGGAAGTGATTCACAGATGAACTCTTTTTCGATATCTACCGCATCAATGATGATTTTGCGCAGTGTTTTGACCGGAAGCTTATTGACGATGTGTTCGTTATAAAGCAGACATGCGAAATCGCAATGCATGCCCTCGTCTCGGGAGATGAGCTCATTGGAAAAGCTCAGGCCCGGCATTAGGCCTCGTTTCTTCAACCAAAAGATTGAGCAGAAACTTCCGCTAAAGAAAATCCCTTCAACAGCAGCGAAGGCGACAATTCGTTCTGCGAAAGAGCCGTTGTCAATCCAATCGAGAGCCCATTCTGCTTTTTTCTTGACGCAATCCATCGTGTCAATGGCGTTGA
>CAWVYB010000263.1:0-2210 GCA_963934215.1 uncultured Flavobacteriales bacterium | reverse complement strand
TTGCCCCGCGATTGGAAAGCTCCGCTGACCGACAGTGACAACTGGCCCCGACTGGTGCAGCTTGCCTGGCAATTGCACGATGCGAAAGGGACGTTGATTTCGCGCGGAAACCACATTGTAAAACCCGATGGGTTTACGATTCCGTTTACGTCCGCAAAGATTCATGGGATTACCACCGAGCGAGCTGAGGCTGACGGTATTCCGTTGTCAGAAGTGTTGGCAGCGTTTGACGTTGATTTGGCGCGTGCCCAGTATGTCATGGGCCACAACATCGAGTTTGATGTGAACATTGTCGGTGCGGAATACCATCGATTGACTCAGGATCTCGAGAAACTGACGAGCAAGCCGGTCATTGATTCCAAAAACGAAGCCACCGAGTTTTGTGCGATCCCGGGAGGGCGCGGGGGACGGTTCAAGTGGCCCACGTTGACCGAGTTGCACGTAAAGCTGTTTGATCACGGATTTGGTGAGGCGCACGACGCGGCTTACGATGTGGATGCCACGGCGAAGTGTTTCTTTGAATTGTGTCGCCTCAGGGTCATCCAACGTCCAGAATTAGTGGATCCCGATGGCATCGTTTACGAAGCACCCCAGCTCGAAGCGGCCAATTTTGAGGCCACCAAGAAAACCGCCATTCAAGAGCCCAAGGCTCCTGTAGCGGTCGTTTCAGAGGATGTGCCGTTTGTTCACTTGCACACGCACAGCAAGTTCAGCATTCTTCAGGCCGTGAGCACCATCCCAGAGTTGGTCCAGGAGGCTGTTGACAAGGGGATGCCGGCCATGGCCATTTCCGATCACGGTAACATGATGGGCGCCTTCCAATTTGTCCGAGAAGCCAACAAAGTGGGCATCAAGGCCATTGTCGGCGCAGAACTCAATGTCTGCCGGGACCACCAAGACAAGTCCACTAAAGACGATGGCTATCCCGTGGTGTTACTTGCTCGAAACAAGGCTGGTTACCACAACCTTACCAAGCTCAGTTCCAAGGCCTATACCGACGGTTTTTACTACTGTCCAAGAATTGACAAAGAGCTCATCACCACATTCAAAGGTGACTTGATCGCCACGACAGGCGGTCTGTTTAGCGAGATTCCTTCCTTGATTTTGAACGTCGGAGAGGTGCAAGCCGAAGAGGCTTTTATCTGGTGGAAGGAGACATTTGGAGAACATTTTTATGCGGAGCTCAATCGGCATGGCTTGGAGGAAGAGCAGGTGGTGAATGAGACGTTGCTTCGATTTTGCAAGAAGCACAGCGTGCGCTACATCGCGGCCAATAGCAGTTACTACACTCAGAAGAAGCAGGCGGAGGCTCATGACATTCTGTTGTGTGTCAAGGATGCCCAAAACGTAAGCAAGCCCAAGAGGTACATCGGGAAGCGTGGACGGGAGTTCCGTTTCGGCATGCCCAACAGCGAGTGGTACGTCAAAACACCATCGGAAATGCGCAAGCTGTTTGCCGATTTACCGGAAGCCTTGGCGCTCACTTCAGAGATTGCGGAGGGGTGCGAGTCGTATGTGTTGGAGCGGGATGTGCTGCTTCCTGCATTTGACATTCCTGAGGATTTTGTTCATGCAGAAGATGCTGTTGACGGAGGAAAGCGAGGTGAGAATGCCTACCTGCGGCACTTGACTTATCTCGGTGCAGCCAAGCGTTACGATGAAATCACAGAAGAGGTCCGTCAGCGATTGGACTTTGAGTTGGAAACCATCGAACGAACGGGCTATCCGGGTTATTTTTTGATCGTTCAGGACTTCACATCAGCAGCGCGGGAAATGGGCGTCAGTGTGGGGCCTGGTCGGGGTTCCGCGGCAGGGTCTGCTGTAGCGTATTGCGTTCGAATCACCAACGTGGATCCAATAGCCTATGATTTGCTCTTCGAGCGATTCCTGAATCCAGACCGGGTGAGTTTGCCCGATATTGATATTGACTTTGATGACGAAGGTCGGGGCAAGGTCATCGATTATGTAATCAACAAATACGGAGCGAATCAGGTAGCGCAGATCATTACGTATGGCTCTATGGCTGCGAAGAGCTCCATTCGTGATACAGCGCGTGTTCTGGAGCTGCCTCTTGCCGACGCGGATCGTTTGGCGAAGCTCATGCCGGACATCAGTTTGAAAAAACTGTTCACGCTTGATGACAAAACGCTCAAGGAAAAACTGCGAGGAGCAGAAGGGTTGGAGCAAGTCAATGGCATCAAGGACATTGC
>CAWVYB010000262.1:0-2218 GCA_963934215.1 uncultured Flavobacteriales bacterium | reverse complement strand
TATTGGGCATCGTTTCCCAATATACTTTTGACGGAACAGGCGGCTATCAGTTGCTACCTCGTGGACCCGTGGACTTGGTTCCTGTCTCAGCTGTTTGCTTCACAACCCCCGTGTCTCAAACAAATTTGGAAACAACATCCTTTACGTTGTCATGGGGGACAGATATCAGCTGCGATGGTGTTATTGAATATGGAATGACAGAGGAATTGGGATTGACCACCAGTGCTCTTCAAAACAACACTACCAATCACTTTGTGAATTTAGAAGGGCTCACACCAGGATCCATCTATTATGCACGTGCAGTTTGCACCCTCGAGGACGGTTCTGGGGCAACATCAAACATTCGACCCTATGCTACCGTCTCCGAAAGTTCGGGAGATATGCACGTATACTTCAATGGCTCAGTCGACCACAGTGTCGCCACAGATGAATTGGCCATTTCACTCGGCACCGACATGAACGATACCATAGCCGCATGGATCACCAGTGCCCAGCATACATTAGATGTAGCTGCCTACAACTTCAACGATCAAACCCTTCAAGCAGCATTCAACACAGCAGCTTCCAATGGGGTTCAAATCCGATGGATCTATGAGGGCCAGAACGCAAACATCGGACTCAATAGCCTCGACGCTTCCATCGTCACGCATCCGCGCAATGACAACGAAGGAAGTGGCATGCACAACAAGTTCATCATCGCCGATGCGGAATATACAGATCTCGCCTTCGTATTGACAGGCTCTACCAACCTCACCACAGGAAATTTGGTGAGTGACTTGAATAATGCCATCATCTTCGAAGATCAAAGCCTCGCTCGCGCGTATAAAATTGAATTCGAAGAGATGTGGGGAAGTGATGGCCCAACGCCGGACGCTAGCAACTCAAAATTTGGTCCTGATAAAACATGGAATACTCCCGTTAACTTCGTCATCGGCGGAAGCCCTGTTGAATTGTACTTCTCGCCCTCTGATGGCACGAACGCGGTCATTCAGTCGCACATTGAAGCAGCCAATGCCGATTTCGAATTTGCATTGTTGACCTTGACACGTGACGACTTGGGTAATGCAATCGTGGAACTCAACCAAAGTTTCTTTGTGAGCCCAATCGGTGCAATCGAGCAAATCAACACGACGGGAAGTGAGTATGACTTCCTGGTTGAAAACAGTGTAGAGGTTTACCACCATGACATCAGCAACGATTTGCATCACAAATACTGCATCATCGACCACAGCGAAGTTGGCTCTGACCCCATCGTCATTACCGGTTCACACAACTGGTCTTCCACGGCAGAAAATGTCAATGATGAAAATACCGTAATCGTCCACGATGCGCGTGTGGCCAATTTGTACCACCAAGAATTCCAAGGGATTCTCAACGCACTTGGAGTTGGCATTCATGAAGCAGTTGCTGCTGAGCCGACTTGTCGCATTTATCCGAATCCAGCTTCCACTTCCTTCACGGTTGAGCTCACCGAAAATGCTTCGATCGGAGAATGGATGGAGTTGCGTGATGCGATGGGACGACTCGTTCTTCGGGAGCAAATTCAGACCCTACGCGCTTCGATCGATGTTAGCGGATTGGCTCGTGGACATTACTTGGTTCAATACGGAACCAGTGTCCCAGCGACATTGGCCATTCGGTAATTTATCCCGGGCGACTTAACGAAACAACGCGAACGATCCGAGAATCACCAATTCAGGATTTCCGTCTGCGGGATACTGTATTTCTCCTGACTCTTGAACGATGGAAATGGGTTCGTCACCTCGTTTGATGCGCAACTCATACCAGTAGGTACCTTCGCTGGCTTCCTCCGCTTTGGGGTCCCACCCTGCTGTGGAACCAAAATCTTGGGAGGAGTAAATCAAGTTGCCCCAACGGTTAAAAATACGGACGCTACTTCCTGGCCAATTTTCCAAGCCATCAACGAGGAATGCATTGTTGATGGCATCTCCATTGGCTGGTGTGATGACATTGGGGATGGTCAAGGCGCATTCTTCGGTGTACACGACAAACGAGCCGAAGGCTGCATAACACGAGGGCACCGTGGCCATTTCGACGGTATACGTCCCATCACCAGAGCTCTCAAGGCCGGCACCATTGCCCATGACCTCCCCTGTTCCGTCGTCAAAAATCCAAACGTAGGAATAGTCCGTTGAGGTGGGTTGCATCACGACGCCGTTGACCGTCATGTTGACATTCTCGTCAGGACAAACCACCA
>CAWVYB010000261.1:0-2225 GCA_963934215.1 uncultured Flavobacteriales bacterium | reverse complement strand
CGTCGAAAATGCCAGAAACTTCGTTCTGGTCAACACCTACATTTCCGTGAAGGAATTCCCATCTTCCGCTGATATAGCCGGGAAGGGTTTCGGTGACCTCCCAGAACAATTGATCTTCGATGAGGCAGTTTACAGGAAAGCCATTGTGTATAGCCGAATCGTTGGTGAGATGCGCAGATACGTTCATTATTTCCGTGAGAGGCGTGTTGAAATCGAATAGAAAGCCACTGTCATCGATTAACGTCTCTTGCGCAATCACATTACCAGCTGCATCAGTCACCTCCCATTCGATGACGTTTTCGCTTTGCGGATGCGTTAAATAATGCCCCGGGTGGTACAACTTCACCAATCCCGTGTCAGATACATTCACGACTAGGTTCATCATGTCACAATCGACTGTTGTGACTTGAGCACTTGCAAATTGAGTCAGCCCCAATACCAGTGCAAGGAGTGCGGTTAATTTCTTCATGATGGGTTTCTTTTTGATAAAGAACGTTCCAAAGTATGCCATAATGATTCACGTGTAGGGGTGAAAACACCACACAGGAGGTGAATTCGTTCGATTAATCCCAAATGAACTTCTGCTCGACCGAACCGTCCGTGTAGATGTAGATTAGGATTTGATTCGGCATTGGGTTCACTTCTCGCCCCATGAGATCGACGACCTTCTCCAGCTTTCTCTCGCTTGAATGCGGGGAGAGAAACGACATAGATTGGGTGCCGTCCTCACAGGTTTTGATCACGTAAGCATCCGACCCGACTTCATTGGAAGTCGTTCCGATCAGGACGTAGCATTCGTCTGCTGTTTCGAGCACATCATAGCCTGAATCCTCTGATCCTTCCTCACTTTCGAAGGTTTGAGTCCATTCTTCGGAGCCGGCTTCCGTTGTTTTGACCAGAATCATATCGCTGTCGCCGAGGCTCGGTGGCCAATGGTCTAGGGTGCCTCCAATGATATAGCCCCCATCCATGGTCTGTTGAACAGAATATCCCATTTCTCGGGTGTCAGCATCGCCGTAGGTTTGGCTCCATTCCTCGGTACCAATACCGTCCGTTTTGACCAAGTACATATCGCGATCGGTCAGGTTTTCATTTGATTCGCTCGTGAATCCCGATAAGATGTATCCCCCGTCTACCGTTTGTTGCACCGAATATCCCGTGTCGAAATAATCCCCTCCATACGTTTGGCTCCAAAGCTCTGCGCCACTTGCATCGGTTTTGATGAGGTAGGCATCAGAACTCGTGTTGTTTTGGATTTTCCTCCCTGGACCAATCCGGCCTCCAATAATAAATCCACCATCATCAGTTTGATCCAACGCGTAACCGATTGCTGTCATTTCTTCGGTTCCGAAGGTTTGTGACCATTCCTCGACCCCGTTTGCATCGGTTTTGAAGAGGTATACTTCTTTGAAATGCCCCTCGATATCCCACGGACTTGTTACGGTGTAACCTGCGACCGCATACCCCCCATCCGACGTTTGGCATACAGCCCACGCTACATCATTGTTGGGGTAACCATACACCTTGGCCCATTCAGTCTCTCCACTTGGCCCGGTTTTGAGTAAGAGGATATCCAAGCCACCGTCTTCACTGTTCTCACCCTCTTCGTTGGTAACGCCTGCAACAATGAATCCTCCATCTGACGTTTCCTTAACGAAATACCCCTTGTCATCCGTGTTGTCGTACGAGCTGTTGTTGAGAAAGTCATCATAGGTTTGACTCCATTCTTCCATCCCGTATTCATCGGTCTTGATGAGCAGTACATCTGCACTGGCATTGCCTCCTGTATACGTGTATCCGAGAAGGATGAAGCCTCCGTCTGAAGTCCGCTGCAGTGAATGGCCCGTATTTTCGACGCCAACGCCATAGGCCTGCTCCCAACTTTGTGCGAATGAGTTCAAGCTGATTAGGAATGTAAATAAGAGTAGGAGGTGTTTCATTTCGTCGGGAAATCGGATTTTCTTTTTCGCCTGTCAAATTTGAAAGTGAATACCCACAAAGGCTTCACGCGAAAGGGTGAAAACAACGCCCGAAAAAGAATCCCAAAACCATGTAAATCAATAAACTCAGGCAAGTCAATTCAGTTCACCCCTTTAACCCGCTGAAATCTTCATAGCAGAGTGCAGTAAGGCCATTTTTTTGTACTTGGTTTCCTTGACTTCAAAATACTCGTACATCCTCCTCAATGAAGACCCGATGCCATCGACGCTGAGGTTTGCTTTTTC
>CAWVYB010000260.1:0-2230 GCA_963934215.1 uncultured Flavobacteriales bacterium | reverse complement strand
TTGCGGCACAAGCGTTGGCATGCACAAGAAGTTGGGGGTTGTCAGATCGCGATGAGCGCTTGAATCCGATGGGAGGTGCCATTGCTTTGGGACATCCACTGGGAATGACGGGGGCCCGTTTGGTGCTGACCGCTGCGAATCAACTCAAACGTTCGGGGAAGCGGTATGCGCTTGCTACATTATGCATAGGTGTGGGGCAAGGCTATGCCATGGTCATTGAAAACACAGCCGTTTAAAGAAAGCATCCCATGATTCAGTCCTTCCGTGAAATGATTCCTGTGGTACATCCTTCGAGCTATGTACATCCGATGGCCTTGGTCATTGGACATGTCACGATAGGACCTGATTGTTACATTGGGTCAGGCGCTGTGTTGCGAGGAGATTGGGGCCGTATTATTTTGGAATCTGGCTGCAATGTTCAGGAAAACGCCGTCTTGCACATGTTTCCAGGAGCTACCGTGCACTTAAAGACAGGTGCCCATATCGGCCACGGAGCGATGATTCATGGTGCTACGATTGGCGAACAAAGCATGGTTGGAATGAATGCGGTGATCCTTGACGACGTTGAATTGGGCTCCGGTTCAATAGTCGGTGCCTTGGCCATGGTCAAAGCGAAGTCAATGTGGAGTGAGCGCTCTTTAGTCGTTGGAAACCCTGCGAAATCTATCGGTGAAGTTTCGGATGCCATGCTCGCACACAAAATTGAGGGAACTGAACTGTATCAGCGATTGCCTGCAGATATGATGGCGTATGCCGCAACGTGTGAAGCTCTGACAGAGGGCGATGCAGATAGACCGGGTGATTTCCCGTCTTTCGATACGTGGCAAAGCCGCAAAGTAGAAGACTGATTATGGGAAAATCGGGAAACCGGCAAGTTCAATTTAAGCAATTCACTGTGCGCGATGATCGCTGCGCCATGAAGGTTGGAACGGATGCGATGATTTTGGGAGCTTGGTGTAATGTTGAGGAAGCAACTTCTGTTCTAGATATTGGAAGTGGTTCGGCGATAGTAACCTTGATGATTGCGCAGCGAGCTCCAGGAGCCCGTGTGATCGCAGTGGAGCTGGAAAGGATTGCGTTTGGACAAGGATATGAGAATGTTGCACAATCTCCCTTTATGGGTCAAATCCAGTGCATTCACCAAAGCATTCAAGAGTTTTCCAATGAAACCCGCTGGCAGTGCAGTTTTGATGTAGTGGTAAGCAATCCTCCATTTTTTCATGGGAAGCCGAAGTCTCCAGATGCTGCGCGGAATTTGGCTCGACATGACGACACGCTTGCTATATCAGATTTGTTTGATTCAGCAAAGCGATGCATGCGGCCATTGGGTAGGTTTATGCTAGTGTGGCCAGAAGAAAGGAGAGTTGAGTTGTTTGAAGCGGCGCAACTTCGAGGATTTAGCTTAGCGCGCGAAATGACTCTTCAAGGGTCACCGGAGCATGTTTCAACTCGCTTCTTGTCGGAATGGTCTTATGACAACGCAATTGAGCCGAAACGTGATGCAATGAGTATTGAGAAAGGACGGCGTATCGATGGGCAAGTTGTCTTAACAGATCGATATATATCGCTTATGAGACCTTACGTTCTGGCTCTCGACTAATCAGGCTCCGAGAATTTGCTTCAAACGATCCACTTGAGCAGACCACAATTCTTTCGAATCTTCAACTTCGTCTTCTTCAGCAAAATCAGTAATTACAATCGCCGTATCTCCAGTTAAGTCGTCAATTTTGATGCGGAATTCGAAAAAACTCGCTATTCCAGACTCTTCGTCTTCAAGCCAACGAAATTTGACAAAGTCCTCTCGCTTCTTACTGACAATTCGGGCACTTTCTTCGCTGCCATCCCAGAGGAATGTGTGAACGTCATTCTTGATATTCACATCATCGCAAAACCACTCAGCCAATCCGCTGGGAGTGCTGAACATATTGAACAATACCCCTTTCGAGCTATTGACAGGATATTCCACCTGAAATTTAACTTTTTCCATCTCTACACTTCAACTCTTGAGTTCCTAATGTACGCAATTATTGTCTTTTTAGGTGCGTAAAAGTGGGAATGAAAATATTCAGTTCTAATGCCGGCTTTTTGTTAAGATTCTTATATTTGCGCCGCCTAAGACTTGGCGGGATAGCTCAGTTGGTTAGAGCGCAGGATTCATAATCCTGAGGTCGAGAGTTCAACCCTCTCTCCCGCTACAAATTAAAGCCTCTCCTTATTGGAGGGGCTTTTT
>CAWVYB010000259.1:0-2230 GCA_963934215.1 uncultured Flavobacteriales bacterium | reverse complement strand
CCTAGCGCATCAACGCCACAAGCCAATGTTCAATCCGCAGCGCAGTTGCCAACCCGAATGAGGAAACAAGGCGTACGACTCCCGGTATTCGCCTTCACGGTTGTCGTTCATGGTTTTCGTGCCGGCAAAAACATCCAAGAGCAGCTTGCCCTTGACCGCTTGAAACCCGAGGATCGCTGAGGCACCCACTGATTTCTTGGTCAACAGCAGCGCTCCGTCAGCAGCCACATACTCCCGATTCGACCGCTGTCCAGCAGCTGCCACATAGAGTCCCTTTCCTGCTTGGCCTTGAACATACCAGCGCATTTCAACGATGCTGAAAAATCCACTGAGCGTGGATTCCTGAATTGCGAATTCAGGAAGGAACAAATCGTTTGGAATGGCCTCCATGGTCTGGTTGCCCGCATGGAAACCGCCGCCGACCTGCACACTCAGCGCTTTGGAAATGCACCGCTCATACGCGAGTCCGTATTCTTGAAAAACCCAGCCCAAGGCATCCACCTTTAGGGCCTGTTGGTTTTGACCGCAGACGGCAGTGCTCAAAAACAAAAACGCTAACAGTGTCGCTGCTTTTAATTCGATAAATTTCATGAGGTGAAAATCAACCACCCTAAAACTGTATACAACTATTTAACAAAGACTAGTGAGATTGAAGACGGCTCTTTCGAGCCCAAGCCACAATGCCAGCGAAAACAAAGAAAACCGCGTTCGGGATGATTTGCTCTCCTCTATTCAGGTGTACAATAGCAGCTCCGAGCATCACAACAGCGAGGCCTCCCGCAAACACCGTGGCGTATTTTTTAAATGAAGAGAGGAAAAGCGACAATAAAAGAGCCAATGCCAACAATAACTCCACCGATCCGATGGCTTGCACACCCATGGCTGAGTAATCGCTCGTCCACTCCATTCCAGGGCTGGCTTGCAGCTCAGCAAACGGCGTAAACACTTTCAGCAAGCCGAACCCCAGAAAAGCCAGGGATAAAAAAGCGTGAAGCCCAATAACCACGGCATTTGTGATTTTCTTATTCATGCGTATGTATTTCTTGCAAATAACAATCAATACGCTCACTCTGAGTTCACATAGGTTAAGAAGTTGCTCTCAACGATTTGAATTGAAGGCGTCAGTGACCCTGCATAGAATTTACGACCAGAAGAAACTCAGTTCCACACCCGCAGAGTCAATACCTCTCCGAAATCAGCAATACTTAAACCGCAAAGGATCTTAGGTGGAATCAAAAGAAGCCGAGCCAAATCAAGATGTCCTGAACCGAAACAATGCCGTCGTTGTTGAGGTCGCCGCTTGGACAGTTGTCACAGCCAAACAAATCCAGGAGCGTTAGCAAATCGGCAACGGTATAGGCGCCGTCTTCATTGAAGTCACCCGGAAGGAAGCACACGCCAAACGAGATGGTCGCAGCCGGGTTGTAATTGGTGGCGGCAGCATCCATACATCCCAAAACATCCAACTCATCCGAAGAGAAGGTCAACCCCTCCGCGAATTCAATGCCTTGCCCTTCTTCCAGTTCGCTCTTAGCCAACAGGTTGAGGGTACCTTCCAGCGTCGAACCATCGACCACGGTGAATTGGCCGATAAAGACCAAGCCATCTTGTTGTGTGGGAATTTGCAAGCCGTTGCTGAACCATGCACCCCCTGTGGCATCAGATAAGACCATGTCCCCATTCACATCCAAATCTTCAAGCAGCGCTTGCCAATGGGATACGTGACTCGTGAGCAATCCATCGGAGTATTCCCCCGGAAGGCGTCCACAACTCAAAAGGGTGGTGAACGGATATGCTGGAAAAATAGCGCTGAAAACGGCGTTGTAGTCATCGACAACGACCGTACCGAAGCCTCCTCCAAATCCGTAAAAAGTGCCATCCGATGAAATCGTCAATGGGTCTTCATCATCACCGTAAACCGCTAAGATGACATCTTCATCATGGGACATCTCTGCGTAAAGGCGATACGTAATGGATCCGGCTGGAATGTTGTCTGACATGCCTGCGAGTTCAGTTTCATGCACTGCGAACTCAGTAAGGACAAGTCCTTCGATGTGACCGGTGGAAGTGTCGTACCACTCAACAGGACAGGACGCGCCAGCAAATGGAATGAATGCGAGTAAATCACGCACATCGACCCATCCAGAACTGTCAACATCCATCTCCCCGGCCGTATCGTACTGGCCCAAGACATACACCCAGGTATTGGCTCCAACGAAACCGTCTCCAT
>CAWVYB010000258.1:0-2248 GCA_963934215.1 uncultured Flavobacteriales bacterium | reverse complement strand
GGATGGCGTTGGGCGCCAATGAATCCATGTAATTTTTCGCAAAATCCACGCCGGTAGTCCGGTGAGCCCGGCTGTGGTCGTCCCATCCTTCACTTGCCATTAGCGCAGGAACCAGAAGTCCCATGACCACCAAGATCTGAGCACGCAATGCCTCATTCAACGCCCCTTTGTTCATCGCCCAAGCCAAAGCGAGAAGACCTCCTCCAACCGCGCTCAAAAACAGCACAGAATAACTCAAAGCGTGGCCCCCTCCAGAAAAAGACTCCGTCGCGAACAGCATGACACCCGCTGCAAGCCCCGCTCCAGCAATTTGCCCCAACTGCTTCAACTCCAACTTACGAGACGCTTCAAAGAGGGCCATAATACCCAACCCGATCCACATTGCGAAGGCATAAAATGAGCCAACGAAAGCATAGTCACGCTCACGTGGTTGGTAGGGGTATTGATTGAGGTATACGACAATGGCCAGCCCCGTCATCACAAATAACAAAGCGACGACCAAGAATTGCCGAGGGTCCCGAACTGCTTGAAAAATAAAACCGAGCAAGCCAAGTAAAAGAGGCAGGTAGAAGAAGTGATTGTGGGCCTTGTTGTTGTCCCGTTGCTCTGAAAGTGCGCTCCTATTTCCAAGACGCTCCTCATCAATGGCATCAATTCCAGTCAGCCAATTGCCCTCCATAAAGTCCCCGTGTCCTTGGACATCACTTTGTTTACCGGAATAATTCCACAGGAAATAACGGAAATACATCCACCCCACTTGGTAGTCTTTGAAAAATCTGAGGTTCTCCAATTGCGAAGGCTTTTGCTTCTCAATCACCCGATCCAAAGCGCCTTCAAATTGACGTACAAGTTGGACATCCTCTGAAGATCCGGTTTGATTCGCACGTCGTGTAGCCGATCTTATCTGTGATTCCAGTTGACTTCGCTGATTGTCTAACCCCGCAACATATTCCTTCCCTCGACTGAGCCCCGATTCCAGTGCATTGACAATGTAGCTCGACAAGGTTTGAACCATCGCGTCGTCCGTCAGGGGCGCCCGATTCATCTGACCGGTCTCCGGGTTTCGAACCAAAACTTCTGTAGCAGATGCCACCTCAAAGTTCTCTTCAAAACGCAGTCCGTATTGCTTGAATAATGCATTCAACGCCCGGGTCAATTCGGCCTTTGTCATCCCCCCTTTTAAGTATGCCGCCGCCAGGTGCAGTTCAAATCCATCGCGGGACATTAGTCCTTCCGCTAACGGGCTCTTGAATGCACTAATCTCGTTGTACCCCTTGTAATTGCTCCAACTCTTGTATGCTTGAACGTGATTTCCTTGCGTGGAATACATCCGCGGAAAGAGCATGGTATAGCGGGAGTCAAAATTGGGTTTACTTCCTTTTTTCTCTCCGCTGTCAACATATTCCTCGACAATCCGCATACGATCGCTGCCATTTTCAGTCATCCATGAAAGGGCCCCTGATTCGGAACGAAATGACTTGACACGCACGTCACGGCCTCGTTTTTCGTACACGCTAAAACTCTTCACAAAGGTTGCGCGGCCGTCGGAATACGGCATCGTCATGTCGGTCGGAGAGCCCCAGAACTGACCGGTCGCGAGCGGACGGTCCCCATATTGTTCTCGATTCAAATAGGACACCAAGGCAAACAAATCTTCTGGATTGTTTTCATCCATCGGTGGATTGGCTGCACTTCGAATGACAATAACCGCAAAAGTGGAGTACCCAATCAATACCATGGTCATGCCCAAAACAAATGCATTGCTCGCCCACCAGCCCTTCTTCTGCGTCCACCAAATTGCCGCTGTCAGCGTCGTAATGAGGAACACGGCGTATGCCATCACACCGCTGTTAAAGGCCAAACCCAGGTCGTTCACAAAGAACAACTCAAACCTACCCGCCAAATGCACTGCGCCTTTGATAATGCCTTCTTGAATAAATGCGAGAAGGCCAACAGCGATGATTCCCGTTATGACCAAGCCCTTCCAAGAGAACGGATATTTTCGGAAATAATACACCAACGCAATGGCCGGAATGGCCAGCAAATTCAAAAGGTGAACGCCGATCGACAGCCCCATGAGATAGGCAATGAGGATCAACCAACGCAAGTGTCCTGGTTCATCAGCTACATTCTCCCACTTCAGGATGGCCCAAAACACAAGTGCTGTGAAAAGGGACGATAAAGCGTAGACTTCGCCTTCAACGGCACTGAACCAAAAGCTATCACTGAACGTGTAGGCCAAAGCACC
>CAWVYB010000257.1:0-2256 GCA_963934215.1 uncultured Flavobacteriales bacterium | reverse complement strand
AAATTCATTGCTTCGGATTTTTATTTTGAAGTCCTTTTAATTCCAATACTGCGCTCAATCGAATCATCCGCGGAGGGCCTATGAATACTTCTGCCCATCCACTGCCTCCCTCTGGTCCATACCGGTTATTGGCGTATTGGGAGTTGTTGTTAGCGTCCGATACATAAAGTGCATTCAATGCATTGGTTACACTTACACGCAAACGCAGCATTGCTAAGGGAGATATGTCAAACGATGTCCCTGCATTGATGTTTAAGAGCGAATACCCCGGCGTTACCCAAACATCTTTGGGTTCGCCTTGGGTGATTACATCTCCGGGAGAGAAGTTGGCATAGTGTTGCCAAAAAAATGTGTTCCTAATGGAAATATAGGTTCCGGGTGTCGGTCGGTAACTAAATGCCAAAGACACTTGGCGCTGTGCGGCATTTCCCACCTTCACGCCATTCAAGTTCACCAAGGTGTCGGCAATGCTACCATCTGAGATGCGCGTGACGAATGTGTTGGTTGTTTGGTTGACGAGGTCCACCCGCTCGTTACTTGTCCATCGCCAATTGCCGGCAGAGACCACACCTTGGACATCAAATTTCGAAGTGATGTCATAGGCAAAATCCCATTCCAATCCTGAGTGAACGGCATCTGCGTTGAGTAAGTTGTATCCCAGGGAGCGGTCTGCATCTTCGATAACAGCAGCCCCGATTTCTCCCCATTCGCTCGCATCTCCTGTACCTTCCGTAAGGGCAATCAAAGCGTCTCTGCCCGCCACCGTGCTGGTATCGGCGTAAACCGATAGGGTGGGGTCATCCCACAGTCCCGCGACTCCGTAGAAGCGATTGACAGCCTTGTTTTCCCAACCTGTGCGGTACGCGTTGATGTTCGAAGCAAAATTCCCACGCGCATACTTCACGCCGATTTCAATGGCCTTAACATATTGGTTTTCGAAGCCTTCGATGATGTTGTTGTCGAGGTCAAAAACAGAGTTGAAAAGAGGTGCGCGATTCAAATAGCCAAGGTTCGTGTATGCATTCAACCATTCGTTGAAATTATAATTTCCGCCCGCCTTGATCGTTCCGCTGGAAAGTCGCTGCCATGGCGTCGTGTAGTTTTCCAAGTCTGGATTATCTGCCCTAAGGAAAGTGGTGTCCATCAACCACTCCGTGTCGCCCAGCACTCTGTATTCATTGGTCGAACGTACCTCGTAGGTGGTGTCATTCAGGCTCACTGTGTTCGGCCTGAAGTAGTCGATTGCGCGATACCAGCTCTGTGCTCCGGACACGTTTACGAAGGCAGAAAAATTGTACTTTTCCAACTCCAATTGGAGGTAAGATCCGCCCCAAGCTACTTGACCGTCATCGTAGTAGAAATATTTATCTCCCTGGCGCAACGGCTCATCAAAGTCTGAATTTTGATCTCGGCGATCGTTCGGGGCATCATAGTAATCGGCGCCAAACAGATCACCGATGGTTCTGTAGTGACTTCCTGTGTAATGCCTTGCATCAATCCCAGCGCTGAAGTTGAGGTTCTCGTTCAATGATGACTTGAAGTTTGACAATGCGCCAAACCAACGGTGATCATTGTGTGAAATTCGAATGAAGTTTGAGCCCTTCCTTTCTCCGTTTTCATCGACGTTGAGACCGTTAGGCGCGAATTCAAACAATTGGTGAGCATCCCAAATCCCTTGGATGTCCATGGTGTAGTCGTCGCGCCGCGATGCCCCCGATGTGCTAAGCAAAGCCTCTCCACCGCCGCTGCCAAAGCTGGCGTATGCGGTAGTGGTCAGTGAAGATCGGTCCGATAAACTCCAAACGTCTCGGAGCGTGACAATGGGCTTGAAGTAGGAGTTTTGGCGTGGATTGTACCTCCGATTTGCTCCGTATGTCGTGTCAACTTGTCCCGTGGTCTCATTAAAATTGTAGTATACCTCTTGATAATTGATTAAGAATTCATTGAATCCTCGTCCTCCATCGACGATGGTATTGTACGTTGTGTCAACTTCTCCCGTGGACGCATTGTTGCTGTAGTTGGAGTTGTAAATATCCTGCAGTTCCTGTTGCCCAGCCTCATCTGTGAGTTGGGCTGCCAAATCCTTGTCGTATTCGAATACTTGCATTTGATACGCACGCTGACCATGGCGTTGAGGCGCTCCAAAGGTGGTAATACTCAGGTTGTGATTTCCCAGGGTCTTTCGACCTTTCAGGTAATATGCATAGGTCTTAGACTCCAGTCCTTCTGCAAATCCTTGATTTGTTTTGAAAGATC
>CAWVYB010000256.1:0-2272 GCA_963934215.1 uncultured Flavobacteriales bacterium | reverse complement strand
CTTGTTTAGCTGATGACAACAACAACGGAACGTGTGATGCGGATGATGTCGAAGGTTGCATGTCATCGAATGCATTGAATTATAATCCTGCGGCAACATGGGACGATGGTTCATGCTTCATTCCTGAATTCCCTTTCATCACAGTGGATGAACATGTCGTTTCTGAATTTGGAGTAACCTACCGAGTGTATGCTCAGTTTGAAAATGCAGGTGACGAGTGCGTCGCGGTTTATTCAGTAGGCTCTAGCGAATTGAATCCAGTGAGCTTAGAACTGGAAGTCAGTACCGGATTTTATCAGCATCCTGAAGGATCTGATTTGGGTTCTGGTATTCAAGATTTCTTTTTCGATTTAGACCCAACATTAAATTATGATAGCTGGCTCACTATTGGTTCGGAAACGACCGAAGATGGTCCCGTGAGTTCCGTTGGTATGTCCGACGCTTTCGCTGCTTTCAATGCTGGAAATGGATTTACGATTGATGGTCAAACTGGCGGAAGTTGGTATGTGACTCCCGGTTCAAACCCCAGCGCAATAGCAGGAGAAGACGGCAAGGTATTGTTAGCGCAATTGACCGTTGAAGATGGAATTGAAGAAGGCTTCATTGATGGCAACTGGAACATGCAGTGGCGCAATGAATTGGGCGAATCAACCAATAGCACAGGGTTGATATTCACTTCAGCTGATTACGTGCCTGAAGTAGTTGGATGTACGGATGCTACGGCATGCAATTTCAATGCTGAAGCGAATACAGATGATGCGAGTTGTTTGTTTATCGATGAATGTGGTGTTTGTGGTGGTGCAGGCATTGTAGAGGGTACGTGTGACTGCGAAGGCACCATGCAGACAGAAGGCTACGATTGTGATGAAGTTTGTTTGCTTGATTCGGACGGAGATGGAGTCTGTGATGCCTTAGAAATTTCTGGCTGCACTGAATCAGAAGCCTGCAACTACAGCATTGATGCTACTGATGACGATGGCACCTGTGCCTCTTTAGACGAGTGCGGCGTTTGCGGTGGCGAAGGAATTGCTTTAGGCACGTGTGACTGTGATGGCAATACGCCAGAGAGCGGCTATGATTGTGATGGCATTTGTTCAGATGATTCAGACGGGGATGGTATCTGTGATTCTTCTGAAATCCCAGGCTGTCAGGATCCATTGGCTTGCAATTTTAACAGCGCAGCGACAGATGATGACACGTCTTGTACGTATGCAGAATTTGGTCAAGATTGCGATGGTGATTGCATCAGTGATTTTGATGGCGACGGTATTTGTAATGCGAGTGAAGTGGCTGGATGTACTTCGACGTCTGCGATTAACTACAATGAAGGAGCATCGGATGATGATGGATCTTGCCTTTGGGAGGATGGCCTCTTTACTGGTTTGACATATGAGCTTGTGGGCCACGATTTAATCGAGGGCTTATCAACTTATCGCCTGTTTGCGAATTTTAACCCGAGTGAAACTATCCAGGTGACAGCGTGTTATGGCACCTCGGATGACAATTGGAGCATCTCTTCAACGGAGCCCTTCCATCAAGATCCGAATGGAGCCTTGTTGGCCCATTCAATCAACCCGTTGTATTACACGTCTTTCCCAGAATTGGAGTTCGATAGTTGGTTGGCTTTGGGTGGAGCTCCCGGTGCACCGATTGAATTACAAACCATTGGGCTTGAGGCGTTCTTCACAGATTTTGAGGATCTCGGATCGAATGTTCTGGTGAACACCACGGTTGGTGCCAGCTTGTATTACATCCCAGGAGAAACGGGCAGTGTATATTCATATCCGACTGATGGAAAGATGTTGTTAGGACAATTCACAACAAATGGCGTGGTATCCGTCAAGTGCAACTTGCAATTCAGAGATTCTGAGCAGACGACGCATTATGCGACTGATTTGAACTTGGCCTTCCCAACATTTGGTGTGGGCTGTACTGATTCGGATGCTTGCAACTATGACATCGAAGCTACAGACGATGATGGCACCTGTTATTACGATTCTGAATTCCGCAACTGCGATGGGATTTGTTTGGCGGATGTAGATGGTGATGACGTTTGTGACGGCGAGGAAATCTCAGGATGCATGGATTCAACAGCCGATAACTACAACGGTGAAGCAACGGATGAAGACGGAAATTGCTTGTATGCCGGTTGTTTTGACGAACTGGCTTGTAACTATACACCGGAAGCCGACGTGGATCTGCCTTCGATGTGTATCTATCCTGGACCCTTTATGGACTGTGATGGAAACTGCAACGGTGATTACGAAGGGGA
>CAWVYB010000255.1:0-2333 GCA_963934215.1 uncultured Flavobacteriales bacterium | reverse complement strand
CCTGTCTCGAATTCTTATGACTACAGCATATGGATGGATAGCTATGTGCTCGGAATAGAAGAGGTTACTTCATTGCCGACATGGGGCATGATGCCCAACCCTGCTTCAGACGCCGTTACCTTTTTTCGAAGCACTGGATTGTCTTCAGAAACCATTGAAGTGGTGTCGATGGACGGCAAGGTCGTGATGCAAAGTCAATTCACTTTTGGCCAACCATCTTTGAATATGGATGTCAGCGGACTCGCAGAAGGTGTTTATCTCGTGCGCTCAAGCCGCACAGAACAAGCACAACGCCTGGTGATCGCGCATTGAGTTAGTAGGCCCGTTCGCTCCGGCCTTCCATGTAATACACAAACGCCCGGTTTACGACTTTGTGACCACCGGGTGTCGGAAAGTCTCCGGTGAAGTACCAATCACCGGTGTGATCAGGGCAAGACGCATGGAGTCCTTCAATACTCTGATACACGATTTTGACTTCCGCATTCATTCCTACAGGTGTCAGCAGCAATGAAATTTCTTCACTGATTTCTTCGGCAGTGAAGGGGTCGTAAACCGCTTTGACCTGGTTGACGTTGTCCTCTTTCGGTAATTCAACCTGTGCTTTGCACGCGGCAAGGGTTTCGGTTAGAATGTGCTCCAATCCGCGCTTCTTAATCAGGCTGACGGCTGCTTGGAAAGCAATGAAGTCGCCCATCCGGGCCATATCAATGCCATAGCAATCGGGGTATCGAATTTGCGGAGCGCTGGATGCGACGACGATGCGTTTTGGTCCCAAGCGGTCCAAGATCCGCAGAATGGATTTTTTAAGCGTGGTGCCACGAACGATGCTGTCATCAATCACAACCAAATTATCAACTCCCGCTTCAACAGTGCCATAAGCGATGTCATAAACGTGCGCCACCAAGTCATCGCGGTTGGCATCCTCTGTTATGAACGTGCGCAACTTCGCATCCTTGATGGCGACCTTTTCGATGCGCATGCGTTCACTCAGGATGTCTTGGATTTCTCCAGGATTCGGATTTGAACCCAACCCAATGATGCGCGCAATCTTGGCTTGGTTGAGGTAGTCCTCCATTCCCTTGATGAGGCCATAGAATGAAGCTTCAGCGGTGTTTGGAATGAAACTGGTTACGGTATGTTCTAGATCGTGTTCTACAGCCTCCAAAATCTTCGGGACCAAATACCGTCCCAAAGCCTTGCGCTCATTGTAAATGGACGCGTCGTTTCCTCGGCTGAAATAAATCCGCTCAAAACTGCACGATTTCTGCTCGCCCGGTTGTTTCACCTGCGGCATGGAAACAGAACCGTCTCGCTTGATAATCAATGCATGTCCAGGGGAGACCTCTTGGATCTGATCTGCTGACAAGTTGAAAGCTGTTTGGATGACAGGGCGCTCACTGGCCACCACGACAATCTCATCATCTTCAAACCAGAACGCAGGTCGAATTCCATTGGGGTCGCGCATAACAAAGGCATCGCCATGTCCAATGAGACCGCACATGACATACCCGCCATCCAATGAATTGGCAGCGTGTTTGAGTATTTTCTGAACATCCAGCGACTCGCCAATGTGTGCGCTGATTTCACGGTGATCGTCAATACCGTCCTTTTTTAGCTTGTCAAAAAGCTGTTGATTTTCCTCATCGAGGAAGTGACCAATGCGCTCCAAAATGGTAACCGTATCTGCCTCCTCCTTCGGGTGTTGTCCCAACGCGACAAGTTTTTGGAAAAGCTCATCTGTGTTGGTCATGTTAAAGTTGCCGGCTACCACCAAGTTTCGTGTTCTCCAGTTGTTTTGACGAAGAAAAGGGTGGCAATTCTCCACTTCATTCTTTCCATAGGTGCCGTATCGCAGATGCGCTAAAAACAATTCTCCCGTAAAGGCAAACTCGCGTTGCAGGAAGTCAGCGTCTTGGAGTTGTTCGGTGGTCAAGCCCTCAAATCGAGGCATGATGCGCGAAAACACATCATGAATAGGGCGGGAGTCTACGGAACGGACCCGCGAGATATAGCGGCTTCCAGCGGGGACATCCAACTTGATATTTGCTAAGCCAGCACCATCCTGACCCCGGTTGTGCTGCTTTTCCATAAGCAGGTACATCTTATTGAGACCGTAAAATGCGGTGCCATACTTGTCAATGTAATGCTGCAAAGGCTTCTTAAGCCGCATCATTGCGATGCCACATTCGTGCTGAAGGAAATCACTCATGGAATGCGAAAAAAGAGGTCTTGATGGATGATGAGTGCCAAATTTAGTGCGCGGAGCAGCACGGTGCGCCTCAACGCTTGTATTTCGTTTTCCAAGATCGATTTCCTTGCAATCCGCCACTGTG
>CAWVYB010000254.1:0-2351 GCA_963934215.1 uncultured Flavobacteriales bacterium | reverse complement strand
TAGCAGAAATCAACCGGACAGCAACCGGACGCCAAGTGAATCGTATGACTCAACTGGTCAATGCCGGCGCAGCAGCAGAGGCCGACTTGTATGATGTCCAAGCCCAACTCGCTGCGGATGAGGCCACCATCGTGAGCACCGGAAATGCTCTAGGGTTAGCCAAACTCAATTTGGTGCAATTGCTTCAGCTTCCTGCATCCGAAGCACCCACCTTCGCCGTCGTCCGACCTTCCGACAGCGATTTGGAACGAAACAATCTCCCAAAATCTCCCAAAGCAGCGGTTGCCCATGCGCTGAGTTCGTTTCCAGAAATTCGCCAAGCCGACCTCAGCGTAGAGGATGCAGACATCGCGTTACAACTCGCTCGGTCTAGCGCTCTTCCACGTGTTTTTGCAAGCTACAATTTCGGCTCTGGATACTCCGGAGCCGCCCGGTCCATTGATGGCGTTCCAACATTTGAAGATGTCACATTGGGAAATCTCGTTGTCGATGACATCCTTTATCCCATCATTGCACAACAAGAGATCTACAGCTTCATTACAACCCCCTTTTCAGATCAAATTGAGCGCAATTTCAACCAGAATTTGTTCTTCTCCATGAGTATCCCCTTATTCAATAATTTCAGTGTAAAATCAGGACGTGAGCAGGCACAGGTCAATGTACTCAGTGCAGAATACCAGCTGGAACAGACACGACAGACGCTCACAGTCAACGTGGAATCCGCCTGGGCGGACGCTAGAGCCGCGAGTCAAAGTGCGGTAGCGCAAGAAGCCGCTTTAGTCGCCGCAGAAAGAGCCTTTTCCAATTCCGAAAAACGGTATGAAGCCGGTGCGTCCACGGCTGTGGATTATGCCGATGCACGCTCTTTGCTCGACAACGCTCGGGTCAACACCCTACGAGCAAAATACGACCTCGCATTCAAAAGTAGGATACTCGATTTCTACATGGGACGGGCCATGACATTCCGATAAGCCACACACCATGAAATTCACGAAGAAGTTTTGGATTATTCTGGGCATCACACTCGTTGTAATGCTCATTGCAGCGAAATTTTTCGGCGGAAAATCCGATTTACCGCAAGTTGATTTGGAACCCGTCCAACTCAGAGACATTGTCGAACGCGTATCGGCTTCTGGGAAAATTCAACCCGAAGTCGAAGTCAACATTACCGCACAAGTCAGTGGACAAATCACCGCGCTTCCTGTGAAGGAAGGGTTCGCCGTGAATTCGGGTGATTTATTGGTTCAAATCAATCCCGATTTGTACGAAGCGGCATTGAATCGCGCAGAAGCCGCTTTGAATTCTGCTCGTTCCAATTTGGCTTCATCCCGAGCGCAAGCGAATCAGGCAGAGGCCCAATTTTTTGCGGCGTCGCGGAGCTGGGAACGCACACAACAACTTCATGCCAATGGCGTCATTTCACAAGCCGAGTATGACACTGCTGAAGCGAATTTTCGCACAGCCGATGCGACGCAAAAATCAGCGCAAGAGTCTATTCGTAGTGCTGAATTTGCTATTTCAAGTGCTTCTGCCTCTGTCCAAGAGGCCCGCGACAACTTGTCCCGAACCACGCTAACAGCACCGCAATCAGGAACAGTGACCGCATTGGTCAAAGAGATTGGCGAAAGCGTTCAAGGCAATGGGTTCACTGCCGGCGAAGTCGTCATGAAAGTGTCGGACTTGTCCACCATGGAAGTCAATGTCGAAGTCAACGAAAGTGATATTGTTCGTGTCGGACTTGGTGACATGGCAGAAATTGAAGTGGATGCCTATCTCAATGATGTCTTCACCGGAGTGGTAACTGAAATTGGGAATACGGCCCTCAATGCGGGACTGAATGGATTCTCGATGGATCAGGTAACCAATTTCTCGGTGAAAGTCCGCCTTCTTCACGATAGCTACGCTCACTTACTGGCCGAAGACTCGAGCATGATCTCTCCTTTTCGTCCGGGAATGAGTGCCAAAGTTGATGTGTTGACCCGTCAAGAGAACCAAGCCACTTCCGTTCCCATTCAAGCCGTCACCACCCGGGAGAACGACGATGACGCGGGAGAAAGCATTCTCGGTGTTTTTCTTTTGAGCGATGGAAATGCGGTCTGGACACCAGTAACCACAGGCATTCAAGACAATCGAAATATTGTCATCTATTCCGGATTGGACACCGGAGTTTTTGTGATTACGGGTCCCTATGAGCAGGTCTCTCGCACCTTAAAAGATGGGGACGCCGCAGAAGCAGCTCCCAAAAAAGAAGAAAACTGAATCATGTCCGACATACCGCTCATCTTGTCCATAGAAACAGCCAGCCTGGCATGTTCCGTGGCCGTGTTTCAAGGAGACAAGGTGATCACCCA
>CAWVYB010000253.1:0-2380 GCA_963934215.1 uncultured Flavobacteriales bacterium | reverse complement strand
TCAAGACAACCCCTTGATGACCAACATAGTGGAACAGTTAGGTCAGCCTTTGCTCGGAGTTGACGTGTGGGAACACGCCTACTACTTGAACTATCAAAACCGTAGAAAAGACTATGTCGCTGCGTTTATGCAGCAAATCAATTGGGACGTAGTGGCTTCCAACGACCGCGCTTAAAGGTTTTGGTGCGCTGCGCTGAGACTTAGTCGGCGGTACGTGTCAACGTGGAAATTTCCGTCAAGCCCCCTTTGAGAATCAGCTGCCGAAGTGCAAAATTGTTTTCGGGCGATAACACATAGGTTTTGCGATTGACATCCACCGATGGGGCTGACGCTTGTTCCATGGACGCACCCAAAACGGCCTCCCAAACGGCAACCGAAGCTTCGTTGGAAGAATCGAATTGAAAGAGAAGGATGCGGTCTTTTTTACGCTTGGCTAGCAAGACCTCCCAGCGTTCATTGTCTTGTTGTTGATTCAAGACCAAATACCCTTGAAACCGTTTGAGCAAAACAGAAGGGCTCAATAGGACCGTCTCCGTCTCACTATCCGACGACTCAAAGCCGGTTCCAGAGATGGTATACAAGTCGCCCTCTGTATCGGTCCAGACGCCGTGCCATGCTTTTGGGAAGGCATTCAAGGACTTGCGATTGAGAGGAACCGACTCTTGAAACGTAACTTCAGAACACCCCGTTGTCAAGGCAACGAGGGCGATGAATAAAATCGAATAGGAATGGCTCATGGAGAGGAAGTGAATCGTAACAGGATGGAATTCAGAGGATCACAATGGTTACGACCCCTGCAATCAAGCAATAAACGGCGAAGGCATTGAGACGCGCACTCTTCACCCATCGAATCATCCAACGACACGCCCACCATCCGCTGATAAATGCGGTGATAGCTCCGAGTAAATATGCACTCCACTCCATGGAACCTCCCGCAATGGCTGGTTCTTGAATGAGATCAAGAACTTCCAAAAGTGTGGCTCCGAGGATAACAGGCAAAGCCATCAAGAAACTGAATCGCGCGGCTTCTTCTCGAGAAACGCCCAAAGCGATGGCCATTCCAATCGTTGACCCCGACCGGCTGATTCCTGGGATGATGGCCATGGCCTGCGCTAGACCGATGGCAACAGAGCGCGGTAAATTGAGAAGGCGTTCCGAGGCCCGCATGCGTTCAGACAAAAACAAGATCAGCGCCGTCACACAGAGCATGTAGCCTACACGTTGTGGTTGGTTGATGAAGGCCTCTTCGAGCACATCGCGCAGGGTAAAGGCGATCACAGCGGCAGGTACAGCAGAGGCTGCCAACCAACCAACGTACACCCGGGATTTTTGAGCGTTTTCAGCCTTTCCGTTGAACACTCCTACAATCAATTGTGCAATGTCCTTGCGGAAAACAACGAGCGTACTGCAAGCCGTTGCTCCATGAACCAAGACGCTAAAGGTCAAATCCACATCACTCAATCCAAACAATGATTTCCCCAGCTCGAGGTGCCCAGAGCTGCTTACAGGAAGGAATTCTGTTAGGCCCTGGATGATGCCGAGCAGGGCGGCTTCCCAATGTGTCATCGTCCTTTCAGAATCGCGTAGAAAATGGTGCCATAGCCTGTCAAAACGACAATCGGAGCGAGTGTGATCCTGCGAAAATTGAAGATTGCCTCACTGAATACATTGGGGTCTTCAGACTTGCCGCCCGACATGAGGATATACCCGATGACGAGAATGGCCATACCGGCAATCAACCAGATATAATTGGTTCGTGTAAAAGCAAATCCATCAGCAGATGTCGCGGTCGTGTTCTTCTCACTCATGGGTCAAATTTAGTGCAAGCTATCCAAGCGTTTGCGGAGGAACCGATTCACAGCGACAGCCGTTGAAATTCCGCCCAACGCCCCCCCTAAAACCAACAAGATTCCCCAAAGGATCAAGAGGCTGAGCGGAGAAAAAAAGGAGGAAAGGCTACCGTTATGCCATTGGACAGCAAACAACAAGCCATTGATGGAAGCAAACGCGAGACTTGCGGATAAGACGCCGTAGAGCAATCCTTGGCGAATGAATGGATTGCGAATGGATTGCGGGTGCGCACCAACCAACTGCATCGTTTTGATGATAAAGCGTCGAGCGTAAACGGTCAGACGGATGGTGTTGTTGATCAAAGCAATCGCCGCGAGCAAGAAAACAAGTGCGAGACCTAACAAGGGCCAAAACAAGCGGTCCAGCGTGGACTCGATTTGTTGAAGCAATTCTTTTTGCCAAACAACCTCTTCGACTCCGGGGATTTGCTCCATGCGTTCCACCGCCAGTGTCAGTTCTTCCGTGGTGCTCCACGCCCCCTTCATTTGAATGTCCATCACATCAGCAAGCGGGATGTAACCAAGGAAAT
>CAWVYB010000252.1:0-2531 GCA_963934215.1 uncultured Flavobacteriales bacterium | reverse complement strand
TTTTTCTCCTGTGAACCGATACAAACTGTCACCGTCATTTCCACACGCCCAGCAAGGGGTTTCAACACCAAAAACCCCACCTCCATGATGGGGTCACGTTGACGTTGTCACGTTCCGCGGATGGTTCAGTGTGATCCACTTGGGCGATCCTTTTGACCGTTAAGGACCTCGTCAGTCCCAAGGTCCACCGCGGGTGACGTTCACGAGCGTGTCTCCATCCAGCCGATACAATCCGCCGGCAAAACCGAACCACAGGCGGCCCTTTCGATCCTCGTAGATGGAATTGCACCCGAATCTGAAGTCGGGATTTTCAGGTTGGATTTGGGTGAATGCCTGGAAGTCGTTGCCGTCGTAACGGTATACGCCATGGCCGGTGGCGCACATCCAGATGTTGCCATCCCGGTCTTCCATGACGGAGTAAACCTCATTTTCGGTCAAGCCCGGGACGTCTGGAAAAGCGGTGATCTTTTCGCCGTCCCACATGCACAGGGCTCCGCGTTGCTCACCTGAGGTCAAGTGCCAGTGGAAACAGCTGAGCCAGAGGTTTCCCTGCCGATCCTCCAAGTGCAAGGAGACGTTGTTGGTGGGCAGACCGTCGGCAGTGGTGAGCTGATGAAAATCTTCGCCATCCCATCGGAAGGCCCCCTGATCGGAAGTGGCAAACCAATGGTCGCCGTTGCGCACCTGGCGCATGTTCTTCGGCTCGTAGCCTGTGGTGTTGGTCCGGGGCAAGTTGGGCTCGGGAAGCGGGAAGGGCTCGAAAACCCCATTCACCTCCCGGTGAAAGCGGCCTTTCGATTGCACCCAGAGATCTCCACTGTTGTCGAAGTAGGGGGCCACCGGATTGATCGGAAAGCCAACAGGATGCTTTGCCCGCGCTAGGGTTTCACCATCCCAGGTCATGAGGGCAGAACCTCCTCCCATATTTCCCTCCGCCGAAACCAGCCACAGTTGGCCTGCAGCGTCCAGCGTCAAACCCGTTACCCGGTCGCCTAGCAGGCCATCCTCCGCATGGAAATAGTGCAACTCCTCTCCATCCCACATCATGGCACCACTGCCCACCGAACCCAACCACAGGTTGCCGTCGGCATCCTCGATCGGCCCCAACGGGTAATCCGCTACCTGCAGGTAAACCGTGGAGTCCTGCAGCACTGGAACAATTGATTCTGAAGTTGCCTCAGTGGCCAAATGGCATCCAAAGGCCATGATGACGGCCAACAGGATGGACGGAAGAAGGGCGTGAAACATGCGGAAAGTTAGGTATGAAAAAAAAACCACACCTTGAGCTCCAACGAAGCCATCTGAACGCAAGAGGCGGTATTTTGATTGTTCATTGGGAGAGCATTGAAGGGATTTGAGATGTTCCATTTTTCAAATACAATACCTCCTAAGTCAAGCGCTTCTTTCATTGACAATCGACCGCAACCTCAATCCCGATTAGAAAAATGACTGAGCCTTATGATACACAATGGAATGAGCAATTCGATAAGACGGCGACAACAGGATCAAAGGCACATTCCCTCAAGGCCGAACAGACTCGACCGTCTATACCATGGACTCGCAACAGGCATTGAATCAGCGACATCATTGCTTAACTTCCACACGAACTCAAACGAATCGAAATGAAATCATTTTCTCTGGCATTCGCAGCATCCCTGCTCACATTCGCTTTTACGCATGGAGCCCAAGCTCAAAACACCCTTCAATTGCAACTGCAGCATTTGATCAACGGTGAAGCATTGGAGTTGGAAACCAATCATTCCATTTTCGGAACGAACCTCGCAATTGACCGGCTGGAATACTATCTCAGCGATTTCGTCATCACACACGATGGAGGTCAAACTACGGAACTCACCGACACCTATCTTTTGGTCAACGTAGACGATGACGAGCCGATGTATTCTTTGGGCGATTGGGACATCAACAATGTGGAGGCCATTGATTTTAGCGTGGGTGTGGACGAAGAGCACAACCACCTCGACCCTGCGACATATGCTTCAGGCCATCCATTGGCACCCCAATATCCAAGCATGCACTGGGGCTGGGCAAGTGGCTACCGTTTTGTGGCATTGGAAGGATTGGCCGGGTCCACTCTCAATGCCGTATTCGAAGTACACGCACTCGGAGACAACAATTTCTTCAATCAATCTCATGAACTCGCTGCTTCAGCGGTGGATGGCAACGTGACCATCTCCCTGCACGCCAACTACGAAAATTTGTTCATTCAGCTCAATGTTGCCAATGGCTTGATCGAGCACTCAACCACGAACGAGGCCGTCACCGTTTTGGAGAACATGCGTGACGAAGTGTTTGCTCCGGGCACAAGTGCTGTCGGACTGAGTGATCTGCTGGATGCGCCTGAATGGTGCCGTGCTTATCCCAACCCTTCATCGGATTGGATGCAATTGATTTGGTCCAACGACGTCATGGGGTCCACTTTTGACATCACGGATACGCAGGGACGCGTTGTTCATTCAGCCAATATCCAGAGCCCTGTGGACGTATTGGATGTTCAAGGATGGGCGCCTGGG
>CAWVYB010000251.1:0-2554 GCA_963934215.1 uncultured Flavobacteriales bacterium | reverse complement strand
TGGGACAACCTCAAGTTCATTCAATCTCAATTTGGAGAAAATGAGCGCAAACATCGCATCATTGATGAACTCAAAGAACAGGACAAGATCACCATTTGCCCCTTAGCATACATTCGTGGGAGATCGCTCAGCAATGCCATCTTCATCATCGATGAGGCGCAAAATCTAACTCCGCATGAGGTGAAAACAATCATTACGCGGGCTGGTGAGAATTGTAAAATCATCCTCACAGGAGATGTGCGACAGATTGATACGCCTTACTTAGACGAGCAATCCAATGGCTTGAGTTATGTGATTGATCGGTTGCGTGGCAAGGACTTGTACTGTCATGTCACTCTGGAGAAAGGGGAACGATCCGAGCTGGCTAACTTGGCCAACCAGCATCTGTAAACGTATTCTCAACCTTCCCAGGCGTCACCTCCGCAAAATCCGGTGAGTCGACTGATCGCCTTCCTCTCCGTGAAAATGTACCACGTAGACACCCGTAGCAGCAGGCAAATCAAATGACCAGGCCATTGCGCCGCGGACAATAGGTCCCGCAGACACACGCTGCCCTCCTGCATTGAATACTTCATAGACCGTCCCATTGAACCCCTGCGGGAATTCAACAAAGACACGGCCATCATCTGACGGATTTGGATACACCTTCCAAGAAGATGCCATCAACGGATCTACTGATGTTGTAACCAACGACGTGGACATCTCTACAACCAACTCAGGAGCCGCGTAATCCCAATACATGGACTCAAACTCCGCAATGATATCCGTTTCAACTTCAAACATCGGTGCCACCCAACGCGGTGGCATCGCTTGGTACCACAGTCTTGCTGTGACGTTGCAATCTTCGCATCCATTCAGCGCTGGAACATCCAATGCATAATGCACCACATCGGCACCGGTTCCTTCTTCACCGGACTCCGAGCGATTGAAGTCTCCCGAAGCCATATCCCATTCAACATTCGCACCGACGACGAGCGTCGTATCGTATGCGGGATGGTCCGTTCGAAACCCGAGGGGTGGCAAACGGTTGTCCTTTAGCGTAATGGCAGCACGTTCCAACGAGTTGGTCGGCGTTCCGGTTACATCTGCGATTACAAATTCATAGATCTGAACTTGGGACGCGTCCGTAATCACATCATGGTGTGGCTGAAAGCTCTCGATCCCACCGTCATCTGCACCAACGATGTTCATGCCATCTTCAGCCAATTGGCCGGATTGCCAGAGGATACCTCCCTGCCCATCTGTTACTTCCAACTCCAGCCAAACCCGTCGTGCCGGATATCCCGAAGGGAACTTATGTCCCGCTTTGTTTTCCAGCCTCACAAAGATGTTAGCCTCACCTGATGCCGGATCCAACTGTGCCTGGTCAAAGGTCATTTCGACACTTTGTTGTTGTAGCATCTCCAGCGTTCGATTTAACGTCGAATCAAACTGCGCCTCTGACGCTGTGAGACCCAGCTCATCAATGTGATCACGCATCAAACGCAACATCGAAGTATTCGCACCAACGAGGTAATGCAGACCAAAAGGACTCCGTGGCTCCAGAAAAGCATAACCACTTGAAATGATGACCGGATCATCAATCTGCGGCATGTGACATCCTTGACACTCTTGTTGCAAATCATTCGACTCACCGTCAACGAAATCTGGCTCATAAATGCTATTGAGCCATTCATGGTAGGTGGCTTGCTCTATGTAATCCTGCCCGGTCGCCTCCCCTGTTAAATCAGCCGTCTGTGTAATGAGCGAATGACATCCTGCACACACTTCACTTTCCACACTATGCTGACCATAAAGAGGTTCATAGCCGACATAGGTCGTCATCGGCAAACCATAGAGAATAGGTTCAGATTTACTTCCGCCATAAGGACCATACAAGGTGTCTTCAACAAAATTGAGCATTCCGCTAAATTGATTGCCAATGTTTTCATCCGATTGCTGATGGCAGGCGTTGCACGACACCCCATCGAGCGCCAAACTGTCCATTAATAACTCAGCCATAGAATAGAATTCTTGGCCGTCATGATGCGCTGCAAAATGACCCAATGGCGCGTGACAAGATGTACACTTGTCTTCAAGTTCCAATTGGTGCGAAGGGTTGATTGCCACCTCCTGGCTCACTTTGGCTTGCCAAAAAGGATCTTTCGCAGAGTTGGCCATCAACGTACTGCGCCAATCGTCCGTAACATTGACATTCCAACCATCAGGCATGGGGACTGCGGGGTACGTTTGACCGACGATGCTCGCATAATGATTCGCGTCGGTAGCGTGACACCCTGCACACTTACCGCTGCCTGTAAACAAGCTATTGACCGTGTCAGGTAGACCTCCATAAGCCGAACGAAAGGTCGCAGAATGATAGGGGTTCCCCTCTTCATGCAAACGATCAGGCCTCTGAGCCCCGCTCATAAAGAACATGGCCCCGAAGGCAGCTACCAAAATTGTCCAGACTAACGATTTCATGTTTTCTTGCTGGCCCTAAAATACAGCCCTTCTGCCGAAAAGCGGATACATCGAGTACTTGTGGTAAGATGCAGGGTCTGAATGCCCCATC
>CAWVYB010000250.1:0-2582 GCA_963934215.1 uncultured Flavobacteriales bacterium | reverse complement strand
AGTGGCTCGTAGGCTTTCGTTGCGGGATTCCAACACTCCCGGATTCCATCGCGGTTGCGGTAGAAAGTGGTGTGTCCGGCATCGAGCATTTCCTGAATCCACGGCGCAACATCCAATCCACGATCGCGGATGCATTGGAGTCCGTTTTCGACTCCAATGGCGTCCCAGCTTTCAAAGGCTCCGAGCTCCCATCCGAAACCTGCGCGCAGCGCATCGTCGATTCGATAGGGGTCGTTGGAAATTTCCGGCACCCGATTGGACACATATGCAAAGACATCAGAAAAAATCCGTCGGTAAAACTCTCCGGCTACGTCCGTGCCTTCAAAGAGCAACTTAGTGCGCTCGGGTAACGCGTCAACTTTCTTCGCCGCTTCGAGCGTGGCGTATTTGGGTTTGATTTGAGAGCGGTACTCCAAGGTTTTTAAATCCAAAACCAGGATTTCCTTTTTCCCATCGGCACCGACGGTCTTTTTGTAAAAACCAGCTCCCGACTTCGCTCCCAGCGCTCCAGTGTCCACCAAGTGTTGCACATAAGATGGAATGGCAAATACATTTTTGCGCTCATCATCTGGACAATTGCTGGCGACGCCGTTGGCAACATGAATCAAGGTGTCGAGCCCTACCACATCACAGGTGCGGAACGTGGCGCTTTTAGGTCTGCCCATTGCGGGTCCCGTCAGTTTGTCGACAGCTTCAACACTCAGACCCATTTCTTCAACAGCATGGAATAAGGCTTGAATAGCAAATACCCCGACGCGGTTGGCGATGAATGCCGGTGTGTCCTTGCAGAGAACGACCTGTTTTCCCAAAATACGCTCACCATAGCCCGTAAAGAAGAGCAAGATATCCGGATCTGTGAGGGGCCCAGGAATTATTTCGAGTAACGGCAAATACCGCGGAGGATTGAAAAAGTGCGTCCCGCAGAAGTGCTTTTGAAAATCTTCGGACCGCCCTTCGCTCAATTGGGCAATGGGAATGCCTGAGGTATTGGATGTCACAAGAGAACCGGGTTTTCGGAATTTCTCTACCCGCTCAAACAACTGTTGCTTGATGTCCAATCGCTCGACAATCACCTCAATGATCCAATCGCATTCAGCGATGCGTGGCAAATCATCATCGAAATTACCGGTTTCAATGCGGTCTGTAAAGCGTTTGCTGTAGAGTGGAGAAGGCTTGGACTTCAATGCTGCCTTCAGATGTCCGGCAGCGATGGAGTCGCGAGGTCCCGAATCGGAGGGGAGATCCATAAGCAAGACACTGGATCCAGTTTGAGCGAGGTGACATGCGATACGTGATCCCATGACTCCGGACCCTAAAACAGCGATGCGTTGAATGCGGTGAAAAGGAATGGAGGGGTGTGTCATTCGTAAAGTGATGTAGTGGGTAGAGAACTGGAATCGAGTCCAGCCATCAGGGAGCTGGGTTCATCCAAAATTTCATTCAGTCGTTTCATTTCAATGAGGAGACGGTCGACGGCATCTGACCCCATGAGTTCCCGCAGGCGGTCATTGACGGATACCACCAAATCCCGGGCTTGGCGTCTAGCGGCAACCCCATTTTGCGTGAGGAACACCCGCATGGACCGTTTGTCATTGGCGTCCTTTCGACGTTCAATCAAGCCCATGGCTTCCATCCCTTTCAAGGTGCGGGACAGGCTTGTCGATTCCATACCCATTTTGGGACCAAGTTTGGTAGAAGGAGTCCCTTGGCGCTCCGTATGCAATAAGATGAATACGTATGAAAAGGGAATGCCTCTGCGGTCTGCTTCCGCATTATAAAGTCGGGAGAGCTTGGTCCAAGCCCATCGTAAATGAAAATCAAGCGTGTCTTGTGGCTTCACAGGCACAAGTTAATGGAATATCCTATGCGTGCATAGGATTGGAGTGATTATTTTATGCGTGCATAGCATTGTTTTGCATTTGCACGTCTTATGAAATAATCAACCCGTCTCGCATGGAAACAGTGCGGTCGCCTCGAGCCGCCAGTTTTTCATTGTGGGTGACGACGACAAATGTTTGTCCCTCGCGATTGCGCAATTCGACAAATAAATCAAAAAGCGAGTCCGCATTTCCTGAATCAAGGTTGCCCGTTGGTTCATCCGCAAGCACAACGGCAGGGTTGTTCATGAGGGAACGAGCCGCTGCAACACGCTGCTGTTCGCCTCCGCTCAGTTGTGCCGGCAAATGCGTAAGGCGGTCACCCAACCCCAGATCTCGAAGCAATCCAGAAGCACGGTCTTTGGTGACTTGGTCGTCCTTTCCAGCAACCCAGGCCGGCATCAATACATTCTCCAGCGCCGAGAATTCTTGAAGCAAACGATGAAATTGAAAAATGAAGCCGATGTTGGAATTTCGGAAGGCCGAGAGGTTTCGTCCTTTTAAGCCATTGACATGCTGTCCTCGTATTTTCAGTTCGCCCGCATCGGGGGCATCGAGTGTGCCTAAGATTTGCAAGAGCGTCGTTTTTCCGGCGCCAGAGGCACCGACAATGGAAGTGATTTCTTGAGATCTGATGTCCAGATCAATGTTTTTAAGGACTTCCAAGTCTCCAAATTGTTTGCGAATACCGCGTGCTTCAATCAT
>CAWVYB010000249.1:0-2598 GCA_963934215.1 uncultured Flavobacteriales bacterium | reverse complement strand
TCCACGGAAGCGCGTTCGGTTGAAGTGAAGCTGTACGAGTCGTTCGATTTCAACGCGGAAGGCAAAATTCGGTGGACTCAAGTATATGGAGATCTAGCGACGGCTTACAACTTGCTCGAAGAGTAATGCAGGTGCTTTGAGGTCACGGACCTCTCCACTATTGAAAGCCTCTTCGCCCAGCGCGAAGGGGCTTTTTTTCATGCTGACCGCATTACATTCGTGGCATGAAAAGCTTGCATGATTGGGGCCTACTTGTCCTTCGCATTGGAACAGCAGGTCTGCTGATTCCGCACGGTTGGAGTAAACTCAACAAACTGATTACCGGGCTGAATTCGGCTGATGGAGTCCAGTTCTACAACTTTATGGGCATTGGCGAAACGCCATCCCTGATGCTCACTGTGCTCGGCGAATTCATTGCTCCTATCTTGATTTTGATCGGATTCAAAACCCGCTGGGCGGCTGTTCCAGCAGCCATTACAATGGGTGTAGCGGGGTTTATGGTCCATTGGGGCGAAGGCCTTTCTGAAATGGAACACGCCCTGCTCTTTTTCTTCCCGCTGGTTGCAATTTTACTATTGGGTCCGGGGCGTTGGAGCATGGACCGCCGCTAAGCCACTGATTTTATTGCGTTTTGATGACGCGGACTGGAGGCACAGTGCGGCTTCCTTGCGGGGTGATTTCTGACAATTTCAATAGGTAGATTCCCGAGGGTAAATCGCCTAGAAACCACTGAAATGGGGTGGCTACTGAAGGCTGCAATGCGACCGTTTTCCCATTTAAATCCATGAGCGAAATGTCCCATAATCCGCTTGGGGTTGGCGCTTCAATGACAAGGGTTTGAAGGAACGGATTCGGGTAGACATGCGGGAGGGTGGAGTCGGTAAACTCCATAACGGAAACGTAAGTCCACTCTGCGCTCACGAGGGTTGGACACGCCCAAAAATCACTCACTTCTACAGTGTAAATCCCGGCGCCGGGATTGATCAAAATACTGTCGGTTGCTCCTTCGATGTTCAAGCCGCTTTCAACCCAAGAGTAGGTGGCATAGGACTGATTCAGAACAAGGGTCCCCTCTGAATCTTGGCTGATCAACACGGAGTCAAGTGGCCAACACACCAAAAGAGAGTCGCTCTCCAGAGAACAGCCAAACGCATCGGCACTCACAACCTGATACTGTCCGCTTTGTGAAGGGAAGAAGAGGGCGTTCTCAGCGCCATACAGCGTATCCGTTGGCAGCCCGTTTTCACTCCAAACATAAAACGGTCCGTCGCCACTTGTTTCAAGGTATTGCGGCAGGTCGTTTTGGGTGAGCAATTCCAAGGGAAGCGTGGCATCAGGAAGGCAAAAAAGGATGGAGTCACTCACGGCACTGCATCCAAAGGGTGAGGTTCCTTCAACTGTATACCATCCGCTGGCATCGGGCGAGTAGTCCATGTCAACTCCAGAAGCAACGGGAGCCCCTTGTGCACTCCAGGTGTACAAGCTCAGAGTGGAATCGGAACAACTCAAGGTACTTTCATCGCTTTGAAAGACAGCGACTTCAGGAGCCCCATAAACCTGAACCATCAAAGTGTCGGTAACATTGACCAGTTCGTTGGATCCGATGTTGGCGATGGCATTGCTCGGTCCTGCGCTCAAAGGAATGGCACTTGTTCCAGATGGGGAGAAGGAGGTAGATCCGAGGTTGTCGTCGCCGTCCAGAAAATCTTCATCATAGAACGAGATGGTATAAGGCGGATTGCTCATGATGATGCTCAAACCGCTCCACGTATTCGAGTTGGAATCGTTCGCTGTACTGGATGTATAGACGTTGGTTCCGTTTGCATCGGTGAGAACGAAATAGGGATCAGGAGCTGTGAAAAAATCATCCCATCCACCACCGCCCGTGGAGTTGAGAATGAGTTGTTCCAACACCAACTCTGAAATGATCGTCTGCAAGGAAACGGTATAGGATCCTATCTCAGAATACAGGACGCTATCGACTGTGGCGGTGGCCCCTGTTTCTCCATTGCCAAAGTCCCAGGCATAGGAGGTGGTTTGAATTCCTGAGCCGTTCAAAGCTGCCGAAAAGTCCACCCAAAGGGAGTCGCAACCTGCAGCAGCAGAGTATGCAAAGGTGGATGTTCCTCCTGCTCCCGGATTGATGATTAGGGTATAGGAAAAACTCTCATTGACCACTTGTTCGATGCCAAAGGCAGAAGCGACGGCGGAAACGCTAATGACCATCTCAAAGACGCCGGGAAGTAACGGCTCTCCGCAAACAGTCGCGCAGCCAATGGTCTGGCCGCTCGATGGGAAATACGTGCCATCGGGATCGTCCAATTCCACCTGGAGACCCAACGGGGTCCCTGTGATGGAGGTTACGGTGATGGAAAGGAGCGACGCTGTCACGCCTGAGCCGGGATCTACGATGTCTTCGGGAAGAAAAAACGTGAGGGTCTCTTCATACCACTCTCCAGTGGCTCCCTCGGCTAACGTCGCCGGGCATATGGTGGGAAATCCATCTGTTGAAGTGCACGCTGGATCAGCCACACATTCTGCACATTGCGCAAGAGCGCCAATCGGAGTTAGGAGCAGCACTGAAAAAAAGGCAGTTGC
>CAWVYB010000248.1:0-2622 GCA_963934215.1 uncultured Flavobacteriales bacterium | reverse complement strand
CTGTATAGGACCCTGCCGTTGTTACGTTGATATCGTAGTCCGCACAAAATGTTCCAGGTGCCAATTGACTAAACCACCCTGTCACAGTCGTGGTTTGAGATGTGCAGAAATCCAAGGTGTCACCAATGCCCAAAAAATCATCGCCTTCGTACCACAACGTCGTTCCCTCAACCACTTCACTGGACGCAAAACGCCATGCTTCGTTGGTCGCATTCCAATTGCCTGTGTTGAATCCCTCGGGCGACAACCCTTCGGATCCTGTTGCGTTTTGGATTCCAACTGAAGCTTCCGCATTGCTTGACCATGTGCCTGAGCATTGAGGTCGGCTTCCAATATAAACCTCGATGATATCGCTGCCTTCATAAAGAACAATCTCAGCGCTCACTTCATTGTTGGTGCAAGCATACTGGCAAACCGCGTTGTATGAAACCACGAACTCCCGGCAAGGGGCAATACCATAGGTCCCGAAGCGCACATCGCCGCAAAAAGTTGGATTCAAATCACTGTAAACAGCCATGACACTGTTCAACGGCATGTTCCCTCCTGGAATGTCTCCGGGTGGATTAAACGGTGCATTCTCGCCGAGGTCAAATGATATCCAGCCATTGGGAGAAATACGACACTGGGTGTAATCGTTGCCATAGAAATTGAACGAAAAGCCGAGTGAAACGTTTGTCGCCGCAGCGAAATCATCATCTCCTGTAATAATCGCAGCAGCCCCTTGATTAAAGGGATAAGGAAGGTCATAATCAATTTCCTCAACTTCATAATCTGAGCCGCCGATCGCAACACTGGCAATATTTGGAGAAACTAACTGGATGCACGAATCAACACAGTTAATTTCCACGTCTTCTCCGATATCAAACAAACCAAAAGTCTCGCATTGGGCCGAAACCAGTCCAAAAGAACCTGCGAGAATCGCACAACTTAAAAACAAGACAACTTTAAAATAACGTGTAGAGCGCATGGTTTACATTTTTATTTCAAAACAATTGTCAGAGTTGCTATTAAATGAACAAACCTTCGCGTCCATTGGTTGCAACATCTACATAGCCAAAGTAACTCTTTCCATGAAATTTATTGCATCGTACACAAGCCTCAGCATAATCATTGTGCTTCTCGCAACAACTCTTTGTGCTTGGAATTTCATGAAATCATCCCATCGTTATCCCCCCACCCCCTCCATGGCATCATTCTATGACCTCACAGCAAAAAATTTGGATGGCGAATTGATTTCTTTCGAAGCCTTCAAAGGAAAACGCGTCCTGATTGTCAACACGGCGTCAAAATGTGGGTACACGCCTCAATACACCGATCTTGAGGCTCTCCACAAAGCCCATGGCGGAGATGATTTTGTGGTTATTGGATTCCCTTGCAATGATTTCGGACGTCAGGAGCCTGGATCTGCTGAAGAAATAGCATCCTTTTGCTCGAAGAATTATGGCGTTTCGTTCCAAATCATGGAGAAAGTTCATGTAGGCGGTGGCGATCAGCACCCTGTATACTCATGGCTCTGTTCTGCATCTGAGAATGGTGTAGCCGACCACAAGGTTGGATGGAACTTCCATAAATTTCTGATTGACGAAAACGGACAGCTTATGGCTTCCTTGCGAAGTGGCGTGAAGCCATTGGATGAACAAATCGTCGAATTCGCTCAAGGTCAATAACAAAGAGTAGTGGTTTGAGCGCTGCGGATGTAATTTGGCCGCATGCATTCCCTCAACATATCCGGACGCCTTTTGGCCGTTTTGACCTTCATTGCCGCATTCACTTCAAGTCTTGACGCTCAAATTGACTTACTGAAACCTGCAGCAATTGTGGGACACGAATTGGGTGGCCGCTTCACATTGCACCACGCTGTATCCGATTATGCTGAACATGTTCATGAAGCCGTTTCTGGTTCTCAATTGATCCGGTACGGAGAATCTTTTGAAGGCAGACCTTTGGAATTGCTGGTTCTATCGAGTGCCGCTAATTTGCAGAACATCGAAACCATTCGAGCCCAACATCTTGACCGCATGCGCGGCGGAACGGGCATCGCCGAGTACGATGATCTAGCCATCATTTGGCTCAGCTACAATGTCCATGGAAATGAAGCTGTTTGCACTGAAGCCGCATTGAACGTCATGCATGATCTTGGGCAAGCCGTTCTTGACGGAGAGGATTTCTTGGACCACGTGGTTGTTTTACTTGATCCCTGCCTCAATCCGGATGGACACGACCGCTATGCAGTTTGGTTCAATCAGTATGCCAGTAACCCTCCCAATTCAGACCCCAGTGCATTTGAGCATGACGAGCCTTGGCCAGGAGGACGTCCAAACCACTACCTCTTCGACTTGAACCGCGATTGGGCATGGCAAAAACAGCAGGAGAGTCAAATGCGATCCACTATCTACCATCAGTGGATGCCCCATGTCCATTGCGACTACCACGAAATGGGCTACAATAGCCCCTACTACTTTGCCCCGGCAGCTGAGCCTTATCATGAATCCATCACCCCATGGCAAAGAACATTTCAAGAAGAAGTTGGACAATCAACCGCTCAGGCTTTTGACGCCCGTGGTGAATTGTATTACACCAAGGAGTCTTTTGACCTTCTCTATCCAAGCTACGGTGACACCT
>CAWVYB010000247.1:0-2640 GCA_963934215.1 uncultured Flavobacteriales bacterium | reverse complement strand
AAGGACTCTCATCATTGCCATAAACAGAACTGAAGAAATCGTCCGTGTTCACCATTTCAATGTAAAAACGGTAGGTGGAAGTTCCTGGAACAATGTCCGTGGCATGGTTTTCTACAACCAATGAGTACTGAGCTGACAAGCTCAAACCCATGCCTAAAAGCATGGAGGCTAAAGTAATGATTCGCATGAAGATGACAATTTGGTAGTCGTTCAAATATACTCTATTCTCGACAAACTGCACCTAATGACGTTTGCAGACGGTATATCCCACTTTACCTCCTAATTTTGACATGAAAAACAAATCGAATGTCCAACCAGATTTCCCAACTCAATCCAAGCGCACTTTGGAGCAAATTCGCCCAACTAAACTCTGTTCCACGCCCGAGTAAAAAGGAAGAACGTGTCCGTGCTTGGGTCATCGGTTTGGGCCATGAAATGGGATTGGAAACACAAACAGACGAAGTGGGAAATGTGCTCATTCGAAAGCCAGCTACGAGCGGAATGGAAGATCGTGTTGGGGTCGTCCTACAAAGTCACTTGGATATGGTCTGTCAAAAAAACAATGACACCGTATTCGACTTTGACACGCAGGGTATTCGCATGTACATCGACGATGATTGGGTGCGAGCAGAAGGAACTACTTTGGGGGCAGACAACGGAATCGGTGTAGCGGCAATTCTCGGTGTTCTCGCTTCTGACAACATACCCCACCCGCCATTAGAAGCTCTTTTCACCATCGATGAGGAAACAGGAATGACCGGTGCACTTGGCCTAAAAGGAGGATTTCTCAAAGGCGAAATCTTGTTGAATCTGGATACGGAAGACGATGATGAGCTCTCCATTGGTTGTGCCGGTGGTGTTGATGTTACTTCATCAGGTTCTTATGGAACAGAAAAAATCGAAGAAGGTATTTTCCATGGAAAACTGACCATCAAAGGGGGGTCAGGCGGACATTCTGGAATGGACATCACAAAAGGCATTGCCAATGTCAATAAGGTGATGAATCGCGTTCTACTTGTAACCCTTGAATCGGTTGACTTTAGAATCTCAACAATACAAGGTGGAGGTTTACGCAATGCCATCCCGCGCGAATCTGCTTGCAATTTTGTCATTGACCCCAATGATTTTGAGTTCTTCAAAGAATCTATAGTCAACGAGATGACGCGGGTTCAGGTAGAGCATAGCACCACAGACCCCGACTTAACTTGGGAACTCATGGAGAACGCGGAACAAGTGACCGAAGTCATGTCAGAGGAAGAACAAGAATTGCTTCTTCTTGCCATCCAGGCATGTCCTGTTGGCATCCATCGTCTTAGCCCTGAAATTGAGGGCCTCGTGCAAACTTCCAACAACCTTGCGCAGGTTGAAGTGGGAAATGGATTGGTTAGCCTCCGATGCCTTTGCCGAAGTTCCGTTGATTCTGAAAAAGATGATCACGCCCGCAGCATTGCCTCTGCATTTGCTCTTGCCGGGTTGGAAACAGCATACGGAGGGTCATACCCGGGTTGGACGCCCAACCCAAAAAGTGATGTCGTGTCACTATTTAAAGACCTCTATGAAGAGCAATTCGGCGAGTCACCGCGGGTTTTAGCATGCCATGCAGGATTGGAATGTGGGATTTTAGGAACCCATTATCCCGACATGGACATGGTCAGCTTTGGACCGAACATTCGTGGGGCGCACAGTCCCGATGAGTGCGTGCAAATTAGTTCAGTTCAAAAATTCTGGGGATTCTTCCTTGAAGGGTTGTCACGTATACCGGTAAAAGCATGAGCAATCAATCCAGTCGCCCCTTGATATTGGTCACCAATGACGACGGCATCGAAGCCGGTGGATTGCGGTTTCTCGTAGAAACGCTTCTTCCCATTGGAGACATCGTGGTCGTTGCTCCCGATCGACCAATGAGCGGCATGGGACATGCCGTGACCATTAACCAAACACTCCGAATGGAGAAGCGACATTTTCCCGTTGAAGGGGTTCGTGAAGCCTGGCAAACTTCTGGGACACCAGTCGATTGTGTCAAACTCGCGATCTATGAAATCCTCGGTAAAAAACCAGATCTGCTGGTAAGCGGTATCAATCATGGCAGCAATGCTTCCATCAATGTGATTTACAGCGGAACCATGTCAGCAGCTGTTGAAGGCGCTGTTGAAGGGATTCCTTCCATCGGCTTTAGCTTGCTAAATCATGATCCTGAAGCTGACTTTTCGGCTTGTGGACCCAGCATTAAAACACTAGCAAAAGAGGTTCTTGAACGGGGATTACCTGAAGGGACATGTCTGAATGTAAACGTTCCCAATATACCGTTGGATGCCATCCAAGGCATACGCATCTGCAGACAATCTGCGGGATATTGGGAGGATGCTTTTGACAAACGTGTCTCCCCTGGGGGATCCACGTACTTCTGGATGACCGGTGAATTTAAGAATCCAGACCAAGGTCAGGACACCGATGAATGGGCCCTTCGCAATGGTTTCGTGAGTGTTGTTCCCACACAATTTGATTTGACGGCACATCATGCCATTGCAGCATTAAATCAATGGAACTTGTCCTGAATGAATCTCAAGAAATTCGATCATACACTTTGGGGAATAGCCATTGGGCTATTTGGCACCTTCATTGGCTTTCTTATACTGGCTT
>CAWVYB010000246.1:0-2680 GCA_963934215.1 uncultured Flavobacteriales bacterium | reverse complement strand
CGGTTGTCTCTCAGGTATTGGGCAATGGCTTCAAAGGCCTCCAGTTTTCGAAGAGCACCTTGTTCAACTTTTGCTTCAGCGAGCATTTCGAATGTTTCTGGAAGCCAAGCAATGGTATGATTCCAATCGAATTGCATGGAACCGGACGCCGTTAGCGCGCCTTGTAGATGCTCAGCCCGAAGTGTGGCTTGATCAAAATTATCGAATGCCTGAAATAAGGAGGGTAGGTTCAACGCTGTTGCCACAGGGTGCCACTGGACCACAGCGCGGTCTTCTTCTGGGATGAAGAGGATCTGGCCGTCTCCGCTCAATTGTCCTTCAAGCGTTTCACTTTGAAACCGGTGCACCTTCCAGAGGTCTGATTCGAGGCGTCCTTGGGCTTCAATGTTTTGCAAGGTCCAGCCACTGTAATGGCTTCTTTCGCAGGATACCGACCAATCAATGCGGCTTCCCGCGGGCAAATGCAATTGCGAGAGGAGAAAGGGTTCTTGCGTTGAAGGCGCGTACGACCAGGATTCCAAGGCGATCTCGGCGTGCCCTCGAATCGGCCGACCGGATTGCCACGAAAGAGGCTCGAGGATCCCCGCAGACCCCGAAAAATAATCCTCGCCCCAGTGGGCATCGAAGCGTTGGATTTCGAGCGCGTTATGATCGAGCGTTCCGTTGCCTGTAAACTCCCAGGAAGACCCGTCATCTTCTAAGCCACTCCAGTTCGTCACCTCCCACAGTCCGTCTGCAGTCAACTCGCTTTGAGCATTGCGAGCTAGATGACCCTTCCAATTGGCCAACCCGTTTATTGGTCGGACCCCTTCGTTCAAGACCACATCCCACCATTCACCCAACTGCAGTGCATCCAACTGAACGTTTATGTGTGATTGCTCAAAAGAACCCTGTTCGGGGTTGAATGCATTCAACGAACCATCGAGCTTGAGGCCGTCTAGTTCAAGCACATATTTCGGCACATCGATTCGCCAGTGGTTATGAGCATATTTAGCCCAAATAGAAGCCTCGACTTGCCCTTCTGTGCGGTGGTTGAACTCATCAAGCGTGATGCTCCAGGTTTGTTTGGGAAGGGTTGCCTGCATCCCCAATTCACCATCGAGCCAATTAAACTGACCAGAAAGAAGGGCGTTTGATTCAAGGGAATTGTAGGGCTTGGAAAGGTCAAGCCACGGGAGGACAAAGCTTGCGGGGATGTCGTCAAAAGTTCCTTCGCAGGACCACCCTGACGCTGTATTGTAGAGGATTTCTGTTTGCCACTGCCCTTCCATCCACTCAGCTCGAAGCATTTGTATCGACGCGCTTTCTGTGCTTTTGTTCCATTGGGCAACGAGCGAGATGGCGGCTTCTGGGAGTGGCGCAGCATCCCTATGTAAGCTGAATTGTTCAACTGTTCCTTCAATAGTCGCGTTGAGAATAGCAGCCTCCCAAGCTCCTGTAATGTGCATGTCGGGGAGACGCATCGACATTTCATCCATTCGGACCTCACACTGAATCAAGGTCAATCCGTTGATAGCGAAACGGGCTTCGCTCTGGTTTTCCGCATCATCTGTTTTCCAAACCGCGGTATTCCATGAACCGTCGGGAGTGGACAAGAGGGCCACGAAGCCGTCCTCCATGGATGCCGATTCGATTTGGTACTGTCCCCGGAGCAGTTGAAAGGCATTGCAGTGGAGCTGCAACTGATCAGCCTTCAGCAGAGTATCGGACGGGGAGCCAGACGACCCCAAAAGAACAACGTTTTCAAGGCGCAAGGAGATGTGAGGAAAGTCTGTCCAGATATCGAGTGTTACATCACCGATGTGCGCATCGGTTAACAAATGCGATGCGATGGATTCCAAAACAGCAGATTCCGCCTCCGCTTCGTGCTGGACAATCCAGAGCAATCCCCCGCCTACAGAGAGGAACGTGAGGAGCACGAGCAATAAGACCCATCGGAGTGAATGTTTCATGGCGCTTGCAACATCGAATCTAATGGTTCCAACGGACGGACGCGCAGTAGGATTGCTTTGATGTCCACACTTTAACGTGGAAGACCCATCTTTGCAACATGAAGAAGCGCACGTTCATAAAATTGGCTGGAACCGCAGGTGCGGGACTATTATTGGCACCATTGGCCGGATGCAATGATGAGGGGACAGAGAGTCCACAAGGGAATGACTTGACCCCACGACCGTTCCTGTTCAAACAGGAGCCTTTGGGGTATGGATTTGACGCGCTGAATCCAGCGATTGATGCGATGACCATGGAAATCCATTATGGCAAACACCATGCCGGGTATGTCACCAAGTTGAACCGGGCCATGATTGCTTCAGGAATATCAACCGAAGGATTGACCGTGGAGTCTTTGCTGTCCTCCATCACAGCGGATCAAAAGGCCCTTCGAAATAATGGGGGTGGGCATTACAACCACACGCTGTATTGGAGAACCATGGAACCGGGAGGTTCACCCATGCCTGAAGGTGACTTGCGGGCTGAATTGATAGAAGTGTTCGGGTCGGTAGAGGCGTTTCAAGAGGCGTTTTCTCAGGCCGCAGCAACCCGATTTGGCAGCGGCTGGGCTTGGCTGATTCGAAACAGCCAAGGGCAATTGGAAGTAACGAGTACACCGAATCAAGACAACCCCTTGATGACCAACATAGTGGAACAGTTAGGTCAGCCTTTGCTAGGAGTTGACGTT
>CAWVYB010000245.1:0-2711 GCA_963934215.1 uncultured Flavobacteriales bacterium | reverse complement strand
GGTGGATTCTCAGATTGCATGCTCCAAGCGCTTGAAGCTACTTGGCGATTATTCCGGAAAACAAGAGGAAATCAATTGGGAAAAAACGCTCAAGGTGGTTGCTTAAGACGTGCGTCACGGCATCTCTTTTAGCAATTCCTCGGTGGTGTATTCTGCTTGATCACCTGTGGTCATATTCCTCAAGGTCCAAACATTGGAGACGCGCTCATTCTCACCGCGCATTGCCACAAATTGAACGCCAATATCCGCCGCGTGTTTCAGTTGTTTTTTCAATTTGGCGGCATCGGGATACAACTCAGCATCCACCCCTGATTTGCGCAACGCTTGGAGCAATTGCAGCGCATCATCGACGCCTTCTGCATCCATTTGAACAATCATGACTTTGGATCCAACGCGCGATTCTTCAGGGAAGCACTCAAAATGTTCCAGAACATCATAAATCCGGTCAGCACCGAAACTGATGCCCACTCCACTCATTCCTTCCCAGCCAAAGATCCCCGTCAAATCGGCGTAGCGGCCTCCTCCACAAATGCTACCAACTGGAGCATTGTCGACGCGCACCTCAAAAATAGCTCCAGTGTAGTAGTCCAACCCACGTGCCAAAGCCGGATCAAATACCAGTTGATCTGGATGAACTCCACAGTTTATCGCACGCTCAAAAAGAAGCTGCAGTTCAGACCAAGCCTCGTGAGCCTCCTGATCTTCCTCCAGAAGCATTCCTTTTAGACCGTTCATTCGTGCTGATAAAGAAGGTTCCTCAAGCAAGGCAAACAAAGCCGTAATCGACCCAACAACAGCATCCGAAAAGCCCCGTTCGCTCAACTCTTTGACGACACCTTGGGTGCCAATCTTATCCCATTTATCCAAAGCAACGGTCAAATCACCCAACTGATTCGACACCCCCCAACTTCTGCCCAAACCATTGAGCAATCGACGGTCATTGATTGCAATCCGGTATCCTGGCACTCCCAGCTCTTTTAACACCTCATCAAAGAGGAGCATCAAGTCCAACTCACACAAAGAACTCTCTGAGCCAATGATGTCAGCATCGCACTGAGTGAATTCCTGATAACGGCCTTTCCCGGGACGATCGCCTCTCCAAACATTCTGCATCTGATACCGTCGAAACGGAAATTGCAGTTCATTTCGAGACATGACAACAAAACGCGCAAAAGGAACGGTCAAATCGTAGCGCAACGCTTTTTTAGAAATGCTAGGGATGAGTGCTTTGCTATCCTTAGACTGCAAGGCCTGGCCATCGGCCTTCGACAAAAAGTCGCCATTGTTGAGAATTCGAAAAATAAGTTGATCTCCCTCCTCTCCATATTTTCCCGTTAGGGTTGAGAGGTTCTCCATTGCAGGAGTTTCAATGGGCTGAAACCCATGCCGTTCGAACGCATTGCGCATGATGCTGAACATCCAATTGCGTCGCGCCATAACCGCTGGACCAAAATCCCGGGTTCCTTTTGGAATAGAAGGCTTGCTCATGGTTTACTTTGAACCTGAAAGGTCAACTATTTCTTCCGGCGGTATTGAATAAAAGCAACAACAGTCAAAATGGCCATGGCGAGAAATACGTATTGCATACTGTAGATTGTTTATGAGAGTGCTAAATTCGGAAATTGATGGGAACGAATGAAAAAGAGAATGCACTTTCCGGTCACCAAGGTGCTTTGTACGATGCTGCCTGGAATGCAACAGCCCAAGAATGGGTGACAGCAGGGGGTGACGGGGTGGTGGCCAAGTGGCCGTTCCAAGATCCAGATGCGGGCCAAGCTGTCCTGCATCATGAAAAAGCGTTTTTCTGTGTCTGCGTGACCACTGATGGCTTGGTTGCGGGCACAGAAGATGGCGAGTTATTTTTCTTCAACACATCTGAAGAGACAAAACGATGGACTGCGCACCGAGGAGGCGTTTTCTCACTGTTACAGCACGAAAATGGCCGAATTTATTCGGGAGGAGGTGATGGGCGCATCTTGGAATGGACAAGCGGGCGATTGACTGGAGAGTGGTCACTTGCGAAACCCGTGAAAATTCGAACCTTGGTTGCTCAAGGCAGCAGCATCTTTGTAGGTTCAAGCAATGGAGAGGGGCGTATTTGGAAACCGAATGAGTCGATGAACCTGGCTGTTGCCCCGGCCATGGGGTTTCATGAAGGCGGACTATACGCCGCCCTATTTTTAGATTCAAAAAATGTGTGGGTCACAGGCGGTCGCGACGGACATCTTCGCGTTTGGAACTCTGCGGGAGAGCCCGTGATGAACATCCCAGCGCATGAAGGCGCCATCTACAGAATGCAGCATACCGCAGATAAGATTTGGACCGCTAGTCGGGATAAGACCGTCAAATGCTGGTCAGCGTTAACGCTCCAACCATTGAGTAAGTGGACGCACCGAAACGGAGGGTGCCGTCGATCTGTCAATGCCTTGATCATTGGAGGCCCAAAGAACGAGTGGCTACTCGCAGGTGGAGATGACCGGGTAGGTCGAGTTGTCCAATGGGATGAGTTATCACCAGTGGATGGGCTCTAGGTCACATGCCTCGAGCCAGGCGTTGGTTTTACTGAACGGCTTGGAACCGAAGAAACCTCGATAAGCCGACAATGGACTTGGATGTGGAGCTTCAAGGACGAGGTGACGGGGATGGGTAATGCGTTTCGAGTGCTCGCGCGCGTGCTTGCCCCACAAAATAAAAACACATGGACGGTCTGA
>CAWVYB010000244.1:0-2711 GCA_963934215.1 uncultured Flavobacteriales bacterium | reverse complement strand
TGTAACTACAACGATGAGGCTGCAGCCGATGACGGATCCTGTGATTTCAGTTGTTTTGACGGTAGCATAAGCTGTGGTGAAGGAACGGTGTGGGACGCGTTGATCGGCCAATGTGTAGCGGGACCGGTAAGTGATTGCCCATCGGATATTAATGAGGATGGCGTCGTGAATACGGCAGATTTGTTGTGGTTTTTAGCTCAATTCGACGTCCAATGTCCAGAATGAAATCCCCCCTCCATTTGGCAACAAAAGGGATTCTTTCGCGAGCCGAAAGCACCTGGATGACACAATTGCTGCTGGCTTTGGTGTTTTTGCCGAGTCTTGCGTTTTCACAGTTGGTTGACGTCAGCAGCCAGTTGGCGTTGGAAACGAATCACTTTGGAGGGTATTTGGGTGCGGGTGTGAGCTTTGTAGATTTCACGGGTGATTACATCGACGACCTGACCTTTGCCAATTTTGAAGGCGACTTGAAGTTTTATCAAGGCACGGGAGCGGGGTTTATTCCTGTCGACCTCAACCTGCCAAGTCATCCCTATGAGGCTAAGATGGTGCTTTGGGGAGACATCGACAATGACGGAGATCGGGATTTGTTTGTCGGGTATCGATTGGCTCCGAATCGCTTCTATCTCAACAATGGAAATGCGGGCTTCACTGAAATTGCCAGTGCATCAGGGTTGGATCAATATCCTTCCAAAAGTTACGGGGCGGCTTTCGGAGATTACGATACGGATGGCTTTTTGGATTTGCACATATCAAACTATACGTCTGCAACGGATGATGTGCCGTTCAATGAATTCTATCGAAATTTGGGCAGCTTGAGTTTAGGCAATACGATCTTTTCAGATGTGGCTGAAGATGAAGGTGTGACTGAATTTGGAATCCAGAGCTTTCAAAGCATGTGGGTGGATTTCAATGAGGACGATTTAGTTGATTTGCACATCATTCGAGATCGTACGATCTATGCGAATCAGTTCTACGAACAGCAGCCTCCGAACGCCCTGACTTCTTTTGAAGAGAGTGCAAGTGATTTTGGCCTGGATATCATGATCAACTGCATGTCAGGCTCGGTTGCGGATGTTGATCACAATGGGTACCAAGATATTTATTTGACGGCGTTTGCTCTAGATGGAAACTGGCTGCTCTTGAATGATGAAGGCGATTTTTCCATTGAGCATCCGGATTTAGACTTCACGCCAAATGACAGTGTCCAAGTCAATGATGTGTGTTGGGGAGCAAATTGGTTGGACGTTGACAACAATGGCTACGAAGATTTGCATGTTGCCACAGGGTTCAGTGTGTTCACGAATTATCCGGAAGTGATGTCGGTTTATACAGACCATCCCGATCGCCTTTTTTACAATGATGGAGGCGCGTTTACGAGTGCGGGTTCAGATTTCTCAGACAACAATGTCCTGTCCTTTGCCACGGCTGTGGGTGACTTCAATATGGATGGATTTCCCGACTTGGTATCAAACCGCGTTGGTCAATATGCTCAAATGCTTCAGGGAATGCCCAACGAAAACCATTGGGTCAAAGTGACGACGGAAGGCACAGTGAGCAATTATGATGGAATCGGAGCGAAGATATATGTGTGGGCAGACGGTGAAATGCAATACCATGTTCGATTCGCAGGTGAAAGTTACCTTGGGCAGAACAGCGCGTGGGAGCACTTTGGTTTGGGCAGTGCAACGGCAATCGATTCTGTAGTGATAGCCTGGCCTTCAGGAATTGTCAATGCGCTTTACGATGTGGCTTTGGATGAGCACATCGTTGTGATAGAAGACGGCGGCTTTTTCTATCCTTTCACTGCGGACTGTCCGGAGCCTTGTTTGGGCTGTACGTATGAAGAGGCTTGCAACTACAATGACGTGGCCATGGAGGATGACGGCAGTTGTGATTTTAGCTGCCACACCGACCCTGGGATGTGCGGTTTTGGGACCGTATGGGATGCTGAATTATTGCTATGTGTTCTGTTGCCAACTGATGACCCGTGTCCAAACGATTTAAACGGTGATGGCAATATCACAATTGGAGACTTGCTCATTCTTTTAACAGCCTTCAACCAGCCTTGCCCTTGATGGGAGATATCAGGGAGTTGGAGAAGGTAAGTGCTGATCAAGCAATAGAACAGCTGCTGCAAACGTAGCGGCGCCAAGCTCCAATTCTCTTTTGTGTACGTTTTCGAAGACATCCTGAGCGCTGTGGTGGAAATCGAAATACCGTTGGCCATCTGGGCTCAGCCCCACCAAAGTTGGTCGTGGAGTCAATTCTTTGAGGGGAGAGATATCCACGCCAGCACCTCCGCGTCTGAATTGATGAATGTTATACGGGTCGAATAAATCGGTCCACGATCGCATGAGTGCCGTAACATCATCGGAAGCGTCGATGCGAAAGCCACGTGGAACAAATCCACCGGCATCGGATTCCAAAGCGGCGATGTGCACCTGATCGGTCTCCTCCATTTCCTGGCGCGCCTTCTCAGCATAGGCAATGCCTCCTCTGTTTCCATTTTCTTCGTTGATGAAGAGGACAAACCGCAATGTGCGTCTCGGTTCATACCCGATGGCCTTGAGAAGGCGAAGAACCTCCAAGGTGTGGACGACCCCAGCGCCGTCGTCGTGAGCGCCTTCTCCGATGTCCCAAGAATCCAAATGTCCTCCAAGGGTGATAATCTCATCGGGCAATTCGGTCCCATACCAGGTCCCGATGAC
>CAWVYB010000243.1:0-2737 GCA_963934215.1 uncultured Flavobacteriales bacterium | reverse complement strand
AGAATCCGGTCGTTGTCGACAAGGACAAGGGGTCTGTGTTGTTTCCATAAACAGCACTCATGAAATCATCGTCATTTGCCATGTTCAGGTAGAAACGATACGTCGTCGTGCCAGGGATAATGTTCGCAGCATACGCTTCGACTGTCATAGAATAATCACTCGAGATCATCCCCGAAGTGGAGCAAGAACAGTAATCACATGAATCGTCTTCTTCAGTCGCTGAAGCGTCGTAGTTGCATGCGTTGTTCACAGTACATCCATACACTTCAAACTCATCACAAATGCCGTCGCCATCCGCATCTGCAAGGCAGTTACCTTCGCAGTCGTAAGCAGCATCGGCGTAAGTACAAGAACCGTCTTCGTCGGTCGCGTCAGCGTCGTAGTTACAAGCCGCGGCATCCTGGCAACCGGCTACTTCAAACTCATCACACACACCATCCCCGTCAGCATCTGCAAGGCAGTTGCCGTCGCAGTCGTCGCCCGCATCGGCATATGTGCAAGAACCATCATCATTGTTGGCTGCGGGATCGAAATTACAAGCCAATTCATCCGTACAACCATCCACAATTTCCTCTGGTGTAAAAGGGGTAAACGGAATGACTCCACGCCATTCTTCCTCCGATGTTCCATTGCTAAAAACTTGAATTTGCATTTGCCCGGTCAAGTCGCCTTCAGTCGTGATTTGTCCAACCAAAACGCGCAAATCTTCACCCGCAAAAGAAGGATGGTTCCAATCGCACGTTGAAAGGTCATAGGGGTCACAAGGAAAAAGCGTAAATAACGCTGATCCTGTGGCATCATTGATGAGGACGTTCTCCCCTGAATTGAATTGATCGAACAAGTTAATTTCACCCTCTGCTGTCGAAACTTCTATCGCATCTGCGGAGCTTTCGCCACCAATAGTTAACCAACTGTCAAAAGCCAATTGAGGGAAGAAACCGAAGAAGCCCGGATTGCTTTCTGCCCCAATATCCTCACCCAAATCCAAATCATTGAACCAAGCCATTTCGGACGTCGAGTTGATGATCATCGGATTGTCCGCCTCACCAGAAATGGCCGATAAAAAATCAGTATCATTCACCATATTGAGGTAAATGCGATAGGTTGTATACCCTGTCAAATCGGTTGTTCCCACCATTCCATCGTGAACTGCGTATGCAACAACTTCAAGCCAATATCCATCCGGAACGGAAGGTGAAGGAGAAGAAGTGGGTTCTTGAGCTTGCACATTCCAAAGCATGGAAGACGCAGCTATAATGAGGCATAGCAGTTTACGCATGACGCGGCGAATTTGGTTAACAGTTCATTCAACAACACGTGAGCGAAACATTTGTCAGATGCAAACACGCACGGAGCGAATGTAACGGGAACTCCGTCAAATTGCAAGAGCCTTATTATTATTCGTCTAATTTTTACCAACACCTATCGACATTTCAAACGAATTCAACGCCTTACCGGCTCTTGAGGATATTTAAAAAAACGTTCGATGAAAACAACTTCTCAAGGTCACATGAAAATCAAGAAAGTTTAGGCTATCTTTGGCGTCCCTTATTGGTACTATAGCTCAGTTGGTAGAGCAGCGGACTGAAAATCCGCGTGTCCCAGGTTCGAATCCCGGTAGTACCACAAAAAGCCAGTTCACGCTGGCTTTTTTTGTTTCCATACTTTCGCAACGCACTAACTTCGCTCAACCCTATCTCACCCCTTCGAATCTCAGGTTCTGTGCATCAAAACATCCAATTCAATCATCCCGACCAAAACCAGCATTTGGAATTGCCTTGGATCCAGTGGATTCAATCGGGTCGCGTTCGAATTCTAGCTGACGAACGATTCCGAGAATTGCCCGTTTTTGGACCACTAACACACGTCTGGAACACGAGTCCAAAATGTTTTATTTCGGCTGGAGAAGATTCCAAATCCATCAAATCGGCTGAACGTATTTGGTCTTGGTTAGATCAGGAAAATACAGATCGCGGACATGTTTTGCTGATTGTCGGGGGGGGAACCATCACTGATCTTGGAGGATTTGCGGCCTCTACGTTCAAACGAGGCATTCCATTTGTTTTGATACCGACCACCCTTGTTGGCATGATTGATGCAGCGATTGGAGGAAAGAATGGCCTCAACTATTCCGATTACAAAAATCAAATCGGAACGTTTCAATTGCCCGACTTGACCTCCATCGATGTCAACTTCATCTCCTCTTTGGATGCCCTTGAGCGAACGAACGGCTGGATGGAGCTCGTCAAGCACAGCCTGATTGCCGATCCTACTTTGTGGAATGAGATTCAGAACATTGACATTCACCGCCCTGGAGCGATTGAGCCCTGGGTCCCGCGAGCTGCTGAAATAAAGAAGCACATCGTTGCTCAAGACTTCATGGACGAATCGATTCGGAAATCCTTGAATTTCGGACACACTGTTGCCCACGCTCTTGAATGGAAAGCACAGCAAGACGATGTACGACTCAGCCATGGTGTAGCCGTTGGTTGGGGAATGCTGTGGTCGCTGGCATGGAGCAATTCCCTGCTACAAACACACTCTACAGACTTTGAATGGGCCAGCCGAAGCATTCGGATGTGGCTCGACACCATCCCCACCCACCATCAATCGAATTGGCTGAGTACTCTGGACCCTACAGCTTTGTGGCCCGCCATGCTGAAGGATAAAAAAAATATCGACGGAGCCGTGCTTGATGTTGCATTGACGCAGATTGGAGAGGCCATTTGGAACCAGC
>CAWVYB010000242.1:0-2829 GCA_963934215.1 uncultured Flavobacteriales bacterium | reverse complement strand
GAGAAAGGGTTAGACCCAAATGGAACCCTTGACCCAATGATACGGTTGCCACGAGCACCATAGCGCCAAGACCAACTCCTTTATAAGTCGTCGATAGTAAAGTCAAAAAGCGATGGGACTGCTTCATCTTTGTGTTTGTCCAAAACTAACGCGGAAGATCCTGCGATATTTGAATTCAACATGTCAATTCTCACCATAGTTTGTTCAAGAAACAATCTCCAAGCACTGCTCGTGGTTGCACTCCTTGTATCCTTGGGTTCATGCACGCAAGACCCTTGGGCCGTCGATACAGATCACATTGAACTCAGCACGCCTTGGAAGCCGTTGGATTTAATGACGGTGCTTTCCACGTTGCCAGAAGACAGCACACAAGCTTCCGAATTCTACGCGCAACAGACAGGCCAATTTGGAGCGATCTACGTGGAAGACATCTTGCGAATTGGACCATCAGAAAGTCCAACCACCGCTTTCGAATTGCGCAATTTCGCCAACCACCCGGAGGTGCAACCCATTTCCCAGGCCATCGATTCTATCAGTGGCACCGCCGCATCCAAATCGGCCCATTCCGAAACACTTCAACAAGCCTTTAAACGATTCCACTCGCACTTCCCGGACGACTCCATCCCTCAATTGGTTTGGATGAATAGCGGATTCAACCACGCCGTGTTTCCGACGCCTGAGCATCTCGGCATCGGATTGGAGTGGTTTCTAGGCGCAGGTCATCCGCTCGTTCAAACATTGCCCACACACATGTTCCCCGCCTACCAACGGGAACGCATGGAGCCCAATCGCATTGCAGCCACCGCGATGCGAGGTTGGCTTTTGGTGCACTTCAGCGACCCTTGGTATGCCCCTAAGACCTGTGCAGATGAGATGCTGTTCTGGGGCAAGTCACTGTTTATTCTTGAGCAACTCATGCCCAACACCCCTCCGCATCTTTTGATGGATTGGACCGCATCCGATTGGAATTGGGCGCTTGAAAACGAGCGGCAAGTTTGGGTTGAAATGCAGCCGCAAGGCGAATTGTTTGAGACCAACCGGCAAAAGTTTGGCCGATGGTTCAACGAAGGGCCATTTACCCGGGCAGCCTCTATCCCACAAGAAAGTCCCGATCGGCTCGGAGCCTGGATCGGGTGGAACGCTGTCAGCGACTATATGCATGAGCACCCCGAAACGTCTCTAAGTGATTTGATGCAGACCTCCGATCCACTTCCTGTTTTAAAAGCGTACCGACCGGACCGTTGATGTCCGAACTTTGCACCCAACCTTTTTCAATCATGGCCGAATCCAACATCCACATCACCGTCTCAACCGACGAAAACAAGGTGCCCTCCAAAATTATGTGGACCGCAGAAGACGGTCAAGTCAATAACCGGGAAGCCAAAGCGATGGCACTATCCATGTGGGACGAGCAAGACGGGACTGCCATGCGCATGGACTTGTGGACCAAGGATATGAGTGTCGAAGAAATGCAGCATTTCGTTTGCCAAACCATGATGACGCTAGCAGACACCTTTGAGCGTGCAACCAGCGATCAAGAGCACGCGGGGGCTATTCGTGGATTCACAGAAGAATTGGCCAAGCGCCTTGGCGTGCTCAAGACGGGCTCTTAGCTCTGTGAGACATCTCAGATGTTCTCGTACAGCGCATTGGTCTGTTCAATGAAACGAAGCAACTCTTCGCGTCCATCTCCTTTTTCAGCACTCGTAATGTATACCGGAGGCATCCGGTGCCACTGCTTGAGCATTTCAGCTTCATAAACCGGCAGAAAAGCCGCGCGTTCCGTTTGATTCAATTTGTCCACTTTGGTAAAGACCATCACAAAAGCCAAGTTGTTCTCTGCCATCCATGTCATGAACTCCAAGTCTACCTTCTGCGGTGGATGCCGACTATCCAGGAGCATCATCACACACATCAAGTTCGGCCGGTTTGTCAAAAACTGCTCACTGGTGCGCTGCCATTTCTTGCGACTGGACTTACTGACTTTGGCGTAACCAAAGCCAGGAAGGTCGACTAAATACCAACAGGTTTCCCGCTCCAAGTTGATGGCAAAGTGATTGATCAACTGAGTCTTTCCGGGGGTCCCTGATATTTTAGCCAGGCTATTGCGGTGGGCGAGCATGTTGATCAAGGAAGACTTGCCCACGTTGGACCGGCCAATAAACGCATACTCCGGAAAATCCGGTGCTGGGCACTCTTGCGGGTGCGCACTGGACTTCATGAACTCAGCAGTGTGTACTTCCATAATTATCCCTGCGTGTTGCCAATTCCTCGTCCAGCAAACCACGCGTCCAAAATGGCATTGAACTGCTTGGGATGCTCCATCATGGGTGCATGCCCACATTCGTCAATCCAAAACAAGTCGCTATCAGGAAATCCAGCATGAAACTCTTCGGCTACTTCTGGAGGTGTAATGATGTCATTTTTTCCCCAGATTAAACAAACAGGAATGTTCATGGATGGCAAATCCTTCGACATGTTGTGGCGAATCGCACTTTTAGCGATGGCCAAAATCCGTAGAATTTTCTCTCGGCTGTTGACCGCTTCAAAACACTCATCAACCAACGCATCGGTCGCGTGCTTTGGATCAAAGAACGTCACCGCCACCTTGTCCCGTATAAAAGTCTTGTCCTCTCTTCTCGGGAAACTATTGCCAAAAGCGTTTTCATACAAACCGCTACTCGCCGTGAGTGACAAGGACGCCACACGGTCCAAATTGTCTCGCGTAAAGATCAGACCGACGTGACCACCCAAGCTATTTCCCAGAAGATGGACTTTTTCCAGCGCTAGCTCATCGACAAAACCTTCTATGTGCTTGGCAAGGTTCTT
>CAWVYB010000241.1:0-2865 GCA_963934215.1 uncultured Flavobacteriales bacterium | reverse complement strand
TCTTGGAGAGTTGGAGTTGGGATTTGAACAGCACGATGGGTGGACGGTATCCCTTCATCATTGGAGCGGAATCCCCGGAATTAAAGCTTTGGAATTCGCTCAATGGGATCAGTTAGCCGCGGGAGATTGGGTCACGAGCGGCAGCATGCAGGGGCTGCTAACGGCGGGCTTAACTTCATTGCAATCCACTCCCCTCTTAGTAAACACAGCTTCATGGCTCGCCCCATTGGATTCTATGCTATCTGAAAACGACCAATGGGATCTCGTGTGGGAGTCGACAAATCAAACGATTCACCTAGCCTGTGAACTGGGCTTGAACGCACAAGCTGCGCCGATTGAACTGGAACTGCATTGGAGCCCTAAATCAGACGCTATTGATTGGAGTGGTCAACAGCTGCCTCCTTTTCTAGACTCAGACAGTGGCTTTGGAAATCCCTGGGAAGCTTCTGGGCATCTTGACTGGACACCCCATTTTATTTCGTGGAACTCCACAATGCGTTTTTCGAATGGCGGCTATGCTACGGCCAATGCGACTGCACAGCGGGATACTACGGACACTTCAATGGCAAAATGGGAGGCCACCGGCACAGTCATTTCGCGCGAGAATCCGCTTCCTTTGGATCTGTCTTGGGACGGAATGTGGTCGCCAGAAGCGTGGAATTGGCAATCACAAAATAGCTTGATGGGATTCCAACCTCTTCTTCTATCCCAGCGCGAGGATTGGAAATTGTATGCTCAATCAACACTTCGAGCAAGCGGGAATAGCAGCGACGCACTTTCCATGGTTTTTGAAATGAGGCAAATCAATTTGTTAGAGAATGGCCGACCCATGGCATTCAATCGATTGGATGTGTCTGGGAAGTGGAGTCCGCTTGTTAGCGACATCAGGTGGAATTCGGATTTAACCGATGGCCAGCTGAGGATAGAAAACGATTGGAAGCGATGGAGAATTTGGCTTAATGAGTTGAAAAATCAAAAAGCACACAGCCGCAAGACCCCTCCTGAACTTCAAGCCCAGTGCCGTATCCGTTCATTTGCTCCCATTGCTGCTCTTGCTCACATCCCCCTTTCCATTGATCCCGGTTCAAAACTGACCGCCTACAGCAAATCTGGCGGTGCTGAAATCCATCTGGACTTTCCGAAGGTCAAATGGGGAGACTACCAGGCGACGCGCATGCAGTTTGTCGCAAAGGAGTCTGGTCACAACGTGTTTTTAAATGCACAGTGTGACTCAGTCTCACACGAGGGTGAGCTCTTGCTTGAGGAGGCTCATTTGGATTTTTCTGGAGATTCACTGTGGTGGGTTGATGCCTCTTGGAAATCGCCTGATTCCGACACCGCTGAAATACAGTGGTCTGTGGAGGCGACAGACGAAAATACCTTCGATGTAAACTTCACTCAATCCCACCTAATATTTGGAAATCAAGTGTTTAAACTTGAATCCAAACAGCACTTACTTGTCATGAAGCAAGTCGATTCAGGAATGGAAATTCAGTGTGAAAACCTCGCTCTTGCCTCGAATGATTGGACCATCAAAACAGAGGGAATGTATCGATCCACTGGTGAAAGCAATTGGCTCCTTGACCTTTCAGGGAAGACTCTACCGCGTTTCTCTACCCCTTTATTCTCATCGCTTCATGGAGAAGGTTTGGAGGCCGCTTTTGAATGGTGTCGCGTCGATGGTCACTCTGAATTCTCAGCATTAGGAAGCGGGCAGTCACTCGGCTACGATTCATTGGACATCTACAACATCGATTTTATTGTTGACGGTGATCTCAAATCAGCTTCCTATTGGTTTTCTGCACAGACAGCGTCGGAAACCCCCATTGCGGCAAACGGAAGGGTGCCCCTGAACGCGAACGAAGCTATGCGTAACACGGTCTTATTCAAATCCGTCCCATTGGGTTGGCTCAACACTTGGATGCCCCCTCAATCAGTCACATGGAGCGGCGAGGTTTCCGGTGAACTCGCGATTGACGGGACGCCTTCTCTCCCTTTAATTAGAGGCTTTATTGCCTCAGACTCAGCCAAAGTATTCGTTGACTACCTCGGAAGCACTTACCGTTTAAATGGAGAGTGCACCGTGAAGCCCGATGAGTTTTTCTTGGATCAATGGGAAGCCCAAGATTCAGATGGCCATACGGCCCGCATCAACGGGACTGTGATGCACGAACATTTCAAGCATTGGAATTTCGATGTAGGACTGGAGGCAGAAAATCCCTTTCAACTGCTCAACCTCTCGCGAGAAGACAACGATTGGTTCTACGGTTCAGCGTATGCCACAGGAGACGTCAACGTATTCGGTTTTGATAACAATCTTCAAATTGAGGCGCGATTAAAAACCGGTCCCGGAACCCGTTTCGCACTCCCTTTAGACGGGGCATCAGACGCTTCGTACGCCTCCTTCATTCATTTCAATCAGCCCCTAACAGCATCCGATGACGTTCAAAAAGCCACTCCAGATCTGTCACGATTTCGAGTCGATTTAAACGTGGAGGTTACAGAAGACGCTATAGCTCGAATCATCTTCGACGAAAGCGTAGGAGACGAAATTATGGGGGTTACCAAGGGGGATTTGGCCATTGCAATCAATGATTTTGAGCAAATTACTATGAACGGCCAATTGGCAGTCGTCGAAGGCGCCTACTTTTTTACGCTACAAAATTTGATCAACAAGCAATTTGATATTGAACCCGGTGGAACCATCTCTTGGTTTGGTGATCCCTATGAAGCCGAAATTGATTTGAATACGCGCTACGCTATCCGCAGCAGTTTAGACGGCCTATTGCCCGATGAGGCTAATTTACCCGGACGCATTCCAATCCATCTCAATCTCGAACTCCAGGGCGCTTTAATGCGACCAGA
>CAWVYB010000240.1:0-2918 GCA_963934215.1 uncultured Flavobacteriales bacterium | reverse complement strand
CGGTATGATCATCGTTTCTGCAACAGGAGGTCAACTGGGTGTGACTTTCGGGATTGGCGAAAATGATCCGACTTTGACGGTTGGAACGTTTGACGGTTTAGTTGGCGGCATGTACACTTTAAACGCAATTGATGGAGCGGGTTGTATTGCTTCAGTGGATGTTGAATTGGGGGCTCCTGAGGCCATTTCATTGACGGCTTCATTGACGGCGGATGTCAGCTGTGCTGGTGACAGTGATGCGATCATTTCTGGAGATGCTGACGGAGGAACAGGGGGCTACCAGTTTAGCTTGACTCCAAACTTCAGTCAAACCTCATCGGATTTGTACTTTGATGGATTGGCTGCAGGACTTTACACGGTCTATGCACAAGATGCAAATGGGTGCACTGCGCAAAGCAACGACATCAGTATTACGAATCCTCAGCCGATCCATGTTACGGTTGCAGGCGGGCAAAATGCTGTTTTGGACGCCACTTGCTCTGACTCTGAAGATGGTCAATTGCTTATTCTGACATCGGGTGGTGCGGGTGATCAAGCTACCATGGAGTTTAGCACAGATGGTGTGAATTACGCTCCAGGCAATGTCCTTTACGTTCTCGGTGGTACATATACAATCTATGCCATGGATTTGAATGGATGTATCGGTCAATCAGATATCGAGTATACGGTAGGGGCTCCGGCTCCGATTGAATGGACCATTGATACGGAGAGCCCTACGTGTTTTGGTGCCGATGATGGTTCCGTTTTTGTAACTGCAACTGGGGAGAACGGAGGATTCAGTTTTGATTTGGATGGTCTGAGTTTTGATGGCCCCCAATTTGAGACGTTTTTGTCGGCGGGAACGTATGGGTTAACGGCAACAGACGTTCTAGGATGCCAAGCATATAAGGAAATTGTTGTAGAGGAACCTGATGCCATTTCATGGGAAATAGCCATTCTAGAAGAAGCATCGTGCTCCAATGATTTTATTGCGACTTTGACCATTGAACTTCTTGGTGGAAGCTCTCCATACACGGTCACTTGGGATGATGGGGCGCAAGTTTTTTCTGCTGGGTCTACTTGGAATAGCTCCATAGGTGTTTTTGCTTTCCAAATGAACGACGCGAATGGATGCAGCGCATCAGGCGAATTCATGATTGAAGGGGTTCCAATCCTCATGGGATTTGAGCCGGAGGTCACGCAGCCCACATGCTATGGAAATACAGATGGCTCGATCGTTCCAGATTCGGATTTTTCCTTCACAGAGTGGAACGTGGCTTGGTCAGGCACAAGCAGTGGTGTGCAGGAGCCCTTCACAAGCATCGATAATCTCATGGCTGGTGCCTATCAAATTCAGTTGTCATCTCCTGAATTTCCTGAGTGTTCGGCATTGATCAATGTTGAAATGGATCAGCCGGAGGCTATTTCCATTTTGGTCAATGCGGCAGGGCCGATTTGTCCCAATGAGATGACAGGAATTATCACTGCAGAGGCATACTTTACTCAAGGTAATTTTGACTGGATGCTCAATGGCGTGCCCTTTTCTGAGGCGTCATCTTTCAATGCGGTAGGATTGCCAGCAGGCACTTACACGCTTTCAACGGAAGATACCATGGGGTGTGCAGGGGATACCATCGTGTCCTTAGAGGAGCCGACCTCTTTGGGCATGGTGCCATCGTTCATTGTGCACCCGACCTCATTCAACAACGGATCAATTGAACTCGAATTGAATGAAGGGCTAAGTGTCCAATGGTACGATGGCGCTGGACTATTTCTTGGACAAGAATCTGAGCTTTCAGGACTTCAATCGGGCACCTATCTGGCAGAAATAGCCAATGGCGTTGGATGTGTTGATGAGCAAGAATTTGAGATGGATTTCCCAGGCTGTTCACTCTCGAGTGCAGAGGACTGGCCCTTCGAATCCTCGGGTATTTTTCCGATGGACGAAGTAGTTTGGTTTCTGGGACAAGAAATCCTGCCTGGATCCAACACAACGACCTCCGAGTGGGTTCTTCGCATTCCATCAAGTATCCATGATGGTGGATTAAATTACCCCGTGGTTTCGTTTGTATTGGATTCCATCATGGGCATTCCACAAGGTACGGATGCATCGGTGGGGTGGGGTGATGAATTGCAATCCTTAGAGTCGGGCTGTATTGAATTTTCAGGAATACCGACGTTAGCTGGAGAGTATGAAGTGAACCTCACAGGAACACTTTCCATAGCACTGTTCGGAAGTTCGTTTAATGTGGAAGGGTTTACATTCTCAAAAACAGTTCGAGTAGAGGTCAGCGAAGATTTAATCGCCGGATGTACCTATGCTTGGGCGTCGAATTTCAATTCTTTTGCTGATTTTGATGATGGCTCTTGCACGATTGATGGAGGCTGTCCCAATCCCGAAGCTTGCAATTTCAATGCGCTATCAGCGGCGCCAGAATCTGCGTGTGATTTCAGTTGCTTGGGTTGCACGTATGTTGATGCCGAGAATTATGATTTAGAGGCTTCACAAGACAACGGAACATGTATTTTCGATTTGTCAAGCGAACCAGATGGAGTCTGTTTTTTCGATTTTGATGATAGCGGTACCATTGGGTCGACTGATCTTCTAGCCTTTCTTGAGGCCTTTGGATACAGTTGCCCTTGAGCGAAACGGGTCTATCCGCAACGAGAGAAAGCGATATGCCTTCAGTTGAAATAGGTATCGCGTCTTCTGTCATCTCATTGCTGCAGATCGTATCAATCATGCTAAAAAGGCGTTCATTTTGACAGCAAGCGAATTCGGGGATAAGCGGTGCATAACTGATGGATACAATTGAGGGGATTATCCCCTGTATCCTGTAGTTTCGAAGCGATGTTTTTGATTTACGATACCGAGACTACGGGCTTGCCCCGCGATTGGAAAGCTCCGCTGACCGACAGTGACAACTGGCCCCGACTGG
>CAWVYB010000239.1:0-2924 GCA_963934215.1 uncultured Flavobacteriales bacterium | reverse complement strand
GACAATTTGACGCACTTGACTTCGATGAGTTCACGGGAAGCCGCTTTGTCCGAAGCGCTGGGAGCCTCGGATGATCGCGAGTTGCGCAAGATGTCCAAGCAAGTCGTTTGTGGCGATGTCAACACCACGTTGATTGGTACAGCCCAAGGGCGATCCATCATGTTGCAATTCGACGTACACAGCGGACGACCCTATACACGCTTGGACAAGGTCATTGGATCGAAAGCCGCCCACTACGGTTATCCTTCCCGTTTGTACATCGACCATGGCGCCTCTTGGGGCGGCCACAACTGGTTGGAAGACGAGCAAAAAAGTGAATTCCAAGATCAATACGAGCATCCCCTTTGGAGCCGCTTGCAGCGTCTCGCAGACGAACACCAGCAGGGCCACGGCGGCATGGACTTCATCATGATGTACCGGTTAATTCGCTGCTTGAATCTCGGCGAATCGCTCGACATGAATGTCTACGACGGAGCATTGTGGTCCCTGGTTGGAGCCTTGTCCGAAGCCTCTGTGGCATCGGGATCCAAGCGCATGGACATTCCAGATTTGACCGCAGGACGTTGGAAACAATCCGTTCCTCACCCCGTCGGTCGAGACATCTAAGACTTAGGCGGTGACGCCTAAAACTTCAGCCATCTTCGCTCCAATGTGAGCGGGGCTATCCACCACGTGAACGCCACATTCACGCAACACGCGCTTCTTGGCTTCCGCTGATTCCTCTTCACCACTCACGATGGCTCCGGCATGTCCCATGGTGCGCCCTTTAGGAGCGGTCACCCCGGCAATGAATCCAACGACAGGCTTTGTGCCGTGCTCCTGAATCCAACGTGCCGCTTTGATTTCTAAATCGCCTCCGATTTCACCGATCATGATGATGCCGTCTGTATCGTCATCCGCCATGAGGAGCTGAACGGCTTCCAACGTGGTGGTACCGATGATGGGATCTCCTCCAATGCCGATGGCTGTGGATTGTCCCATTCCTGCTTTGGTCACTTGGTCAACCGCTTCATACGTCAACGTGCCTGACTTCGACACGATACCAATGCGGCCGGGCGTGAAAATGAAACCGGGCATGATGCCCACTTTGGCTTCTCCAGCCGTGATGATGCCTGGACAATTCGGACCGATTAAAGTGCAGTCTCGGCTATCCACATACGTTTTCACACGGGTCATATCAGCGACAGGAATTCCCTCCGTGATGGCCACAATCACACCAATCCCGGCATCAGCAGCTTCCATGATCGCATCCGCTGCAAATGCTGGCGGAACGAAAATGATGCTGGTATCCGCTCCGGTTGCCGTCACCGCTTCACTCACCGTATTGAATACCGGCTTGCCCAAATGTTCCTGCCCTCCTTTGCCTGGAGTGACGCCTCCCACCACTTGCGTGCCGTAGTCAATCATCTGTCCAGCATGGAAAGTTCCTTCACTGCCGGTAAATCCTTGGACAATGATTTTAGAGTCTTTGTTGACGAGTACGCTCATGATTCAGTGGATGTGGTTGTTCGCGCCGCGAATTTAGGCGAATTTCGCACCATGAACCGAGGAATTGCCGCAGCTTTTGATGGAAAAACCATTTGTGCCTTGTCTACACCCATGGGAATGGGCGGAATCGCCGTGATCCGGGTATCTGGTCCAGATGCATTTGACTTGGCGAACCGGGTCTTTTCGAAGGACCTCGCTGCTGTGGAATCGCACCGCGCCGTATTTGGCATCCTGAGGAATGCCGCAGGTGAGACCGTCGACGAGTGCTTGGCGACTGTGTTCCGAGCACCCGGAACCTACACCGGCGAAAACACGGTGGAGTTTGGAGTACACGGTTCTACCTTCATTCAGACAGAGGCCGTCCGGGCCTTGATGGATGCGGGTTGCCGCCATGCGGGTCCTGGGGAATTCACCGCACGCGCTTTCCTCAATGGCAAGATGGATTTGACCCAAGCAGAAGCCGTCGGTGATTTGATTGCCGCCGAACACGCTGGCGCTCACCGGCTGGCCATGGAACAACTCAAAGGAACGTTCGCTAAAGAAATCACCGCTTTGCGCACCGAGCTGATCGGGTTTGCGGGATTGCTTGAATTGGAATTGGACTTTGCCGAAGAAGACGTCGAGTTTGCAGACCGTGCTCGCTTTGATCAGCTGCTGGAAACCTTGATTGCACGCATCGCCAGCTTGGCCGATTCATTTCGCAAGGGCAATGCCATTCGGGATGGCATTCCTGTCGCCATTTTAGGCGCTCCGAACCGCGGGAAATCTACCCTACTGAATGCCTTGCTTGGGGACGACCGGGCCATTGTCAGTCCCATTCCCGGAACAACACGCGACACCATCGAAGACACGTGTGTATTGGGATCATCCAAGTTTCGCTTTACCGATACTGCAGGGATTCGAGCGACCGATGACGCGATCGAATCCGAGGGGATTCGCAGGGCCTGGCAAACGGCGAAGCGGGCTTCGTTGGTGCTGTATGTACTAGACGCGAGCCAAGACTCCGTCGCCGAAGCCAACGCCGCTTTGAGTGCTTTAGAGATCGGACCCGAAACGGACGTCATCGCTTTGTGGAACAAGACGGACCTTGCTGATGCGCCTGCATTGTCCGGGTGGGAGAGCCTCTCCATTGCCGCCGCCGAAGGGAAGGGCATCGAGGCATTGAAGGTGCGATTGGAAGCGCTGGGGCTTACAGACGATTCAGAATCATCGATCATGGTCACCAACCTTCGGCACTACGAAGCCCTCATGGAATCCAATGCATCCTTGGTGACCACACGGGCCGGGCTGTCCAACGGAATTCCCGGTGACCTCGTTGCCAGCGATGTCCGGCAAGCGCTGCACCACCTTGGCACCATCACGGGAGAAATTGACCCAGAGGACATCCTCGATCACATCTTCAGCAATTTCTGTATTGGAAAGTAACCGATGCAAAC
>CAWVYB010000238.1:0-3004 GCA_963934215.1 uncultured Flavobacteriales bacterium | reverse complement strand
CTTTCTGGCTGTGGCGTCGCTTTCAAATTGCTTCAAGGCCTCGCTCACACGATGGATCTTCCGGAGGGGGGTGTTTTAGAGGAATTGGACCTGGTCGCCATCAGCATCGGAGCGGACCTTGTAGACCTGACGGACGAAAACCGGATCATGGCGTCACAAGGACTTAAGCAATTGAAAAAACGCCAGCGACCCGGGATTTTCGCTTTGATGCGTGCCGCAGGAATCCAGCAAGCACCGCAAAGTGTTCGCGACATTAGCTTCACGCTCGGCCCGCGAATCAACGCCGCAGGCAGAATGGACCATGCCCAACGTGTTGTCGATCTGCTGATGGAGAAAAGCGAACATCGCGCTACAGAAGTGGCCCGTGAAATCGAGGAGATGAACTTGAAGCGTCGAGAAGTGGATGAAGCCACAACCGAACAAGCCTTTGCTCAGCTCGAAACATCAAACCCCAAGGCATTCTGCACGGTTGTATCTGGAAAAAACTGGCATCGAGGCGTGGTCGGAATTGTAGCTAGCCGATTGATTGAGAAGCGCTTTCGTCCCAGTATCGTCCTGTCCGAGGAAGACGGCATGCTGACCGGAAGCGCCCGGTCGGTTGATGGCGTGGACATCCACAGTGCCTTGGAAGAGTGCGCTAGTTTACTCTCCCAATTCGGAGGCCATACCATGGCCGCTGGTCTGAGTTTGCCAACAGAAAATTTAGAGGCCTTCAAAGAACTGCTAGAAGCCGCCGTCAAAAAACAATTGGGACAGATCCCGCCACGACGGAAAGTACATTGCGATCAGGAGGTCGAGCTCTCAGACCTGACTTTAGACGCGTTCAGGGAACTGCAACAATTGGAACCCTTTGGGCCCGGAAACCCCACCCCCATTTTTATTTTAAAGAATGTTCAATGCCTTCGTCCACCTCGGACCATCGGTGTGCAAGGGAAGCATTTGAAAATCACGATTGGTCATCCTGAAAATGAACAGCAGTCCATTGATGCCATCGGATGGAACATGGGCCCTATCGCCTCTGATATTAAGAAATGGAACCGTCTTGACCTTGCTTTTACGCTGGTGAAAAACACATGGAAGCCACGAGGATGGGAAAACCGGACGGAGTTGAATCTGCACTTGCGATCAGTCCGAGAAACGGGCACCTGGGAAGGCGAATAGGATTCTATCAACGAAAATCCACCCGTCTAGGCTGCTCTATTCCGCCTCGGATGCGATCACATGAATGTCGCGTTGCGGGAAAGGAATACGGATTCCCTCTTTCCGGAATGCTTCATCAATGCTAAAGCGGATGTTGCTCGAAATCAAGCGACGCGACCACGGCTGGTTCACCCAGAAATACACGCTGAAATTCAAGGAGGAGTCGCCAAAATCTTGAAATAAAGCGGCCGTTTCCTTGCGCCGAATGACAAGAGGCTCAGCATTCGCGCACTCAATTAAAATCCGTTCGACCATCTTGGCGTCACTTCCATAAGCCACTCCCACTTTGACTTCCAACATTGACGCCGTATCTCCTTGCGTAAAATTACGCACCGTCTGGCCTGAGATCAGACCGTTGGGCATCACAATCAGATTGCCATAACGGGTGATCACCCGGGTCGACCTCAAGTCAATGCGTTCAACACGCACCAGCATGCCATCGACTTCCAATTCATCTCCAACGCGAACACCTCCTTCGAACAACAATACAAATCCCGAAATCACATCGTTGAAGAAGTTTTGAAGGCCGATACCTACACCGACCAACAACGCCGCTGAACTCGCCCACAACAAGGTCAAATCAACACCAATCGTTTCAAGTGCAATCGCAGAAGAGATGGCATAAATCAGGGTCCGAAGCAAGCGCAATATCATGAAGCGCTTGCCCTCTTCAATATTGGTTTTACGGAAGACACGTCCCAAAAGGACCCTCAAAAACCAGATCAAAAGTTGGGCGATCGCAATCACCAAAATCACGATCAGAATATCACTGAGTGTGAAGTCCACATTACCCCACTGAATGCCCGACTGAATCAATTCCTTCATTTCGTCCTATTACTTCCGACCTCCTGATAGACTAAGGGAGGATAATTGATCCAAAGTAACGCGCTATTTCGCGCTTTTGTGCATCCAATAGCTTTCGTTTTTCAAGCAAATCACGCATTCCGTGAATGGCCGTCTCATCACCAGCATCCACATCAGCTGACAACGCAATCAAACCCTCTTGAACACGCAATATTTCTTGCCTGTTTTCATTCATTTTTAATTGGTGCATGCAGTCCAACATCGCTTTGTTTAACTGGTCCAACTCGCGCGCTGGATAAATCTGATGCACTTCCCCCCACCGTTCACTCACGTGATTCTTTACAATCGTAGAATCTGTGACAAGTTGATGGATGGAGGTGTCCTGTTGCGATAGAAGATCCAAGCTTGACGGCACTTGTCCCTTTTCCAACGCTTCTGCGAACAGAGCGTGTATCTTTTTGCAAGAGGGGTCTTGCATAGGTAAGTCATTCTCTTCCAATTGATGCAGCATCAATTCAGCGAAAGACACCTCTAGTTTTTCGGGTTTCGGGGCCGCTGTCGTTTCTGATTTTTCAGCTTGCACATCTTCTGAATCATTCGCCTCCGGCTCAACATCCACAAATAACGTTTCCTTGCCATACGTAATTAAAAGACGAATGAGGTCACGTTCTAACAAGGTGCGATGGTCTGTGGCCATCTTCTGATCGGATCCGCCTTCTTCTAATTCGTCGGGTATCGGCGCGCTTTGATCACTCCAGTTTTGAGGCACCTGCACCCCTCGCGGCGGTGACGATTGAACCCCCGACTGGCGTGCTCTGAATGCATCGCGTTTCGCTGCCTTTTGCTCCTGAACAAGCTTTAAGCGCTGGATTTTATTGATCTCGAGCTGCAACTTCTCCTCGGACATCCCCAATTCCTCCGAAGCCAATTTCAAATAAACGCCTTGCTGAATGCCGTCGGGAATGGCCGCAATGGATTCCATCACGCTATGAATCATCTC
>CAWVYB010000237.1:0-3018 GCA_963934215.1 uncultured Flavobacteriales bacterium | reverse complement strand
TCCGAAACGAGGGCGAGTTATTCATCACAGATCAGTACGGAGTTCACGAAATAACGGAAAGCGGGCCGATCACGTTAACGGGGCCTCTTTCCATTTTAAGGTAGCTCCAGGTCAATCCATTTCGTTGACGTCTTTTTAACAATTTCCTCCATGCAACGAAAGCGAGAGTGAAGGTGTTTATTCAACACTATCGCTACAGTCGCTATCTTCGTTTCACAATGGTCTGAGCTTGCCAACACACATGAGTCAATCAGCAATCAAATTTTTCTCTTTTTTTTTGCTGCTAGCCTCCGTTGTGAGCACATCACTTTCGCAGACTGATACTGAATTTTGGTTCGTAGCTCCTGAAGTCTGGGCCGGTCATGGAGACAACCCCATCGTGCTTCGATTTGCTACATTTGACGAAGCGGCCAACATCACCATTGAACAGCCTGCGAATCCTGCTTTCCCGACACAAACCTTGAGTATTGCCGCGAATGGCACATCCACTGTCAATCTCACTGCTTGGATGGGGATGATTGAGAACAAACCTGTCAACACCACTTTATCGTATGGATTGCACATCGTTTCTGATGCGCCAATCACCGCATACTACGAAGTCAACCACAACGACAACCCAGACATTTTCACGCTGAAGGGCTCTTCTGCCTTGGGAACAGAATTTTATACGCCATTCCAAAATTATTTGAGCAACAACTACACACAGTCCAAGGCAGGCATTGACGTGGTGGCGACAGAAGACAACACGGAAATCACCGTTCTTCCTAGCGTTGCGCTCACAGGCCACCCCGCTGATGTCGCTTTTACCATTATTCTGAACGCTGGAGAAACGTATTCTATGCGGGCGGCCTCCACAGCGGCAGCGGCTCATCCAGGAGGTACATACATCTCAAGTTCGGCTCCAATCGCTGTCACCATGAGTGATGACTCCATTGTGGGATCTCCTTTTGGCGGATCATGTTACGATTTATTGGGGGACCAGTTGATTCCCGTGAGTGTGGCCGGAGATGAATACATTGCTGTGAAAGGCGTGCAGCTTGGAGGAGCTGACCGCGTTTTCATTTTGGCTACTGAAAACAACACGGAACTTTTCATCAACGGAACCTCCACTTGGACGCTGAGCGCAGGGGAAACGTACACCCATGTTTTAGGCGCACCGGTTGCGTATTACGAAACTTCAGCGCCGGTGATTGTGCTGCACATGACCGGTGTCGGATGTGAAGTCGGAGGAGCCATCCTCCCTCCCTTGCGCTGCACAGGTTCGCGAGACATTGCGTTTGTTCGCTCAACCAACGCCTCCTTCTCCATCAACCTCCTGGTTCAAGCGGGCAGTGAAGGCGATTTTACATTCAATGGGAATCCGGCCTTCATTGGGGCTGGTGACTTCACCGATGTTCCAGGAGCCGCTGGTTTGTGGAAGTATGCGCAAATAACAACCACCTCATTTGTGCCAACATTGTCCGCTTCTCGTCTCGAGAATTCCTCAGGGTATTTTCACATGGGAGTCATCAATGGAACACCCTCAGGCTATTGTCGCTATGGTTATTTCAGCGATTTTGCCCAATATCAATTCCAAACCTACACGAACGACGACAGCCTTTGCTCCGGTGAGATGGTCACGTTGTTTGCTGACCCCATTGAAAACGCTACGTATACATGGACTGGCCCAAGCGGCTTCAGTATCAACGAGAGCGTGCTGACCATCGGTCCCGTGGATGAAACGTATGATGGAATGTACATCGTGACTGGAAATGTGGGCGACTGCGAAATTACCCCAGACACACTGATCCTGACAGTGCAACCTGCTTTTCCAGCGCCCGACTTAATTTGGGATGCCCCCACTTGCACGGGGGAAGACTTGATCTTGACGTGTCCAACAGCGGGAAATAACTGGCAATGGACCGGACCCAATGGGGAACTGGTAGAATCTGATAGCATTTTGGTTATCTCAAATGCTCAACCTTCCGATGGCGGCCTATTTACGGTACAAGCGGAAGTAGAAGGTTGTTTATCTCTTGCCGCGGAGCTCTCAGTGGAGATTACTCCAACGGGCATTGCAAGTCTAGCCGAAACCACTGCAGAAGCATGCCTAGGTAGTGATTGGTCCACGTCACCTGAAGGAAACACTGTGGGACCCGTGTGGTCATGGGAATTCCCCAACGGGACAGTCCTGAACAATGCCAGTCTGGATCTGACCAATCTTGGAGAGCTGGATGCTGGATGGTATGTGCTAAGCGCCTCAGAACTGGGGTGTCCCTGGTCTGCTGATTCGATTGAGCTCGTAGTGGCATTACCTGAAGATCTCGCGTTTGATTTTCCATCGCCGATTTGCAGTGCTGACGCCCCCCTTGCTCTGGTCATCAATGCGTCTTCGGCTGGACTGTGGTCGGCATCTTGCGGGAACTGCATCGATGAAGACTCCGGCGTGTTTAACCCGAATTTAGCAGGAGATGAAACGCTGGAAATCACCTTTGAATCTCAGGGGATTTGCCAGGAGACCCTTTCTTCCAACCTGGATGTCATCACAACGCAAAGCGCTGCTTTTGACTCCCCGTTGACTGCCTGCCTTGGACAGGGTGATGTCTTAATTGCTTCTGAAAATACAGGAGGCGTCTGGACCAGTGACTGCGACAATTGCTTGGATTCCAATGGGCAGTTCAACACCTCTTTGGCCGGTGAAGGAACCTGGAACATCCAGTATGCCTTGAATGGTGAATGCCCATCGAACGCCTCAGGAGAGTTTATCGTAACCTCCAATTTGAGCAGCTCATTTGATCTACCTGCTGCCTTTTGTATCAATGCGCCTTCGTTGGAGCTTCTTGGAGACCTCAGTGGAGGAAGCTGGAGTTCCGATTGTGGGGGATGTTTGAATTCAAATGGAGTACTGAGTCCATCCAACGCTGGATTGGGAACGCATGAGCTGACGTATACCATCGTAGACAATTGCGGGTCCTCGACCAGTCAAAACAGGCATTATTGATTGATCAAACCATTACTGAAGGTGGTTTGGTGGGATTT
>CAWVYB010000236.1:0-3100 GCA_963934215.1 uncultured Flavobacteriales bacterium | reverse complement strand
AAATATTTTCGTCCGAAATTTACCACATGCAGGAGCAGCCTCCACTTCAACCGCGCATCCTTCTTGCCGAAGACGATCTGGCCTTGCGTCGGATGCTCAAATTAAACTTTGAAAAAGAGGGGTGGTTCGTCCTCGAAGCGTCCAACGGCGACGACTCGCTGCGCCTAGCTCGACAGAACCGCGTTGACGTAGCTGTATTGGATGTGATGATGCCTAAGCTCGATGGGCTCTCCGTTTGCAAGTCTTTGCGACTTGAAGGAATGGAGCTTCCGATCTTGTTTTTGACCGCAAAAAATCAAATTGAAGACCGCGTAGAGGGCCTTCGCATTGGAGCGGATGATTATCTCGGCAAGCCTTTTCACTTAGAAGAACTGCTCTTACGAGTGCGCAAACTCATCCGTTTAGGACAGGGTAAAGGACGTAGCATGGCTTCAACACGCATTGACTTCCACGCCAATTGTTGGATTGATTTCGCCACATACACCATCAAAACAGAGGCCGGTGAGGAGCGTTCCATTTCGAAAAGAGAAGCGCTTCTTCTTCGTTTATTGGCATCAAAGTCGGGCGAAGTCGTGAGCCGAGAAGAGATTCTAGAAGTTGTTTGGGGATACAGTGCATTCCCCAGCACCAGAACGATTGACAACTACATACTCGCCTTCCGTAAGTACTTTGAACCGGACCCTAAAAATCCGAAATTCTTCCTCTCAGCCCGTGGAGTCGGATATCGATTTGAATCCGTCTAACGTTTTTTTTTCCGAACGAAGGCAACCCCCCGTTTTTTCATCCGTCTAAGAGTCAAACACGGTCTGAGAATACTGTGTTGGTTTCAATTTCTTGCAGGTTATTGGAGAGGGATCCAAAGGGGTTCCTCTTCTTTTTGCCGTTTTTTAACTGGAGCGTCTCACTGCATCTTCACGTAGACAACCGCCTTTGTCTCAAAAAAAGGTTGAGGGAACCACTGCGAAACTTCAATCACCTCGGTGGGCTGGGAAACTTCGGCTAATTCCTCTTGAAGATCACCCCCTTTCAAATAGAGAATTCCATTCGGCCGTGCATTGATGGTCCGGCGATCAAATCGATTTTGCACCCAAGGCACAAAGCCATTCAATCGTTTTACCGCGCGGCTCACCACAAAATCAAATCGCTCTCCTTTCAGTTCCTCCGCTCTTCCGTGAACAGCAGACACATTTTTGAGTTGCATCGCATCCACGATCGCTTGGACAACTTTGACTTTTTTCCTGATGCCATCGCAGAGTACGAATTCCACATCTGGACACGCTATTGCCAAAGGAATGCCAGGGAAACCTCCTCCAGTCCCAACGTCCAATACCCGAGATCCAGGGGCAAACGGCATAGCTCGGAAAATCGCCAAACTGTGCAGCACATGGCGCTCGTCAAAAGCTTCCATGTCCTTTCGCGACACCACGTTAATTGCGGCATTCCATTCCTCATACAAGGGCTTCAACGCGCGCAATTGATCTGCTGCTCCTGGAGGTAATCCAGGCAGTAAGGCTTCGTAATCCATCATGTTATTTTGGGGTCAAATGGTCTCGCGTACCTCCTTCATCACCTGGAACAAAATGTCCCGAGCACGAAACAACTGCGCCTTGACCGTTCCAAGAGGTAAATCCAATTCTTCGGAAATTTCCTCGTAGCTCTGCTCTTCGAAATAGCGCAATTCTACCAAGCGTCGGTAGCGGGGTTTCAATTGTCCGACAACATCCCGCATCCGCTCAATACGCTCCTTTTTCTCCAAAGACTGGAACGGATCGAGTCCATCATCAGCAACGTGGATCTCCATGGAATCCCCATCATCATTTTGAAAACCCTGATCTAGGGACAGCGCCTTGATGCGCTTCTTCCGAATGAAGTCAATGGTATGATTCGAAGCGATTTTGAACAACCACGTCGAAAAGGCAAAGGCAGGGGTGTACTGCTCTAACCGCTGGAATGCCTTGCTAAACGTTTCCATCGTCAAATCCTCCGCATCGTCCGAACTGAAAACCATCTTGTTCACCAAGTGAAAGATAGAATCTCGGTAACGCTCCATCAATTCAGCATATGCTTTTTGATCCTTTTCCTTGGTGGCACGCAAGACTAGCGCATAATCGTAGCGTGCTTTGTCTGATAGGTTCGGATTCACGTCCATGTTTGGCATTGATGCGATCGATGACACTCACCGATTAGGGTGAGAGGAGATTTGGTGATGCCGCTGCGTTTGGAAACTGCCTCAATCCCAAGAATCCGAATTTCGAAATCCCCGTGACCGGCCAACCTGCCACCCCAACCAGATATCGAGAAAGGGCTGAGCCCAACCCAACCAATACCATGAAGAGGGTGTTCCGCACGCTTGAGCGAATGACCGAAAGTTAAGCATCCTCCACCCCCATCCTCCGAGCAAGAGACCACCGACTATCCATAAAACATTGTGCAAAACCCCTTCCTGAAATCCACTCCAAATCCAAGCGCCCATACTCGTCCAAACCAGCACTGCCGCAATTCTCGGGAACATTAGTCCCCACTGGTGCTTTGTACTGTAACGCCATGCAGTGGTCCAATGCCGCTGTTTCTGACGAGACCATGCCGCCCATGTAACCGGCGCATGCGTGTCCGTTTGGACTGAACGATGAACCAAAGGCACAACCTGAATTCCGTCCCGCTGCAACCACGACTGCACCAGCAAATCATCGTCACCAGAAGGCACATCTTCGTGTTCAGAAAACCCTTGAAACAGCTCCTTTTTGTACGCCATGTTTCGACCTACTCCCATGTAGGGACTTCCGGATTGAGCCCACCCAACGTACGAACGGGCGATGCGCAAGGCATCCAATTGTTGGCATGCCCCAAGCAAACCGGATCCAGCCGATCGGAGCGGAAAACTGACTCCAAGAACACCATCTGCACCCGATAAGAATTCCGCGTGCAACTGAAAAAGCCAAAAGGCATGACTCGGAATGCAATCGACATCGGTAACCGCAATCAGCGGAGTCTTGACATGACTTACTCCCCATTGCAGTGCATCCTTCTTCCCTGGCCGAGAAGCCACCATCTCAAGCCATTGTACGGAAAAACCAACCTCCTCCTTCTTTGCTTCTGACCA
>CAWVYB010000235.1:0-3102 GCA_963934215.1 uncultured Flavobacteriales bacterium | reverse complement strand
ACACTCCGTATTTGATGTATTCATCTGCACAAACCCAATCCACGATGGCATCCCCGCGGTAAAATATTGCATCAATTCTAGGCGCACCATTAACATTGATAGGATAAAACGTGGCATAGGTACCAAAGCTTTTTCGGCATCGAAAATTGGCCGTTTCATAGGTGTCTTCTAAGGCCGAAGAAGCGAGTAACTCTGTGATGGGAAGGGATTGAGGTTCAGCATTGAAGTCCCCACACACCACTGTAAGGTCAGCCGCACTTGCCCAACCAGTCCAACCTGCCATGATGCTGCTCGCAGTCAAGCGAGCCTCCTCGCTAACATGAGACCAGTGGGTATTTAAGACACGAATGGTTCGATCAGACAAATGATCATAGAGCAACACAATGGTCACAATGCGCGGCAAATCCGCTCCAGGGCCAAGGCTGCCTGGTTTCAGAGGTGTATCAGACAACCAGCGCACTTCTCCATGTAAAAAATCAAACCGCTTTTGATTCCAAAACACGGGACAGGCCTCACCTCCACCGTCACGATCTCGGCCTTCTCCAAAATACCCATGGCGTGGCATCCGATCAATCAAATCCTGCATTTGTTGCGGCAGTACTTCTTGAAATCCAATGACATCAAAGTAACGGACTGCATCGGCCACCTCATCCTGGCGGTCCTCCCACGTCAGAGTATCATCCGGGTTGGCATAGCGGATATTGAATGTCCCCACACTTAGTTCCTGGTAGAGCTGAGCGGAAACCGTTGTACCCAAGAGCCCAAATCCAATCAGTGGGGCATACCGGAGGACAAATGAAAAAGTTCCTGCTGATTTTAGCATGAGCGCAAGATACCGCGTGTCGAGGACTACATTTGCAATCGTGGGACGTGAACGAAGATTCAAAAAGAACGATCCGCTGGAATTGCGGATAGAAGACATCGCCTTTGGGGGACAGGGTATTGCGCGCATACCCACGGAAAAGGGACCTTTCGTCATCTTTGTCCAAAACACCTTCCCCGGACAATTGGTCCGTTGTCGGGTGGTCAAGTGCAAGTCGAAACATGCCGAGTGCCGCTTAGAAGAGGTTCTCGAGCGAGCACCTGAGGAAATCGAACCTGGTTTTCAAGACATCTCAGGCGCACCCTACACGCACGTCCCCATTGCTCTACAAAAAAAGCTCAAAGAAGACACCGCTTTGGACCTCTATCGTCGCATCGGAGCAGTAGAGGATGTCCAATCGGTTTACCGTGGATTTGTGGATTCTCCCAAACACTGGCACTACCGAAATAAAATGGAGTATAGCTTTTCAGCCATCCTTCATGACCCTGAAAGCGGGGAAAAAATTGATGGTTTCGGTCTCGGATTCAAAAGACGCGGAACGTGGTGGGCAGTGGAAAACCTTGACGGAGACTCCGGATTATTTGATGAGTCGGTTGAAAACCAACTTCACCTCTTACGCGACTGGTTTGAAGCGACCGGTCTCCCTCCATGGCATCCACCACAGCGCGTTGGTTTTTTTCGTTTTTTGGTCGTTCGAAAGAGCATCGCTGACGACACCTTGTTATTCAATCTGGTGACCAGTTCCACTGGCATCAAAGAGTTTTCGAGAGAGGCCTTTATTGATAAAATGCACGAGCTGTTCGGGAATCGAATTGCTGGGATTTTGCACAGTGTAAACGATAGTACCGGAGAGCGCGTTGAGTCTCGGGAAGGAAGTAGCGAACTGATTTTTGGAAAGAGCATCATTACCGAGTCCATGCACGGTTTGAAGTTTGATATCAGCATGTCAAGCTTTTTCCAAACAAATCCATCGTGTGCGGAACGTTTGTATGCTGAAGTCATCGCTGCGATTGACCCCGCCAATGACACCCTCCATCTTGGAACTGCAACGAAAGCAAAACAAGACGTTGTCATGGATTTGTTTTGCGGTACAGGAACCATTGCACAGCTCCTTGTTCGGCATACCGGAATGAAGGTAATCGGCGTCGACATTGTGGCCGATGCGATCGAAAACGCGAAAATAAGTGCCGAAAAAAACGGAACGACCGGCGTTCAATTTCATGCAGCAGATGTCGGAAAATTCCTCTTGGAGTTCCCCGAGTACGTCGGCCGCATCCGAACCATTGTGTTGGACCCGCCTCGCAACGGAATTTCACCCAAGACGTTGAGAAAGGTGATCCGGTTGGGTGCTCCCAAAATGGTTTATGTTTCCTGCAACCCTGCCACGCAAGCACGCGATGTGAATACGCTGCGTGAATTTGGCTATACAATGACGTCTTTGAAGTTTGTAGATCAATTCCCGCACACCTCTCATGTGGAAGCCGTCGCTGTATTTGAAAAGACCGCTAGATCCGACTTTCAGAGCATCACTCCCAACTGAACTCATGGCAAGCACTCAAATTTTAAACGCCAACCAGATCGAACGCAAGTTGCAGCGCATTGCGCGACAGATTGCGGAAGAATTTTTAACAGCGCCTTCGCTTCATGTTGTCAGCATTGCTGGCAATGGTGAGATGATGGGACAGCGACTTGCCCTTATCTTAAAGTCCATTTGTGACATGCCGCTGCACACAGCGACAGTGCACCTTCACAAAGCCAATCCATTGAGTGTACCCATCACGTGTAGCGTTGATCTCATGACCTTCAAGGACCAACATATCGTCCTCGTTGATGACGTACTAAACAGCGGAAAGACGCTCATCTATGGCGTCAATCATTTGCTCAGTGCAGGGCCCAAACGCATCGCAACAGCGGTTATGACCGATCGGATTCACCGACAATTCCCCGTGAGGGCCGACTTTTGTGGATTGTCATTGAGCACCAACCTCAAGGAACACATTGCCATTGAGATTCATGCCACGCCCTCTGACCGGGACACCGCAGATTTAATGGACTGACCTTAGTCGAAGAGAGCCCTCCAGCGTTGGATATCGGGATGGGATACGGGATGGACCAAACGCTCATGAGCAAACGCATAGCAAGACTTCCTGCCCTCCCAATGGGCTTTGATCTCAAGTTCGGTTAGCACAGCTCCCGAGCGCTTCAGAAGCGGCCTATTCGGGTTCGATAGCAATCGGGGGATCAGAACCTCGAACGGGGGGTCCAAATGCACCACATGG
>CAWVYB010000234.1:0-3112 GCA_963934215.1 uncultured Flavobacteriales bacterium | reverse complement strand
TATTGGGCATCGTTTCCCAATATACTTTTGACGGAACAGGCGGCTATCAGTTGCTGCCACGCGGACCCGTGGATTTGATTCCTGTCTCAGCCTTTTGCCCAACGGCAAACCCCTGTGGAATTGAAGGTGTAGTAGTTGAAGCTTCGAATTTCGCATATGCCCCATCCGCTCTCGAAATTGAAGTTGGTCAAACCGTCGTTTGGGTAAATGTAGGTGGAACACATGATGTGAATGGCGATGTGAGCTCAATTACTGGTGAGTCCTTTAACAACCCCGAAACATTTGATATCGGGCCAGTTGTAGGGAACAGCGATGGTGTTTGCCTCGGTTCACACACTTTTACTTTAGAAGGTATATATGGCTACGATTGTTCCGTCGGAGCCCATGCTGCGAATGGCATGGTTGCTACGGTTACAGTAAACCCTGCTGAAGTAAGCAACAGTGTCTTCGATATAATTGTCGCCAGCAATAATCACACTACCCTTGAGTCATTTCTTCTTGAAACGAGTTTAGCGGGGGCATTAAGCGGAGAAGGTCCTTTTACTCTCTTTGCGCCGACTGACGATGCGATTGAGCTCCAAGGCATTGGCGTAGTCGAAGCTCTTTTAAATGATATCCCGTTACTAACTGATATTCTACTTAATCACGTTGTATCGGATCAAGTGCTCTCAGTAGATTTATCCAATGGCCAAGTGTTGAACACGTTGCTTGGAAATGACGTGACAGTTGGCATTAATAACGGACAGTTATTCATCGACAACGCGATGGTAACGGTAGCAGACATTGTTGCTGATAATGGTGTAGTGCACGTCATTGATGCGGTTCTTATTCCTGAAGATGAGGAGTATGGGACGGTGGTAACCATTATCCAGGCTAGCGCAAACCACACATTCTTAGCATTGGCCATAGAAGCGGCCGGGCTAACCAATGCTTTGAGTGGTGAAGGACCATTTACATTGTTTGCGCCAGACGACACGGCTTTTGATGTTTTATTAGATGAACTGGGTTTTACTGCAGAAGAATTTTTGGCTTCTCCCGATTTAATCGATATTCTGCTTTATCACGTAGTATCGGATCAAGTGCTCTCAGGAGATTTATTCAGTGGACAAACAATCACCACTTTGATTGACGATGAAGTTGAAGTAACCATTGTGGGCGGCAACGTATTCATCAACAATGCGATGGTCACAGTCGCAGATATTGTTGCTGATAATGGTGTATTACACGTCATAGATAAAGTGTTATCACCTTCATTGGGCGACTCTTTGCCGTGTGAAGGAGCATCTGATATCTTTATTTCAGAATATTTTGAGGGAACGGGAAACAACAAAGGGGTGGAATTTTATAATCCCACTGCACATTGGATTGATTTATCAACTTATGTGCTCGAGCGCTGGCCAAATGGCGGTATGGCCGACTCGTATGTGCAGCTCGCAGGTTTCATCGGGCCACATCAAACACATGTGCTCGTGAATGGACAAACGGAAGACGTAGAATTGGTCGGAGGTTCATATTCACTTGCTGTCGATCCTGATCTACTGGCTTTGGCAGATCAACTTGATGCGAGCGAATATCCTGCTCCCACTTATTTCAATGGTAATGACGCGCTGGTACTGATTGGTTCAGATGGAATTGTTGATATTTTTGGTAATCCATTAGAATATCCAGGGTTGGGTTGGACAGATGATTCGCTCAATGGCTTTGTAGATAATGGAGGCGGCGTAGTGTTAACGGCCAATCATACCTTGAGAAGGAAGCCTTTCGTTTTAGCGGGTGTGACAGAAGATCCAGTTGTATTCGATGCATTGTCGGAGTGGGATATTTTTGAGGTAGATGATTGGTCAGGGTTAGGTTGGCATCTAGTGTCGTGTGAGGAAGAATTAACAGGATGCACGGAAACATCGGCATGTAATTTTGATCCGGATGTCTTGTTGGAGGATAATGCGTTATGCGTCTTTCCGGGTTGTCAGGACTTCGACGCTTTGAACTTCGATTCGGAGGCGGGCTGTGCGGGTGAGTGTATTTACCTCACTTATAATTGTCTCTCCATTGGCGATGAAGCATGGTCTGATGAATCTGTGGGATTGTATCCTGCAATGCAACAAGCGATGCATGGTGTTCCGTGGTCAGGCGAGTGGGTATTCAATGTTCCCGCAACGGTCCTTGAGCCGCAATCTGGCGTTTCTTATGGCGTGCACCACGTGGCATGGAGTGAAGTGGACGGATTGCCGGATTGGGTGGATTCAAGCGAATTCACCTTGGGTGATTTGGGAGCGAGTTCACAGCATTGTATTGCTGCCTCGGGTATACCGAGTGCGCCTGGGACACATGAAATCATCGCTTCAGGGGAAGTCTTTATTTCCATTTTCGGTCAGGAGTTTAGCATCGGTGAGCAGACCTATTCTGCATGGCTGGAGGTTACGGAAAATCCGGACCCGATTGCGGGTTGCACGTATCCACTGGCCTCAAATCATTTGAGTTATGCGACTGCAGACGACGGTAGCTGCTTGTTTCCTGGTTGTACAGACCCCGAAGCTGTAAATTTCAGCTCTGTCGCCAACGTGGACGACGGCAGCTGTGGTGACGGTTGTGCCACCGACCCTGTCTCCAGTTGCGCGACAGATAGCAATGGCGATGGTCAAGTCAATGTGACAGACTTGCTCGCTTTATTGGCCGAGTTCGGAAATATGTGTGAGTGATTTAATTTATGTTCTGATGAAAAAAGCACGAAACAGTATCTTGATAACTGTCATTGTTGGGTTGACTAACCTAATCAGTGCCCAAGCTGTAATAAATCATAGCCTCGCGCCAGTTGCACTCCAAGAGGCGGAGATAGGCAATCAAATTCCCACTCCATTGGTTGGTTTAATGATGCCGAATTTCCAAACAACATATGAAAACGTGTTGTTTTATGAAGATTTTGCCAATGGATTCGATGGAAATAATGGTATCGGATCATGGACCGCTGAAGACACAGGTGGTGGCCAAATCTGGCAGTACGTTGATGTTGCTGGTAACGGTTATTATGCTGATGGAAGCGCTTCTGGCGTTCAGCCTCCAGCTGGAGAGTACTCAACCAACATTGGTTCATTGAACTCAACGACTGCTGACA
>CAWVYB010000233.1:0-3137 GCA_963934215.1 uncultured Flavobacteriales bacterium | reverse complement strand
AGCAATTCATTGGCATGTCGGGTTCGGGATTTACTCTAGGGCTCGCCATTGCTTCGTATGAATGGATGGCGGCTTTGACCTTGATCATCGTCGGAAAGTACTTCTTGCCCATTTTCATTGAGAAAGGCCTGTATACGATTCCAGAGTTCGTGGAGCAACGGTATTCCACCAACCTCAAGACCATCCTGGCGGTGTTTTGGATTGCCTTGTATGTCTTTGTGAACCTCGCCTCGGTCCTGTATTTGGGTTCTTTGGCGCTCGAGACAATCATGGGTGTGCCGATGGTCTATGGCGTGATGGGATTGGCCTTGTTTGCGGTGGCATACTCCCTTTATGGGGGCCTATCAGCGGTGTCGTGGACGGATGTCATTCAAGTGGTTTTCCTGATCATCGGGGGAATGGTTACGACTTATTTGGCACTCAACACGGTTTCTGGAGGCGAGGGCATGTGGGCTGGACTTTCGGCCATCATGGATGCCGCTCCAGACAAGTTTGCCATGATTCTGGACAAATCGAATCCGGAATATGACAACCTCCCTGGCATCGGTGTGCTGGTTGGTGGCATGTGGGTAGCAAACCTGTATTACTGGGGTTTCAACCAGTACATCATTCAACGGACGTTGGCGGCCAAGTCGTTGAAAGAAGCGCAAAACGGAATTTTGTTTGCCGCAATTCTCAAAATATTCCTTCCCTTGATTGTCGTTATCCCAGGCATTGCGGCCTACGTGATGATCAACGACCCGGCCATCATGGCTGGTCTGGGCGAAGCGGGACAACTCAACATGCCGACGTCTGAACAGGCCGACAAGGCCTATCCGTGGCTGTTGCAATTTCTCCCCACTGGATTCAAAGGGCTGGCCTTTGCGGCCTTGGCGGCGGCCATTGTTTCGTCTTTGGCGTCCATGCTGAACTCCACGGCGACCATTTTCACCATGGACATCTACAAGCAGTACATCAACCCCAATGCAGACGACCGGGCTACGGTGCGCATGGGTCGGATTAGTGCGGTGGTCGCCTTGGCCATTGCCTGTGTGATGGCACCGCTATTGGGAGGAATTGACCAGGCGTTCCAATTCATTCAGGAATACACCGGAGTTGTGAGCCCTGGGATCTTGGCGGTGTTCATTCTGGGATTGTTCTGGAAGAAAACAACCAATCAAGGGGCCATTACCGGAGCGTTGGTATCCATTCCGATTGCGATGTATTTCAAGATCGCTCCCAAAGGCTGGTCAGAGAGCGCCCTGTTTGTTGACCTGCCTTTCTTGCACCAAATGGGTTACACGACGTTGTTGACGATGCTGGTCATTGCCATCGTGAGTTGGTCGCAAAACAGAGGCGCTGATGATGAAAAGGGCATCGCCATTTCCCAGGAAACGTTCAAGACGGGGAGCATTTACAACGTAGGTGCCTTCGCTGTGATGATCGTGCTGGTGGCGTTGTATGGACTGTTCTGGAGCTAATAGAGCAGGTTACTGCGGCTTGACGACATGATGAGACCAACGATTGCCGTTGGAATTGACCACGGATACGATCCAATTCCCAGCAGACGGGACAGTGATGAAAATCTCACTTTGCCTGCTGCAAGGGCCTTGTGACACCTGTCGGCCTTGACCATCCCAAAGGGTCCAATCCCCTGTAGACCACGATTCCGGAAGATTCAAGATAACGCCGGTTGCGGTGGTCTTGCAGACGGGTAACGGCAAGGCGTGAGGTTCACGCACGTCAATAGGAATTTCTATGCCGCCTTTGAGGTACTTGACCGTCCCATCACTGCTGTTTTGCCAAACCAGATGGAGGGTTGGCATGTCGTCTGTTCCGGTAAACGCCAATTGAGGGCGGCGGTGTTGTCCAGACCACTCCCCAGTGAGGTTGACGGCGATATCCGTTAACGTTGTGCCATTGCTCACGGCCAATTGCACATCATACCCGCCTGAATTTTGTTCCCAGGCCAATGCGATGATCGGGTCGCCATTGGGGGGGCTCCACAAATCCATGGTGGGATTGTTTTGCGTCGCATTCTCAAACTGGTTGACAGTAACGGGCACGGTGCCAAGGAGAGCGCCTGCTCCGTTGTTGGCATCCAAATCCATCGAGCTGACATAGACGCGGCTTTGGCCGGTAACGCCTCCGCCGTTCATGAACGCAGCACGCCATGATCCGTCGGGAAACGGTCCGCAAACCGTCGGTCCAGAAGCGGGACAACTGTTGATGACCCAATCGATTGGATCCATATCGACCGCCGTGTCCCAAGTGACGCCATCGTCGGAACCGAGAAGCCAGAAATCCCGCACATTGTTGTTGTTGTTCCGCACCAAATCGTAATACCGACCATTGCCCCAAAAAGGAAGTGATGGGCAGCATTCGCAGACCGCGTCGCCGTCTACGGCTTCACTGGCATTGACTGCAGGCAACCAGGATGTGCCTCCATCATTGGATTTTAAGATGCCTTCATAGACCGAGCTGGTTCCAACCTTTACACCGGCAAAGGGGTTGCCGTCTGGATCCATCCCAACGCAAGGCATGAAGTGATCCGTGGTTGCTTCAGGCACCATGGAAACCGGGGCTTCCCAAGTGACACCGCCATCATGAGAGGATACCGAACGCGCACCGGTGTCCCAATCACCACTGAGCATGTAGGTCAAGGTAATGTCGTCTCCAAACGCTGCTATTTGCGGCCCTTCGGAGTCAGACATGAAGATGTTTTCTTCGGGATCAATTGCGGTGGGTTCGGTGAAGGCTTGGCTTGTGTTGTCCCACTTGCACACATACAAATTGCCACTACCTCCAAAGCAAAGCACCAACTCATCGGAACCGTTGGTGACCAACCCAATGGACTTGTTGCCGAAATCGCTTGACGCTACATCCATCGGTTCCCCAACTGGAAAGAAGCCAAGGGAGCCTTGCGCCATGAGTGTTGGCGATGGGAGCAAAACGATGGCAGTGACCAAAGCGAAAGCGAACAACAATCCGGAGGGAAGTTTATTTGAAATCATTCTAAATACCATAAATGGGTGATGTGGTGCCAAGGTACATCGGCTTAATTTTGTGGATATGTTGGGAAAACGCCTTTCTGAAATGAAGCCCTTTGAAAAAGGAATCATCGATCGCATCGAATGCGAGGATGGAGCCATGGCTTT
>CAWVYB010000232.1:0-3147 GCA_963934215.1 uncultured Flavobacteriales bacterium | reverse complement strand
AGACTCCTCGTGGGGCATGGTGTACTGGGCAACCACATTCAAGCTCAAAAAGCCACAAAAAAACAAGTGAAAAAATCGCATGACACATTGATTTACACGCAATGTAAGTCGCAAATCAGCGGAACAACATGGAGCTTAGGGGCTCCCCCAAACTCAAACAGTTATGAGGAAACGCGGGTGCGGAATCTATCCTTTGGAGGCGTATTTGGAGGGAGTCCAATGCGAAGAAATCGTCACATTCCCATTCAATCGAAATACCAGCGGTGACTCACGGTTATGATGGCAATGGATTCGAAGCTCAGAGCATCTAAATCTGTATCGCCCAAACCCGCTTCCAACGACACATTCCATTCACCGCAAAGAAGGTTTGTTCGATCACTCCCCCGGCGAGCCAATCGCTTCTTCATCCGTTCCGTTACTTCATTGGAACATCGAGGGTTGGGAAATCCGAATGCCACGTATATGTGGCTCGGCCAAACCCGAATTCCCGCTGAAACGGTTCTTCCCGTTCTCAGATTCTTAACCCCCCTTCCAATTTTCATGGTTGCAAGCGTAGGAACTGCAATGCCCAGTTGGAAATCCCAATACTGTCGTTCTGAAACGAACCTCTTCGTCCCATATAGAAAAGAAACCCCTGGAACGACATCAATAAGAGAGCTCGTGTAACTCAGTCCAAAGTTCGTTTCCAGATACGTTTCCTTATTCTGGGCAAAGAGCATGGAAGTACATGCGAAACAAATCAAAACACCCGTCAGCCTTTTCATGACGCAGAATATACGCTTATTCCGCTGTTTGCATGCTGCGTAGACCTTTGGCGTATTCAGTTTGATCTCAATACCATTTGAAATCAGCGCAACACATCACATTCGTCAGGTCCACCCATTGGCTCACACCTTACGCACTCCTCAAATTCAAAGGATGTAATTCATGGAGGAAAAGGACGAATGCCCTCCAGAGATAACTTCCTCCATTAAGTCTTTGTCATCCTCCGCACAGGCAACCAAAGTCCGTATCGAAAATGAGCGCAATGCGGCCTTTACACTCAACGTGCTCACAGCGCTGTCCTTTCTTCCGGTGAAAGGCAATGCATCCGGGCCGCGTTGGCAAGAGGCATTGATGTTGACCCGGCACACTTGATTGACCAAATGATCAATGCACCGTCCTGAAGTGGCCGCATCCGTCGTGAAAATGCTGACTTGCTGGCCGTAAGCACTTTCAGCAATGTCCGTCAATACCTCCTCAAAATCATCGAACTCTAAAACCGGGCAAACGGGACCGAATTGCTCTTCACGGAAAATAGCCGTATCCCGGTCGACGGGAAAAAGAATGGCAGGAAAAAACATATTGCCCTGAACTTGCCCCCCCCTTTCATTGACAATAGTCGCTCCCTTGGAAACGGCTTCATCAGCATAGGACTGCATGGCTTCCACTTTGCCTACTTCAGGAAGTGGCGTAATGTCCATATTCTCGAAGGGACTGCCCCAAACCAAGGCGTCCGTGGCTCTCGAAAATGCATCGAGGAAAGCTTTTCGTATGTCCTTGTGCACATAGATGACCTTCAAAGCTGTACAGCGCTGGCCGTTGAAGCTCCAAGCGCCCTTCACGCATTCCTTCACAGCCAAATCAATATCTGCATCGGCAAATATGATGGCGGGATTTTTAGCTTCGAGACCAAGCACTTGCCTTACGCGGTTCGGCTTGGGGTGCTGAGAGATGAGTGCATTGCTGCTTTTGCTATTGCCAATGAGGGCAAGGACATCAATTTTCCCTGTTTTCATGATGGGCGATGCGAGGGTGCGGCCGCGACCAAAAATGATATTCACGACTCCCGGAGGAAAGCTCTCTGCAAATGCTTCGAGCAAGGGCGTCATCAGCAAAACACCATACTTCGCAGGTTTAAAGACACAGGTATTCCCCATGAGCAAAGCCGGCAACAAAACGCAAAACGTCTCATTCAACGGATAGTTGAACGGTCCAAGACACAAAACCACCCCGATGGGACCTCGCCGAATTTGGGCCAGCGTCCCACTCACCGAAGTAATGTGACTCCCCTCGCGGTGTAAATTTTTATACTCTGCGACCGTTTCGTTGAGATAGATCACCGTCCGGTCAAATTCTTTCTCTGCATCCGAGCGTTTTTTGCAGATTTCCCACATCAACAAATTCACCACCTCTTCTCGCCTTGGTATGATGAGTTCAATGAATTTCTCCATCGCCGCAATGCGGACACCGGCCTCTGCCGTCGGCCAGAACCCCCTGCCAAAATCATACGCTTTTCTTGCAGAATCGAGGGCCTCAAGAGCCGACGCCTCATCCATGTCGGGGGCTGAACCTAGCAATGCCCCTTTTTTATCACCCGCATCTCCTGTCAGGATGGGACTGCGAACTTCTGCTCGGGCGCCCGACCATTCTAAAAGTTTTCCGTTGAGTAAATAAGACGTGTGGTGGTTGACGGGAGGGGCAGCATACGAGTTCATACTTTCCTAACCTCTAGAGCCGGCAACTTGTTCAGCATGTAGCGTTTGAAGAGTGCGAAAAAAACAGGGCATGATCCCTTGTGCTATGAAAGCATGCAAATTGCCAATTCGATATGGGGCACACTGTCTGGTTCTCTGCCATTGACTTTTTTACATTCTAATCTAGCCGCAAGCAGATGCATTTCACACTCCCTCCGCACACAACTCACGCCACAAAAAAGAGTTTGCTGCGAGATGGCTAATAATCCGAATGCAACTAATTTCGGGAAGAGAAAATTGAATCCATAAAGAGAATGTTAAAACGATTGAACCGTGAGAGAATGGAGGAGGTGGTCAAAATGAATCAAGAAATTGGGTCGAGCGTTTTTGTTTTTGAGGGAATCAAAAATGACCTTTTCTCTCCGACCAAATATTCCATAGCTAGTCTGAGCCCGGACCACATTGAATTTGAAACTGTCAATGAAATTGTGAATATCAAATTCGAGTTGAGACAAAATGGAATTGCGGGATATTTTAGACTCCACCAAGAAGAATATTGTTTGTATTGTAAATATGGACAATTGAGTTTCATGAAAAGCGGGGATGCATTCGTGATGCAGTTTCCAAAGCATCTTCTCAAACTAAAAATCAACGAAGTCAATGCCCACCGGCGGTTTATTCAAAGATTGTA
>CAWVYB010000231.1:0-3153 GCA_963934215.1 uncultured Flavobacteriales bacterium | reverse complement strand
AAATGACAGAATTTCAAGCAGGCCGCGTGGCGGATCACATCGTTCAATGGCTTACTGATTACGCGTCAAAATCGGGTCAATCCGGATGGGTCGTTGGAGTGAGTGGCGGGATTGATTCTGCTGTGACCTCTGCGTTGTGCGCGCGAACAGGACTGCCGACTTGGGTGGTGGAGTTACCGATTCATCAGCATCCTGATCAAGTCAGTCGCGCAAGGGAGCACATGGCTCATTTGGTTGATGCGTTCCCAGAGGTGCGTACGGTGTCTACGGATTTAACAGGGACGTATGAGGCATTTCGTTCGGTGGTGCCGCACGATGATGAGGTTACTCAGGGGCTGGTATTGGCCAACGCGCGAGCACGGCTGCGCATGACGGCATTGTATGCGTTGGCGTCGCAGAATCGAGCCCTGGTGGTGGGGACAGGCAATAAGGTGGAAGACTTCGGGGTGGGATTTTATACGAAATATGGAGACGGTGGAGTTGACTTGAGTCCCATTGCTGACTTAATGAAGACCGAGGTTTTTGCACTCGGAAAACACTTAACGGTTCCAGAAAGCATACAGCGCGCTGCTCCAACCGATGGTTTGTGGGGGGATGGACGGACAGACGAAATGCAAATTGGAGCAACGTATCCAGAGTTAGAGTGGGCCATGGAACACGTGGATGATGCACCCGCTCATTGGAGTCCGAGGCAGGAAGAGGTCATGGCGATATACCGGCGCATGCACCAGGCCAATCAGCACAAGATGAATCCCATTCCGGTGTGTCTCATCTCACAAGAAGTCCGGTTCTCAGTTTCTTAATCGTCCTTTGTTCCAATCAGCAGGCTTGAGGTTGCCAAAGGCGTCGCGGAATCTGTGTGGAGTGAGACGGTGTATGAGCCAGGTTGAATGAATTCAACTTCTGGGGAGGTCTGTAATTTCAAGGGGATTGAAAGGGATTGCCAACCCCGCAAAAGCTGGATGGTATCGCCTATCCACGTGGTTTCGGTGCTGTCGCTTGTGATGACCCAATGTGCAGTGATTGGTTCTGGGCTAAAGGCATCGACATCGGCTGTTACATCCCGAGGTTCAGACCATGACCATCCTCGTTGACCCCACTGCTCATCGAATTCTACCGCTTCCATCTCGGATAACACGAAAGCTGTAGGAATGGCATCGCTCCACAATTCAGAAGCATCCCAGTGCTTCCACATGGCATCCAATTCAAGCACCCAAATGCTGCGCCCGTGGGTGCCAATGACCAGCTCGTTTTCGCGTTCTTGGATCACCAAATCATGAACGGGAACGGCAGGTAAATCAGGATGGAGCCCACTCCAGTTGCTTCCGTCGTTGAATGAGACGTATGCTCCGCCATCGGTGCCGGCAAATAAAGTGCCTTCGCGAGAAGCGCTTTCCGTTAAGGCGTTCACCGGTTCGCAGGGTAGGTCGTTGCCTCCGAGTCGAGTCCATGTGCGACCATCGTTTTCGGTCATGAAAATCCATGAATCAAAATGGTCCAGGCGGTAGCCATTCAAGGCAACGTAGAGACGCTGTTCGTGGTGGTGACTCCATAGGACCTCACTCACCCACAGCAACTCGTTTCGTTTCGTGTTTTGAGGAACCGGGGAGGTGAGCGCGTTCCATGTATTTCCGCCATCCCGTGAAATCTGGATGAGTCCATCATCTGTCCCAACGGCGAGTTGCCCAAATCGCAGCGGGCTCTCGTGCAAGGAGGTGATGGTCCCAAAGGGGACGTTGCCGCTGCGCCTGCCGCGCGTAAGGTCGGTACTGAGAGTTTCCCAGTTTTCGCCTTGATCAAAAGAGCGGTGAAGCCGATTGGACGCCATGTATAAGATGTCCGGTTGGTGTCGACTTAACCAAATGGGGGTTTGCCAGTTCCATCGCAACGGTATCTCGCCCAATTCATGCTTGGGATGTAAGCTGGTATAGTCGTCGTTTTGCTGATCAATGCGGTTGTACCAACCAAACTGGGATCCGGTAAAAACGATGTTGGGATCGCGCGGATCTACCTCGATTTGCATTCCATCTCCTCCGCTGAGTTCTTCCCAAGGGTATTTTCCGCGTTGATGCCAGCCCTTTGAATAGCGATAATTGGAGGGGCCAACCCATGTTCCGTTGTCTTGCAGGCCGCCGTATATGTTGTAGGGCTCCGCGTTATCCACTTCAATGGCATAGAATTGTCCCACTGCGGGGCTATTGCATTTAATCCAGTTTTCTCCGCCGTCCCAAGAGATGTTGACGCCGCCGTCATTGCCGTTGATGAGGTGTCCTTCACGCGCCGGATTCGCCCACAGATGGTGGTGGTCGACATGAACGTTGGGTGCTCCCAGTGATTTCCACGTTGCCCCGCCGTCCACGGATTCAATCAAAGGAACACCGGCAATCCAGAGCCGATTTGCATTGTTGGGGTCAACCTCGATCATGCCGAAATAGTAGCCATAGGTATAGCCGACGTCCTCAAGTGGTGTTGAATGGGTTCTGTTCCAAGAGGTTGCTGCTCCTTTGAGGAAACTCAATCGGTAGACCTCTGTTCCAACAATTTCTGCTTCGAAAAGTGCTTTGTTGCCATCGGTTAAGTAATCGTGAAGTGCACTGGGATGCAAGGTTTTTTCAGCGACCCGTTCAAAAAGGGAGGTCGCATTGTCTGCTTCTGGAAAATTATTGTCTTCAAGAAAGCGTTCCAGTTTTGCGGTGTCCAATACGGCGAACTCCTCGACAGTCAGGTCTCTAAATAATGTGGCTTCATAGTCTTGACTTTCATTTTCCATGGTGGAAGTGGAGTCAGGTAACGCGGCCTGGTTGTCGACAAAGGCGAACAATTGCTGAGCAACCGGGTGCCATGCAAGCCCGATACGTCCGGTGCTTGCGAGATTTGGGAATCCATCCAGCGCACTCAACTCAATCCAGGTGTCTCCGCCATCGCGGGATTCCCAGATGCCCGATCCGGGTCCGTTTCCGGTAAAATTCCATGCGCGACGTGTGCGGTCCCACGTTGAGGCGAACAAGTGGCTGGAGTCTGAAGGGTCGAGAATTAAATCCACTGCGCCTGCTCGATTGTCCAAGCCATCAATGGCCAGCACACACGTCCAGTCCAGTCCTCCGTTGAGGGTGCGGTAAACCCCTCCTGAGGTGTTTTTTGAATACAGCGGTC
>CAWVYB010000230.1:0-3246 GCA_963934215.1 uncultured Flavobacteriales bacterium | reverse complement strand
AGGCATGTGCCATCGCAATCGTAACCGGAATCAGCGTAGTCGCAGTAGCCTGCGTCAGTGGCGGAAACGTTGTAGTTGCACGCCGCAGCGTTCTGGCAACCGCAGATCTCATTTTGATCGCAGATACCGTCATCATCGGAGTCAAGGAGGCAATCCCCGTTGCAGTCTAACCCCGCTTCTGGATAAGCACATAACGTGATGTCCGAACCGCCAGGCTGGAAATTGCAAGCCAATGGATCGCCGCATGCCGGGGTCTCCTCCAATTCAAAGGCAAATTCATAGGCAGGATTGTTGAAACCAGGAATGGGTGTGCCGTTTGTATTGACCCATCCCTCCAGTTCACTGGTCCCTGACGCATCAGAATAGTCATATTCAATTCCCGTGCTGGCGTCAATCAAATGAAGTGTAAAGAACTCCCCCGCAAACATTCCTTCTACACTATCTGGAGTGGTCGCGTCATCGCCATATACAGCCAAGCTGATGTATGCCGTTCCGTCTTCAAGAATCGGATGGGCAATACCGGCACAAACACCTGAAGGTGTGAATGCAGCCACCCAGTCATCCTCATTCACTGCAAGCCCTTCCAATGTTACATAACCCAAGACCAAGCCTGAAGATGGGGTCAACGTGACTGTCCAAGATTCTGGGAGGGGGTAGAGGTACGTGCACGAATCGTCCGATTCTGTGGCAGCAGGATTGAAATTCAAAGCTGATCCATCCGTACAGCCCGCCACTTCGAACTCATCGCATACGCTGTCGTTATCCGAGTCGTTCAAACAAGCGCCTGCACAATCATACCCCGTATCTGGATAATCACAGTAGCCAGGGTCTGTCGCTGAAGTGTCGTAGTTGCAAGCGGCATTGTCCTGGCAACCCGAAATTTCATCTTGATCGCAGACCTCATCCGAGTCCACATCGAACAGACAGGCTCCTGCACAATCAAATCCGGGTAAGGCAAACGTGCAACTCCCGTCTTCGTCCGTCGCATTCGCCGTGTAATTGCACGCTTCTTCATAGGTGCAACCCGCTATTTCAAACGGATCACAAACGCCGTCATCATCCGCATCCGCAAGGCAATTTCCGGCACAGTCGTAACCGAGTTGCGGCCCGGATCCGTTGCAAATTCCACACACATCCAATGTTCCCACGCACGGGTCTATATCGTCACAAATGCCATCGGTATCGGCATCCGCTAGACAGCCGCCCCCGCATACACCGAGCACATCCAATTGGTTTCCGTTGCAATCACAATCCGTTTGTGGCATTTCCGTGCATCCACAGGTGTAAATCGCACCGGGTCCATTGCACACACCGCAAGCGTCCAACGATCCAATGCAATCATCCTCATCATCGCAGACTCCATCCTCATCACTATCCGACAAGCAATCGCCTCCGCACACGCCCAATGCATCGAGCTCATTTCCATTGCAATCGCAATCACTCGCTGGAATGTCCGCGCAACCACATGCGTAAATAGCACCCGGTCCATTGCACACACCGCACGTGTCTTCAATTCCGATGCAAGGGTCTTGATCATCGCAAATACCATCGCTGTCGGCATCTGCTGTGCAGTCACCTCCGCAAACACCAATGGCGTCAAGCTGGTCGCCTGAGCAGTTGCAATCGCCTTCTGGAATCGGTTCACATCCGCATTCTAAAATGGCTCCTGGACCGCCACAGATACCGCACGCATCCGTATACAAGCAAGAGTCGTCATCTTCGGTCGCCAGCTCATCGAAATTGCACGCCGTCACATCATCGCAACCTTCCACCTCAAACGCGTCGCACACGCCATCCGTATCGGTGTCCAACAGGCAATTGCCAGCACAATCGTACCCTGCATCGGGGTAGGTGCAAGAAGGCGAGTCCACATCGCCCCCCACTTCATAATTGCACGCATCCGCATCCCCGCAATCCGGAACATACGGCTCCGATGAAAACGTAAATTCATGCGAAGGGTCGCTATAATCCGACAGCGGGGCTCCATTGGTGTTGGTCCAACCCGAAAGTTGCCATTGTCCGTCCACATCGTGGTATTGATGCGATAACCCCGTGGACACATCGAACAGATTCAAAACAAAGGCATCGCCTTCCAACATCCCTTCAACCACATCTGCTGTCACCACATCATCTCCATAAATAGGCAAACTGATGTACGCCGATCCTCCATTGAGAATGGGCTGTGCCAGACCTGCGCAAACCGATTCTGTGGTGAAGGCCGCAACCCAATCTCCCGCTGCAATGGGCAAGGCATCCAACGTCACCTGACCCAAAAGAATTCCCGAATTGGGGGTTGGGGTCACTTGCCAATTCGCCGGAAGCGCCGCATCATACGTGCATGTGCCATTGTCATCGGTCGCTGACTGTTCGTAGTTGTTGGCCAATGAGTCTTCGCAGCCTGCAATCTCAAAAGCATCGCACACACCATCGTCATCCGTATCGCTGAGGCAGTCGCCATCACAATCGTACCCGGTGACGGGCTCTGTGCCCTGGCAATCGCACGCGCCTTCTAAGATTCCTGTACCGCCACATTCCCCGCATTCGTCCAATGCATTTCCTGCACAATCACACGCCCCTTCCGCAATGCCGCCACCGCCACAAACACCGCATTCATCCAAAACATTGCCGGCGCAATCGCAAGCTCCCACAGGGATGCCGGCACCGCCACAAATTCCACAGGCGTCCAACGCTTCGCACGTGCCGTTATCATCGGTCGCCTCCACGTTGTAGTTGCAGGCTTCTAAATCCGTACAGCCCGCAATTTCCAGTCCATCGCACACGCCATCACCGTCCGTGTCATTGATGCAATTGCCAACGCAGTCATACCCTGAGCTTGAATAGGTGCACGAGCCATCCTCATATTCCGCTGTCGTGCTGTAATTGCAGGCCGTGGGGTCGGTGCAGCCGAGGAGGCAACTGAGGAATTCACAACTGCCGTCATCGTCTGAGGCCAACGAATTATAGTTACAAGCGTCTGTATCCGGACACCCTGGAACTTCATCTGAGTCGCAGATCCCGTCATCGTCAATGTCATTATCGACCGTTGCACCCGTTCCGTCTGTTTCACCTGAACAGGTTTCGCAAACACCGTCTACGTAAACGCAAGTTCCAGCGTCCGTGGCAGCGCTGTTGTAATTGCAGGCCATGACATCTTGACAACCCGTGGGATACGTATTCACAAGCAAGCCAACGACATTCTCAGAAACTCCGTTAGCATCACGCCATTGCAAATTCCAATCGCACACC
>CAWVYB010000229.1:0-3252 GCA_963934215.1 uncultured Flavobacteriales bacterium | reverse complement strand
GTTGATTTGGTGTGGGAGGATGGGACGGTCGGTTCTGATTTGACGGTGAGCGAACCGGGCGTGTACACGGTCACAGCGACGACACCGGAGGCGTGCACATTCTCCTCTTCCGTCAATGCGGTGAGCTCACTGAATGCGGGCGTTGATTTGGGAGCGGACGGGATTTTGTGCGATCAAGAATCAGTGACACTCAGTAGCGGCTACAATGCCATGCAGACTCTGTGGTTCTTGAATGGCGATTTGGCTGGCTTGTCATCAAGCTTTGTAACCATTGAAAACGAAGCGGTAAATGCCATCGTAGAGGTCACGATAGGAGCTTGTTCAACATACGATACGGTATCTTACAGTCACGTGCCCTTCTTTGATGCAGGGTTGCCAGTAAGCCTAGCGCTGTGTTTGGAGGACAGTCTGTATCTGGACGCCTTGCCGGGAGCTGAAAGCTATGCTTGGAACAATGGAGTAAGTCAAGAAAGCCAATGGGTCAATGCCGCGGGAACCTATGTGCTGAGTACCCCATTGCTCGGTTGTGTGTTTGAGCAATCGACGGAAGTGGTTCCTTCTCAAAATACGGGGGTGGATTTGGGTGTCGATGTGGTCTTGTGTGAAAATGAATCGCTGGATGTAATAAGCGGTTACGCCGCCGATGAAACCGAGTGGTGGCTGAATGGAGATCCGGTGCTAGGCTTGAGTGAAATCAATGTCGGAGGCGAAGACCTGACTGTGATCGTGGAAGTTGTGGTTGGAGTTTGTCAGTCAAGCGATACGTTGGAAGTGGATTATGCTCCTTCCTTCGATGCGGACATTCCGGAATCCATTTCGTTGTGCAACGGAGATAGTGTGCTTGTTTCAGCTGCAGGTGGGGCTCCTCAATACGCATGGAGTTCGGGTGAAATCAATTCGAGCGTTTGGATTACCACTCCAGGAATCTACACGTTGAGTACGCCGATTCAAGAGTGCGCTTATGAGACATCGGTGAGTGTTCTGAACATCCCGCTTCCTGTATTGAATCTTGGCCCTGACGTGCAGCTATGCGAGGGGCAACAAGTTGCCCTGAATACCCAATTGCCATTGGCTGATCAAACGCAATGGTCCACGGGCTCCCCGGCGCCGGAGTTAGAGACTAGCGAAGCCGGGACGTATTCGGTTATCGTCACGGAGAACGGGTGTTCAAGCTTTGACACGGTAAACGTCGCTGTCCAGGAACTGCCTGTATTTGATCTCGATGAAGACCGTCTACTGTGTCCGAACGAATCTGCATTTTTGTTTGTCTACCCGATGTTAGAAGGAGCTACGGTTGCTTGGAGCACTGGTCAAACAACTCCCGATATTGATGTGAGCATACCCGGCATGTATTCCGCCACCACTTTCATCAACGGCTGCACTTGGACCGATACCATTCAAGTCCTCAAAGCGGCGCCTCTTGTCGTTTCATTTGAGGCGCTCTATGAGTTGTGCGAGGGTGAAGAGCTTGCGGTAACAGCTGCAAACCCCGTCAGTATTTTTCCCATTTCCTATGCTTGGAGCACGGGGCAAAACACGCCGTCCATTGCTTTGGCGCGCTCGGGGGTGTTTGAAGTGGAAGTGAGCAATGTGTGTGAATCCGTCTCCGATGGATTTGAAATCAAGCTCATCCCATGCGGGTGTGAAGCCTATGTTCCAAGCGCATTCTCTCCAGACAACGATGGCTACAATGACATGTTTCGGCCTGTCATCGCTTGCGAGCCTCTGGACTACACATTTGAAATATGGAACACGTGGGGTGAACTTGTTTTCGCTTCCTCTGACCCATCAATGGGTTGGATTGGCGAGGTCGAAGGTGATCCCGCGTTATCCGCCAATAGCGGTTATTTCGCGCCGGACGGTCTGTACGTTTGGCGCTTGAAGGTGGCCTTTGATGAAGGTGAATTCTTTACACCTCCCCTTCAAGAGTATTCAGGAACGGTGATTGTCGTTCGCTGAAGTTGTTCAATTGAAACGATACGGTGACTTCTTGCTGCACTAGTTTGGCGCAGACAACATCGCAAAATCAGGTATCGGAAAGGAGTACTCTTTCGAGAGAGTCGATGTAAACGAGGATCTTGTTAGTTGGGGTATGAACGCATCTTCACGGGTCGTCTTTGAATCCTTTTGAGCTCAATCGAAAATCGGCTGATTCCATCGTTTGATGGAATCTTCGATCAAAACGCCCCCCAACACTTCAACGGTCAGTCCGTCAGAAAGTCCGAGGCTTACTTCGCGTCGTTCAAATTGTTGGGACGAGGTCTGGATCTCAACAAATGTGGTGGGACCATCGAATTGCACCAAAGACTCGCTAATTGACAGAACCTGCTTTCTTTGGTCAAGTACGACATCGGCATTCGCGCTAAACCCTGCGCGAATGAAGTCGTCTTCAGCAAGCGCGACCGCCGCACGAATCTCAAATTGAACCGCGCCGTTTTCCGGCATGCCCTTCGGGGCGATGTACTCCAAAGTGGCATTGAATTTCCGCCCCGGGATGGCGCCAATGGACAGAATCAATGGGATTCCGACGCTGAGGTTTTCAATTTCGCTTTCGTCGATTTTGCCCCTGAAAATGAGGTCGGACATGTCAGCGACGCTCGCTATTGAGGTGCCTTCATTGAAGGTATTCGCCTGAATCACCTGGTTCCCAACTTCAACAGGGACGTCGAGTACCATACCGTCAACAGTACTGGAAATTAACGTGTTGGTTGTTTCTCCTGCCCGATTTGCTGCGCCTTTTTTGACGATGAGCAGGTTGTCTTCTGCCGCGAGCTTTTCTTCCTGTGCTTGGAGGTAAGATGTTTCTGTGATTTGAAAATCTTGTGCCGAAATCACACCTGATTGAAGTAAGTTTTCTTGCCGTTCAAATTGATTTTTTGAATTTTCCAGTGCGATACGACTGCGTTCGACACGACTTTGGGCGGACGCTAATTGCGCCATGTCGGGTACGACCCGAACCCTCGCTAGCTGCTGGCCTTTGACAACGGTTTGACCGGCTTCGACATACAACTCATCCACGATACCGCTAATCTGTGGTTTGATGGCAATTTCTTTTCGTGGACCGATGGTGCCAGAGCTAACGGTCTTGAGCACAATATCACCGATTCGTGGGGTTTCAACATTGAAACGTGCTTGTGGTGCTTGCTCTTTTTCGTACAAGTGATTCAAGGTGTACACTGCACCTGCCAACACGAGGATGACAAAAAGAAACAAGGGGAGTAGACGGCCTTTTTTCATGTTTCTGAATCGTTT
>CAWVYB010000228.1:0-3260 GCA_963934215.1 uncultured Flavobacteriales bacterium | reverse complement strand
ATGAAGGATTCCTGGTTTCGGGAATGCTGATTCCGTTGATCATGCCGATCGATGTACCCTTGTGGATGGTTGCTGTGGCCGTGGCATTTTCAGTGATCATCGCGAAGGAAGTATTTGGAGGGACAGGAATGAACATCTTGAATGTGGCCTTAACCGCCCGCGCCTTTTTGTTCTTTGCTTATCCGAAACAGTTGTCTGGAGAAATTTGGATCCATGAGGTGGGCGCTTCGAAGTCGGGTGGTCTGCTCGTGGACGGTTATACGGGGGCTACGGCTCTGGGGGAACTGGCTTCAACAGTGGGGAAGCCCATTATGAATGCTGATGTCACATCGGTCATGGGCATGTTTGACGCCGGAGGAATGTACAGTCTGAGCAATGCCTTTTTGGGCTTAATTCCAGGTTCAATCGGAGAGACTTCGGCTTTGGCCATCTTAATCGGAGCTGCGCTTCTTATTTGGACTGGTATTGGAAGTTGGAAGGTGATGAGTTCTTTTTTAGTGGGTGGCTTGGTGATGGGATTCTTATTCAATCTCATGGGGATGAATGCTTACATGACGTTGCCTCCGATTCATCAAGTGGTGATGGGAGGATTCATGTTTGGCATGGTCTTCATGGCTACGGATCCTGTAAGTGCAGCTCAAACAGAGCGTGGGAAATGGATTTACGGCTTTTTGGGTGGGTTCTTGTCGATCATGATTCGGGTTTTCAACCCGGCTTATCCTGAAGGCGTGATGATGGCAATCTTGTTCATGAATGTCATGGCACCCCTCATTGACCACTATGTGATTCAAGCGAATGTGAGCAAGCGTGAAAAACGCGCAATGCTTGCCTCCGAACAACGAGCCACCGCATAAATATTGAGTCATGGCAATCAATAAAAACAGTACAGTCTACACGTTTGGCTTTTCCATTGCGATGGTCATTGTCGTAGGTATTTCTTTGGCCTACACGTCGTTGTCCCTCAAGGACCGACAAGATGCCAATGCTGCTGACAAGAAGATGATGAACATCCTCTCAGCCATTGGTGTTGAGGCGAATCGCGAGAATGCAGGTGACTTGTTCGCGGATTATGTCGTCGAACGTGTTTCCATAGACGGATCTGGCCGTCAGGTGAATGCAACAGTAGACCCGGTGAATGCGAAGGACAAGCAAGATCCTTTTAGCATAGAGGTGATGAAGGATTACCGCGCAAAAATTAAATCGGCAGTGAAGGCTGCTGACGGTGATGCGGCAACCCTTCAAGCCGCGCTCGAAGCCGCTGACTTGCAATTCCCCCTTTACCGCTGCTCAAAGGACGATCAGGATCTCTTTGTGGTTCCTTTGGTCGGATCGGGTCTATGGGGACCGATTTGGGGCTTTGTGGCCCTTGAGGACGATATGACGACAATCTACGGCGCCAACTTTGACCACAAGACTGAAACGCCTGGACTGGGTGCCGAAATCAAAGAAGGGTTCTTTACGGATAAGTTCCGCGGAAAGAAATTGAACACGGCTGGACCGTTGCTGTTCTCTGTCCTCAAAGGAGGGGCTCAAACCAATGAGAACAGCGTAGATGGCATTACTGGAGGAACGATTACATCGAAAGGAGTGGATGAAATGATCAATCGCACGTTGGCGGTGTATCTCCGCTATTTTGAATCTCAAACTCAAACCCGCGCACAAAAATGAGCACGGAAACCACACCTGCGGTCACTCAGAAGAAAGAGTCTCTGTTCTCCAAAAAGAATAAGAAACTGCTGTCTGATCCGCTCAATGACTCCAATCCAATTACCGTTCAGGTATTGGGGATTTGTTCAGCATTGGCAATTACAGTGCAATTGCAGCAAGCGGTCATCATGAGCTTGTCTGTGTTGTTTGTTATGATTGGCGGAAACGTCATTATTTCGTTGATGCGCAATTTGGTCCCAGACCGCATCCGCATCATCGTACAATTGGTCGTTGTGGCCTCTTTGGTCATCATTGTAGATGAAGTGCTGCAGGCGTTCCAGCCGGATATTTCAGAAAAGCTGTCCGTATTCGTAGGTCTGATCATTACCAATTGTATCATCATGGGGCGTTTGGAAGCCTTTGCATTGGCTAACAAACCTGGACCGTCTTTCTTGGATGCGATTGGAAACGGCATGGGCTACGCATGGATTCTGCTTGTGGTCTCAATCGTCCGAGAAGTTTTTGGTAGCGGAGCGATATCTCTTCCAGGAATGGGACAAGTGAAGTTTTTACCAACAAGTTGGTTTATCAGTGAAGGCGGGCTTTATGAAAACAATAATTTGATGATTTTGCCTCCGATGGCATTGATCACTGTGGGCATTATCATTTGGATTCAGCGTAGTCGCAACCAAGCTTTAATCGAGGAGAACTGATGGAATACTTCAACATTTTTGTCAAAGGCATCTTCATTGAAAACATGATTTTCGCCTACTTCTTGGGAATGTGCTCTTATTTGGCCGTTTCCAAGACGGTAAAAACAGCCAATGGATTGGGGCTTGCCGTAATTTTCGTTCTGGGAATTACAGTGCCAATCAATTATTTACTAGAGAACTATGTCTTGAAGGAAGGGGCGTTGGCTTGGCTGAGTCCAGATTATGCAAACGTTGACTTGGGCTTCTTGAGTTTCATCATGTTCATCGCTGTCATCGCTTCCATGGTGCAGTTGGTGGAGATGATAGTCGAGAAATTCGCGCCGGCTTTGTATGGTGCCTTGGGAATCTTTCTTCCATTGATCGCCGTGAATTGCTCCATCTTGGGAGGTGCGCTGTTCATGCAAGACCGTCAATATCCAAGTATTGGAGAAGCAACTGTTTTTGGACTTGGCTCAGGTGTTGGCTGGTGGATCGCCATTGTGGCCATCGCAGCCATTCGTGAGAAAATCCGTTATTCACATGTTCCAGCACCTTTGAGAGGATTGGGCATTACGTTTATCATCACCGGACTCATGGGCATTGCCTTCATGAGTTTCATGGGCATTGAAATCTGATTGAGATGGCAACGACGATAGTACTTACCATTGCGTTCTTTTTGGCAGTTATTCTGCTTCTTGTAGGACTGCTTCTTTTTGCGAAAGCGAAGCTCTCACCAAGCGGTGATGTGAGCATTGTCATCAACGGTGAACGAACATTGCAAGTCGGTGGAGGTAGCACGTTGCTCACGACACTCGGCAACAATGGTGTTTTCTTGCCATCTGCTTGCGGAGGCGGAGGAACTTGCGTTCAATGCCGTTGCCAGGTTGACAGTGGAGGCGGAAGTATTCTCCCAACAGAGGA
>CAWVYB010000227.1:0-3265 GCA_963934215.1 uncultured Flavobacteriales bacterium | reverse complement strand
ATCGAAGACTTCCCCATCATTGCAAGCGCTGGTTTGCCAGGAGAGGATGCCGAGACCAACCATGTCATTGACAACAGTGGCATGACGCCTTCATTGACAAGTATTATGGACGCCATGCCAGACAGTCTGCATCTCAACGGAGCCATTTCGATTAATCCGGAAGGGAGTTCTTCGAATTTTTTATTGGGAACGAGTCGCATCGCTCTTGAAGGAGAGTTGCGGTTGCCTATGAATGGCTGGGCTTCAGCGTTGCAATGGAACGATACCTTGGATGTCGACATTTCAGAAGCTCTTGTGGAGGCGGTTCAGCCTCCGTTGGATTGGCAAGATGTTGCAGCGGTTACAATGCGTCTTCGTTGTGAAAACGCATTGCCTGTGGGCGTGCGAGTTCAAGCTATTTTTTTAAATGGTCTTGGTATAGCCATCGAATCGGCTGCGGTAAACGGTTCTCCTTGGACTGCAATCGAGGCGGGCTCAGTAAGCAGCATGGGCTCACCTGATGCCCCGGGTTTTGGAAGGGTTCTGAATCCCGAGGCAAAGAATGTCGATTGGGTTTTGGACCGCGAAATGGCTCAAGACTTGATTGGACAAGATTGCCATCAGGTTGTCGTTTTGGCGATGATGGAGACAACGGATGCTGCAAACAACCAAGATGTTCGGTTTTACCCTGAGGATGGGCTTCTCATTGAATTGGGTGTGCGCGTTGATTTTGATATTACTTGGAACCCATGAGTGTGCGCTTGATCTCATTTAAAGGCGTGTTTTTAGGGCTCTTGGTCCTATGCTCTAACGTCTTCTTTGCACAGGATGCTCAAACAGCCCTCTTCATGGATTTGGCGCCGCAACACACGCGGCTGAATGTATCAAGTCGTCCTGCAGCGGGCTATTTTGGAATGCCACTTTTGAGCAACTTTCGCATGGAATTAGGGAATTCCATGTTAGACCCTTCAAACTGGATGTTGCAAGCTCCCGGAGCTTCAGAGGCTAGCTTGAATCTCAATGCTGTCCGTGAATCATTTAGTGGTCGCAATGATTTGAGCGTCAACTTGCAATGGGATTGGTTAAGTGCAGGAGGTTTTAGCGCTAGCCGGAGATCGTTTTGGAGTGTGGCCGTATCCGAGCACATTCAATCCAATTTAGAACTTCCTGAGGACCTTCTTCTGTTGCCTTTTACCGGAAATGCCAACGCTTCAGTGTCAGGATCTGGAGATTTGGATTTTTCGTCTTTGAGCTTTCAGTTTTCCCACCGAAGAGAATATGCTGGAACATGGCAGTTTCAATGGAATGAAAAGCTATCAAGCGGCGTTCGATTGGCCTATCTCCAAGGCTTGAGCTTCGCAGGGACTCGTGACAACACGACACAATGGGTTGTAAATCCAGATACCTACGCTTGGACTGTTCAAGGAGGTCTCGGATTGGATGTCGCAGGCTTGCCTGAAGCCGATGGCGAAGACACGTTTGAAGCCACGGACTATTTGAATGCAAAAGGAAATCGGGGTGTTGCAGCGGATTTCGCCTTGCAATTTAAACCTTCTGATCGATGGACAGGCTTCGTCCAGGTCTCGAACCTCGGACATCTCGATTGGAACACGCGCGTCCAAAACTGGAACATTTTGGATACCACGATGGTGTTTTCAGGCGTGTCTGTAGAGAATGTAGGTTCATTGGATTCCTGGCCAACCGATTCTTTGGAAAATTGGTTGGAGAGTCAAGTTGATGATTGGGAGAATGCGTTCGATATCGATACAACGCAATCGGGTTTTACGCAAAGGCTTGCTCCAAAATGGAGTGTTGGACTGTCCTGGGAGGTGTTGAACACCTCACGCCAGCGAGGAACACTTGGGGCATGGGGTCGGTCAAATGGCACGGGCTTTTTTGATTGGCGATTGAGCTATAACCACAAATTCAATGAGCGATTGGCGGTGTCTTTTTCTAGGGGAGTAATCCAAAGTCGAAAAGGCACGTGGGGCTTGGCTGTTTGTATGAATGCAGGCCCACTGGCCATTTTTGTTGCCACAGATCACATTGGGATTGCACAAGGGACTCGCATTGTTGTCGATCAAAACAAAGGCGGGGTGGAGGTCGTTGAGGATGCCTTTATCATTCCAAATCAAGCGCATACAATGCAAATACAGGCTGGATTGACTTGGCGATTTGGATGGCGAAATGACAAAAAAGTGCGCTCAAATAAAACGGTAAGATCGTTTGATCGCAGCTTCATAAGTGGGAGCACACGAAGTCCCAATGCTGGACATGAAGGGCATCCTGGAGCTGTCCCATGCAGTGCGCCTGGCAGCTGGAAAGATTAAAACCTGACCTATATTCGCATTGAATCTGCGAACTTGGCATCCTTGACTACTCCCAACCGATTGGCGCTTTTGAGGTATCATATATTGGATGCCTGCTTTGTATGGGGAGACCCGACACAAAGTGACATTCCGAAGCCGCCCAAGAAACTTTTCAAACCTGAGCTTTTAGAACGCGTGAACGCCCTTCTGAAGGAAGCTTCCCCAGGAATTAAGCCTATAGCGATGCGAACGCTCGAGAAAGACATTGCGGACATGCAGGTGCTTTACGGTGTTGAAATCGTCAAGCACAGTGATCACAAGCGGGCGTATTATGGCTATTCTGAGTTTGGAATGTCCATTGGTTCTGGAGTTTTGACTGCTGAAGAGAAAGCGCAACTGCATGGAGTGCTTGGGAACTTGTCTCGTTTTCGTGGAGCAGAGGGATTTGAATGGTGGACAGAAATGGAGGCCTTACTTCGGCATCGATTTGATGTAGTGGCACCTCAAAAAAAAGCAACCAAAAAACGAGGTGTATCCCGTCACGTGCAGAGACGGATCCTTCCTCGTGTACAAGAAAAGAGTGCTTTACGATGGTTGGAAGGGGCCGTTTCGGCGCTTCAATTAAACATGCCCGCGCGTGTTGGATTCACAACTTCTGATGCAGAGCGTTCTGAAAGGCATTCTATGTTGATTGAAAATCTGGTTGAGGACACCGGGGGTTGGCTGGTCCTCGCATTGGTTTGGGACGATGAAGCACAGGAAGCTTTTCGCTTGGTGTTGCCGCTTGATTCCATCACGAGTTGGGATGATGTTTTGGTCGATGTGCCAGAAGGGTTGAAGGACGCCATTCCGTTTGCGTGGTCTCGATACATTGATCAACGTTTTGCCCTTGTTTCAGGGGTGGTGAAAGATGCTGATGAGAAACCCGTGGCGATGCGGTTGTGGTTTGAAAATAAAACAGCTTCGCGTTACTTAAC
>CAWVYB010000226.1:0-3279 GCA_963934215.1 uncultured Flavobacteriales bacterium | reverse complement strand
GACAGGCGGCTGCATGCCCGAGCGGAGAAATTGGTATTGAAAGAATTGCGAGAGCTCCGGGAGAAAAAACTGGGTGTGCGTCAGCTCCATGACATCAAACAGCAGGTCTTGGGCCACATTGCGCTTTCTCAAGATTCAGGAAGTAGCATGATGACGGGGTTGGGAAAGAGCTTTATGCTCTATGACCGCGTGGAGTCATTGGAATCTGTTTTCGCCTCCGTAGAGGCCATCACAGCGGAGGATGTGTTGAGACTCGCCAATGAGGTTCTTGCCCCTGAAGGCTTGAGTCATTTGGTTTACTTGGACCGCTAAAGCGACCGGCCATTCAACCGGGTGAAATGCTGTGCACATCGTTGTGGCGCTCTTCGATTTGATTTTTAACAGAACGAATTTTCAAGGCAACGCCCGCCCATTCCCTTTGCTCTGCTGCAATGAGCCGCTGGATAGCGTCATCATCGTTGTCCGCCCCTAGAGCGATGTCTGCCAAATAGGTATATCCGTATTGATGCAGCCAAACAATGGCATTTTTATTGCCTTCAGCTCCATTGACCAAGGCCATTAAGTGCGGGTGTCCGTTGCTCATCAGCCAATCACGTGCCGAATCAACCAAGCGGATGGCGTGGCAGGTCATACCCAATTCTTGGTAGCCGTTTTTCATGAGCCAATCGAGCAGAGGACGGTTCCCGCTGATGGCTTCGCCCCAAGCAAGCAAGACTTTCGCAGGATATTGCATGGAACCAAGATAGGGGGTGTTATTTTTGCCGCCAAGTGAACACCGCATCCTCCTCCGCTGAAAGGCCCATGTTTTCGAAAAAGTTCTGGATGTTGTGCGGTAGCACTGTCCTGTTCATGGCCAGCTTTGGCATGGTCATGCCTGAGTTACCAGGCTATTTGGCGGAACTGGGTCGACCGGATTTGATCGGATGGATTGTCGGTTTATTCACGGTCGGAGCGTTTTTCTCACGTTTCCTGAGTGGGCGCATTGCCGATCACGCTGGACGCCGTCCCGTCATGTTGTTTGGAACCTGGGTTACGGTGATAGCTGGTGTATGCTACATCGGTGTGGGATGGGTTCACGCCGCATCATTCCCTTCGTGGAGCGGTTCGTTGCCGATTGCCGTTTGGTGCTTTCTATTGCTTCGACTTTTGCATGGAATGAGTACCGGTTTTCGCCCGACCGGAACCACAGCTTTCCTGACTGACATCACGCCATTGAATCGGCGAGGAGAAGCGCTTGGATATTTAGGCGTCGCGGGTAATGCGGGCATGGCGGGCGGGCCAGCACTCGGGAGTTGGTTGACCGTTGAATATGGATTTGACGCCATGTTCATGGGATCAACGGTATTGGGTATCATTGCCTTGATCTTGACATACCGTCTACCGGAATCTTTGCCTGGCTCGCGTAAAGTGCAATGGAAGGATATGAATGTGTTCCGCGGTCCGGTGCTGGACTGGTCGTCATGGCCATCATCGGTTGCTTTACTCCCGGTCGCATTTGCATTTGGAACATTCCTTACCATCACACCAGACTTCGTGGATTCTTTGGGGTATGTGTACAAAGGTTCTTTCAATTCGATCATTGTAGCGTCTTCTATTGCCATGCGGTTTGTGGCAGGTAAGGCATCCGATAAGTATGGTAGAGTGCCGCTCCTCGTCATTGGAGGCTTGCTTCTCGCGGTGGGGATGTTGGGCTTGGCTTATGCCGATTCGAAAAGTACCGCTGCCATTGCAGGATTGATTTATGGGGCGTCCGTTGGAATTAACATGCCGACGATTTTTGCTTGGACCGCTGACTTGGCCAAGCCTGGAAAGATCGCATTGGCCTTGGGTACCATGCTCATGGCGCTAGAGCTTGGTATTGGGTTTGGCGCAGTGTCCTCTGGGTATCGGTTCTCAGGAAACCTTGAAGCCATTCCCCGTTTGTACGCATTTTGTGCCGTGCTCGGAGTCGTGAGTTCCGTTTTTCTTTGGATTTTCCGCAAAAAATGGGCCTGAATAGCAGGTTTTTTGTTGTTGTTGAAATGAACTGGAAAAGGTGGATAAGTGAATGTCAGCTCCTTTGAATGGCACCTTTTCGGACGCGTTCTTTGTAGTATGCAAGATCTCATGCTCCAATTGGAAACAGCTCGTGAAGAGCGCGTGTCAGCCCTTAAAGAATTCATGCGATTAAAAAACGAATTGGCGCGTTCGCAGCGTCGATGCGATGAATTGCGTGCGGAAAATGGAGGGTTGAAGCAAGCGTTATTGGTGAGTGAAACTGAATTGCAGACTTTGCACGCCTACGCAGGCGAGATTGCACAGTAATAACCACGATACGTTCAGCAGTGTCCGAAGTTAAAAAGGGCAGAGATAAAATCTCTGCCCTTTTTTATGCCTTGAAAACGCGTTGAGGCTGGCTTTAGAACTCAAGCCTCGCTAGGAAGCAATGCTCCGGACACCATAAAGCCGCGATCGACTTTCTTGAAAAGCCCTTGCAGGACTTTGCCGGGACCGACCTCGATGGCTTCTGTTGCGCCCAATTCAATCATCATGTGCATGGATTGCGTCCAACGAACGGGGGCCGTTAACTGAGCAATGAGGTTTGCTTTGATCCGCTCGGGATCGGATTCGGGTTTGGCATTTACGTTTTGCACAATCGGGCAACGAGGGGTCTGGATTTCAGTATTGGCAATGGCTTTAGCCAAACGTTCTCTTGCCGGTTCCATCAACGGAGAATGAAAGGCGCCTCCTACTGGCAGCATCAATGCGCGGCGCGCTCCGGCTTCTGTCAGGGCAGCGCATGCTTTTTCGACAGCCGTGATTTCACCCGAAATCACGAGTTGACCCGGGCAATTGTAGTTGGCAGCAACAACGATGCCTTCGGTGTCCAAACAGATTTTTTCAACGACCTCGTCATCCAATCCTAAAACAGCCGCCATGGTCGATGGTGTAGAATCACATGCGGCTTGCATCGCCTGTGCCCGCTCGGATACGAGGCGTAACCCGTCTTCAAATCGCATCGCTCCGGCAGCCACCAATGCGGAAAATTCACCCAAGCTGTGTCCTGCGACAACCTCCGGTTGGAACTGATCTCCAAGCAATTCAGCAAGGATCACCGAATGCAGAAATATCGCCGGTTGTGTCACGGACGTTTCTTTTAGATCGGCATCACTTCCCTCAAACATGGTGTTCGAAATGGAGAAACCCAAGATCTCATCGGCTTGTACGAAACGTTCTCTCGCCGCGGCTGAGGCTTCGAATAAGTCATTCCCCATTCCTGAGAATTGGGCGCCTTGGCCC
>CAWVYB010000225.1:0-3286 GCA_963934215.1 uncultured Flavobacteriales bacterium | reverse complement strand
CCTCTGTACGGTCACGGTGACATGAACTGGGAAACCCTTTGGAATTGCAGCGCGAATCCTTCTGAGACCTTTGAGGCCATGCCGGCATTTATCGATTCTTTGACTGCCATGGGCATGGATTTTGTTTTTCTTGATTTTACCGATGGCACCCAATCTATTGCAAAAAGTGCCGCTTTATTGGAACACCTCATTGGCTTGTGCAACGCCTACCAAGAACCTGAATTGAAATCTCCATTAGTAGTTGTGGGCGCAAGCATGGGCGGGCTCATAGCACGTCATGCATTGAGAAAAATGGAATTAGAAGGCACCAATCACTGCACCCGACTATTTCTTTCAATCGACAGTCCATTTCGCGGAGCCTGGCTTCCCTTTGCCCTGCACCATGCCATTGACTTTTTGTCTGAAGTCTCAGTGGATGCCGCAAACCTCAATGAGGCGTTGAATTCAATTGCAGCCGGCCAAATGCTTTTTGACAAGCCAGATGGACCAAGTAGTGACTTTTTAGCTCTCCAGGCGTTGCAATCAGAATGGGGGCTCCCCCAGATTCCCTTCTGCGCAGCGATTTCCAATGGGAATCCGGAAATCGCTTTTCCTTCTCCAAACTCCCCTCTTTTGTATGCTGTCTCGAGTTTTCTTGGGTGGGAATATGTTCATTTGTGGTTGTATGCCACACCTGGAAATCCACAATATCCAGCCTCAGGTTCAGACAACTGGTGTGTCTTTGATGGAGAACTCATCAACACCGACTGGGAATGGGGCGAGGACATCTTCTTAGAGGCTCAAGGACATTGCGCCCCTGCATTTCAAACTTGGGGAGAAATTCCGGGTAGCTCGTCAGCACATCTAACCCTGTTGCGAGACGCTTTAGAAACGGCCGGAATTGAGGTTGAATCATACCAGAACAGCTCCATGTTCATCCCCGTTCATTCGGCGTTCGACCTTCCCTTGTTGGCTGACTGGTCCATGGAGGCCATTCCTTTTGATCAGATCTCAACGCAACCCTTGACACATCCGATTGCCATGCATGCCGACATCGGAGATCATGTCGGAAAATTACTCAACTGGATCATCGGTGGACAGCCGGTGGACACCATCGCATATGCGCATCATTTCGGGTGGAATCAAGCCGACTCCCATTGGCTTGGCTCCTGCACCATTCCACCTGCTGGTAAAGTCACCATCGGAACTACGGACGGCAATGGCAACACCTGGCAACCGCCGTTTTTTGTTGAGAGTGCCCCGTGCATCGATCTAATTGAACTCCCTCAATTTGGAACCTTGATTGTTGGTGATACACTCGGAAATGGAAGCGGCATTCTAAGCATTCGAAACGGCACAGTATTGACCTTAGGCCCCGGTTCGGTCATTCACATCGGACCTTTGAGTGAACTCAACATTGAGAAAGGAGCTCAATTGATGCTCAACGGAGGCGAGGTCATTATTCATCCTGGCGGCGCACTGAACATTCACGGGAATGGACAGATTATGGTCAATGAAACCAGCACCATAGCATGCAACGGACCGGATGGAGAGCTCCAACTTGATGGAGACCTCATTATTTCCAGCGGAAAAACCCTCCTCATTGCTGCTTCTGAGAATCACATCGCTGGGGCGATCAAAACAGAGGGGCTTTCAGGGTATGTCCACATCGGTAGCCAAGGAAGTTGGCAAGTCCAAGGCTCTTCTGACGCTTTCCTTTCGCTCGGTATAGAAAACCAGTCGGGTTTGAGCGTGCATGGTACGGGGTTGTTTCAACTATCCCATACTCAGATGGAGTTGGCACCATTCAGCACACTTGAGGTGAATTCCAAATCAGCTTTTCATCAGGTCAATCTGCAAAGCATCAACGAAACTTCTGTATGCTCCTTCTTCAATCGACTTCAATGGGACCAAGGCACTCTTCACAACGCTTCCATCTCACATCAACACCCGAGTGCAGCAGCCATGAAACTGAGCGGGCTGCAAGCCTTCAATACGCGTTGGAATGCAACGACTTCAGGGCTGCATATGGAACACTGCTATTGGAATCAAAGCACCTTTTCTCTGAACGAGAGCCCCATGCACTCCTGGATTCGCAACACTTCCTTTGAGGAAGGCATCACCGAGCTGCCCCAACTTCAAATTACTTCTGGACAACATCCATTGCGTATCGAAACAACGGAGTTTTTGAATCATTCGACTGGCTTAAGGTTGCACCAACAGGAAGCCAACCTCACGTGCAACAACTTTGAAAACCTCAACAACGCAATCCATCTTGATTCACTAAGTAGCTTGAACATGGCTCCTCCCTTTGGAAAAAACCGGTTCTTTCACAACCACATCCATATGAAATTTTCAAACGGGATTTGGCCAGAATTGCTTCAAGGAGGAAATGAATTTTCAGAGCCTGAACACCGATATTTTGCAGGAACGGTTGCGGACATGGACTCCTTTAATGAGAACTCACTCCTCATCCCTTGCAATGGGAATGACTGGGGCCATTGCACCGGAGCAACCCCCTGTATGATCACCCCAACACTCTTGGAGACCCACAACGATGCCACGCCCATCTTTTTGAAAGACTCCACGCCACTATTGCTGGCTTGCGACGAGTCCTCTGTTGATGAAATTGAACCGTTTCAAGATGAATCGAAAGGTTTAAGAGAACACCATCCTGAACCCACATCTCCTTGGATGGTTTATCCCAATCCTGTTTTGAACGACCTGAATATATATTGGATTTCCAATGAAATTCGCCCAGATTACGTGTATCTCAAGATCTTTGATTCCAAAGGACGCCTGGTCAATTCAAGTTATGAAGCTGTTCAGGCGGATGGCACATTCTCTTATGCCTTTAGAACTCAAAGCACAGGTCGATACACGCTCCAGTTAGAGACGAATGATGGGGTTGCTCATGCACTGCAAATCATGGTTGCTTCTCCATAAAGAAGCGCAGAGCAGCGATGTAGCTCTCGGCTCCTAAACCACTGATACTTCCAAAACAGGCCTCGCGAAGCAATGATGGTTTTCGGAAATCCTCCCGTGCGTCCGGATGGGAAAGGTGAACCTCAAGAACAGGAGAATCTATGGCAGAGACAGCATCGCGTAAAGCGACACTCGTATGGGTATATCCGCCCGGATTGAAGACGATACCATGCGCCGAAAAGCCGTGTTCTTGCAAGGAATTTACCAATTCACCTTCTACGTTACTTTGGCTTATAATCAATTTGAAACCACTTTCGAAAGCAATCTTTTGAAGGGCATCATTGAGCTCAGCAAGTGTCATGCTTCCATACACTTCTGGCTC
>CAWVYB010000224.1:0-3310 GCA_963934215.1 uncultured Flavobacteriales bacterium | reverse complement strand
ATGGTGGCTTCAATTACGCGCATACGATTGGTGAAGAGGCTGTTTTGATTGATGCTACCCATGGCTAAAAGCGCCACTCCAAAATCTGAATCGATTGCTCCTTTATGGGCATTCATCCGCATCACGCGGCCTTGGAATGTGCTCATTATCGGCGGGTCCATGTGGGCCATCCGTTGCGCGTTGGTTGTCCCAAATCACGAGCCGGCGCTTTCTGAGTTTTCATTTTGGGTTACCGCCTGTATCATGATGCTGCTCGCTGCTGGCGGCAATGTAATCAACGATTACTTCGACGTTCAGGAAGATGCGATTAACAAGCCGAAACGAGCTTTCGTAGGCCGCGTCATTAGCCGAAGGAAAACCCTGTTCTTTCATCACTTCCTGACCGGGATGGCCGTCGTCATGAGTGCCGTCATGTCGTGGGACGAGCGCAGTGTCTGGCCTTTCGTTTGGACTGTGGTGATGGCTACTTTGCTGTGGGGCTATAGTCCTTGGTTCAAGCGACGATTTCTGAGAGGGAATGTGGTCATAGCACTTCTCGTTGGGCAGTTGCCCTTTTGGGCAGTCATTGGGGAAATCATGGACACTCATTTCCATCCCTTCTTCTCAAGCAATGAAGGCATGACTTTGATGATTTATGCCGCGCTCAGTGCCGCTTTGACGTTTTTGAGAGAAGTCACCAAGGACTTACAGGACCGCGAGGGAGACGCCCTAACAGGTTTTGACACACTGGCTGTGCGTTGGGGAACCCAACGCACTTGGAGTCTGTTAGATTGGACCCACGGGCTTTTCTGGATCCCTTTGATCGCAACCTCTTTCTTCGCTTATTATGCCTTCGAGGTTCGTTGGATTGTTTTATGCTTTCTACTGCCCTTCGCAGGCACTCAAATCCAGCTGCTGCGAAGACGGCTGATTTCCATCAGTGCCTGGCAAAAGCTCACCTTGTCCGGTGGGATCGTTTTTCTACTCGACCTCTGCTTGTGATGTTTTCTACTGGTTTAAAATGATGACGCGCTTTCGGCCAAGCTCATCGACTTCAAAGCGGTAACCTGAGGAAACCCCCAGAATCTGCCGACCAAGGGCATCAAAGGTCCATTGGGATGGTTTCTGTTGCAATGGTGAAGGCAAACCACACGCCGAAACCAAGGAGCGCACGTCCATGCAAATCACACCAGGACTTACACCGCAATCAAATTGTCCGGCAAGCTCCCCATTTTCAGTTCTGATTTCCACGTATCCAAACGTGCTATAGTCCGTTACAGCCCCGTATAGATCACCCGATACCGGGTCAATGACCATTCCATAGTATTCCGGCACGTTGTCCAACCAAACCGTTGAGGACATCAAATCCGCTTGGCTCGCTTGTCGAATAGCAGCTTCTCCAGAAACTTGGTAACGCAGTTGACCGTCCGATGTCATCACAGCTGCGAGGCAACCCGCATTGGTTTCAGCAACGATATGGGTCGTAGCGGTTTCGTCTCCAATCATCTTCCAACTCAATGAAGTTGACGCATAGTCACGGTTGTTGACAGAAACAATCTGATCATTCTGTGCAAACAAGTGAATTGGGTTTTTTCCTTCCATCCCCAAATCCCACTCAACATATTCGTCGGTGATGGGGTCGTACTGCCCCATAAAACCGACCTCGTTGCCCCAATCAAACGCGTTGTTGACGCCGATGTAAAGTTTTTCATCGTGGACAACCAATCCCTCAGTTGCATATCCAGGGCCAGACGACACAGTCAGTTCGCCAACGGGATCCAACGTTTCCAAATCCAACCACATGAGATAGGAATCCAATTCCAGATTCATACCCGCGGCATCGACATCTCCTCGTGTGAGGTAAATCAATCCATCAAGAATGGCCAGTTGACGAACACCGATTACCGGAGCAGAGGCCATCAAATCAAATGAGTTCAAATCATAGCGCAAGACTTGGCCGTCCGCGGCAACGTAAATACTGGATTCATGGATCACGGCATCCGATACAAATCCAGCATCCTCGAGCGTATCCTGAACGACAAACGTTTGCAAACCGGGATCATATACACCCAGAGTTGCTGGCTCCATCACTTCACCTGTTTGCCAATTGGACCATCCCTCACTGAATACGACCACTTGATGCAGATAATCTTGTGCAATCGATTGATTCAAAAAGGCAACGGTCGCTATGAGAATAAGTGCTTGTTGGAATTTCATGCCGGTCGCTTCTTAGTTGGAATAATGCGGCAAAACTAAGTTCACTTCCACAAGCTACCAAAAAAAAACAGGCCGCTTTCCCAAAAGAAAGCAGCCTGCTCTATAGAATAAAATTCAGCTATTCTGATTAGTACGTCGTGCCCCATGCGAGCAAGAAGTCCAACAAATCTTGCGCCTGCACTTCACCGTCTCCGTTGAAGTCAGGACATACCTGATAGCTACAAGAGTCATCGTCCAAATTGGCGATTGAATTGTAATTCAAGGCATCGTCGTCGGTACAACCTGTCCAAACACAATCTCCAGCATCCACCGTTGCTTCCGCATCATAGTTGCTTGCTGTTGGATAGGTACAACCCATGCTTTCACAAAGAACCGGTGCCTCCATCATGGCGCAGTAGTCTGCTGGCGTGTAAAGATCTTCCAAAGGTGTTGCAACAATGTTACACGCATTCTGAATCCACTCAACACCTCCCCACTCAGGTCCAGATTGGCCATAAGCCAATAGGAAGTCAAGCAAATCTTGGTTCTGTACAACACCGTCTCCATTGAAGTCAGCGCTTATTGGTGCTGAGTTACAATTGTCATCAGACGCGTTCGCATAAAGGTTGTAGTTATTGAAATCATCATCCAAGCAACCAGCAAACACACAGCTTCCGTCATCGTCGGTGGCCATCATGTCATAATTGGACGCCTGGCTGTAAACACAACCGTATACTTCGAACTCGTCACAAACGCCATCGCCGTCCATATCTGTCAGGCAGGTGCCATCACAGTCATAGCCTTCAGCAGCATATAAACAAGATCCGTCTTCATCCGTAGCGTTGGCATCGTAGTTACATGCTTCAACATCTTGACAGCCTCCTACTTCGAACTCGTCACAAACGCCGTCAGCATCCAAGTCTGCTAAGCAAATGCCGTCACAGTCGTAACCAGCGTCAGCATAGGTACAAGATCCGTCTTCGTCTGTAGCATTCGCATCGTAGTTACACGCTGTAGCATCCTGACAACCCGACACTTCGAATGCGTCACAAACGCCATCAGCGTCCGCATCAGCGAGACAAACACCGTCGCAGTCATACCCAGCATCAGCATAAGTACAAGAACCGTCTTCGTC
>CAWVYB010000223.1:0-3377 GCA_963934215.1 uncultured Flavobacteriales bacterium | reverse complement strand
CTGAACTACAGCCAAATACCTCATCTGCCCATTGCGACAGTTGAATTTCATTTTGGAAAACTGATTTATGGAGAGTTAGAAGGCAAGAGGGTTCTGGCGTGGCAAGGCCGATTTCATTACTACGAGGGATACTCCATGGAGCAAATTGTTAAGCCCGTTAGGATAGCCAAAATGTTAGGGGCGAAGACGATGATCATTTCGAATGCTTCTGGTTCGTTGAACCCAGAATTTAAAAAAGGCCAATTGATGTGCATCGATGATCACATCAACCTTCAGCCAGAAGGGCCATTGCGTGGCCAGAATATTGAATCGTTGGGCGTTCGTTTTCCTGATATGAGCAACCCGTACCACACCGGTTTGCGTCGTGTATTAGCTGAATCTGCTCAACAGCTCGGTTTAACACTGCAGCATGGTGTTTACGCGAGCGTACCTGGGCCGCATCTAGAAACACGGGCAGAATATCGCTACCTGCGACTCATCGGCGCGGATGCCGTAGGCATGTCCACGGTCCCTGAAGTGATCGCTTGTGCCCATATGGGGCTCCCTTGCTGTGCCATTAGTGTATTAACGGATGAGTGCAATCCAGAGGCTTTAGAAAGGGTTAACATCGAAAGTATTTTGACCGTAGCCAGAGAGTCGGAGCCTGATCTCACCGAGTTGATTGTGGCTCTTGTTAGAAGATTGGATGAGGGGGCAGGTATAGCCTAAGTATCTCATATGCAAACTTATATGAAGCGCTTGTGAATTGATTTAAGCGTGTGAGACAACGTATGTGTTTCTTGATCGCATGATTTTTCGCATACAATCCATTCAATGCCGCGAATGCCACGAATCCTTGCGTGGCCGGCGGGATAAACAATTTTGTGATGATAGTTGCCGCGCCAAGTATCACCGCAAAACGAATAAACCCAGCCCCTTGATTCGTCAAGTGGAGCAAATTCTTTTAAAAAACCGCTCAATCTTGAAAGAGTTGAAGCAGATCAATGAGCCAGAATCCCCTTCAGACCGTCAGTTCCAATGGCTTAGAAAGCATGGTTTTGACTTTAACTATCACACCCATGTAGAGGCGCTCCCAGATGGCCGGTTGGCCATCATGTGCTTTGAAGAAGGCTACATCTTAGACGAGCACGGTGTTAAACCATGGTCAGCAATGAAAGCCCCATCGTTATCTCCGCTTCCCGGTTGATTTTTTCTTTGCAAGTTCTTTCTTCGACTTTTTCTTCCGTTCGTGAAAGGCTCCTTGATACAGCGGGTCACGCTTCTTCATTTCACGGTCAATCGCTCGAGCTTGCAGCTGTTTTTCATTGCGAGGGGTTTCGTGCATAATGAGATGCTCGGGAACATCTAAGACCTCTACGGATTCGCCAATCAGGGATTCGATGCGTTCCAAGGCATAGCGTTCTGAGGGATCTTGTAGCGTAATGGCTTCACCCGAGCGAAACGCACGGCCTGTTCTTCCAATTCGGTGCACGTAATCCAATGGGTCATTGGGTACAGAGAAATTTATGACCATTTCCGTTTCTGGAACATCGATTCCTCGACTGGCTATGTCTGTTGACACCAAGACTTGGACGCTGCCCGAACGAAAGTCGTCCATGGCATTGATGCGAGCGTTTTGTCCCTTATTGCTATGGATGGAGCGCACCTCGAAAGGGAAGGATCTTTGAAGATATCGAGAAACACTTTCGGCATCTTCTTTTCTCCGCGCAAAAATGAGGAGCCTCTTGTCCATTAGCCGTGCCTTAATCAGCCACTCAATGTACTCGAGTTTGGTGCGCTGATTGGGAAGTTCTAATGTGTATTGTTTGACCGTTTCAACAGGCGTAGATTCTGGGGAAACTTCGATGCGTGTTGGCCAAAGCAGAAATTCGTCAGCAAGTCGTTCAACACGATGAGGAAACGTTGCGGAGAATAAAACGTTTTGCCTCTTTGAAGGAATGATCTCTTGAATTTGACGCAATTGGGGCATGAAGCCCATGTCCATCATGCGATCGGCTTCATCGAGTACAAGGTGCTTTACCTTTTTGGGGTCAAAACCACCCTTTTGATAAATTTCAAGAAACCTTCCAGGAGTAGCAATGAGAAGGTCCACGCCGGTCTTTACCGCATTTAATTGCGATTTATAGCCAATACCGCCATACAACGGAATGCTTCTCAAATCTGTATACGACGCGAATTGCATGGCCTCATGGTGGATTTGTAGAACCAACTCTTTGGTTGGAGCTAAAATCAGAGCGCGTGGAGCATCTCCTTGGGCATATTTCAAAGTTTGTAGCAAGGGGAGGAGGAATGCAGCCGTTTTTCCGGTCCCCGTTTGTGCAATTCCGATAACATCTTGTCCAGAACGTAACGGAGGAATTGCCATGGATTGAATCGGCGTAGGCTCTTTGTACCCAGCATCTTCAATGGCATTTAAAAATTGGCGAGTAAGCTTTAGCGCTTCGAATGTCATGACCCAAAGTTAGGTTACCTAAATTGCGCCCCGAAGATGATGGATGCATTTGCTCATATGAGGCCTTATTGTGAAGAAGAAGTGCCTGATGCTTTGCAATTAATGTTGGGCGCCTTGGACTGGAATGCCGTGCTGAGTCCGTTTATAGGGACTGACGCCACGAAGTCTTTGCTCCATGCGATGGGCAATATCACAAGCGTTTCGGATTTTCAAGACCTCGTTTCCAAAACGTTTATTGAAAAAGTATTGGATAAGACGGCTTCAGAAGTGACGTTTTCCTTCCCAGAAGCGTTTGATTCGTGTGGTGCCTTATTTATATCAAATCATCGCGACATCGTTCTGGATCCTTCGCTGATCAATTTGGCTTTGCTTTCTTTAGGAGCCGAAACAACGGAGATTGGAATTGGCAGTAATCTGCTACAAACCCCATGGGTAGAGGCTCTCGTACGATTGAATAAGAGCTTTGTAGTAAAACGCGGGGGCTCTTTACGAGACCAATTGGCGAGCAGTGCCGAAGTTGCTGCGTATGTGCGTCATGTCATTGGGGTTGAGTCGTCAAGTGTTTGGCTTGCGCACAAGGAGGGGCGAGCTAAGGATGGGGATGACAGGACTTCACCAGCACTGATTCGAATGCTCATGAATGGAGAGGACGCTAGTGCTTGGAATGCGCTTCGGGTACATCCTGTTACATTGAGCTATGAGTGGGATCCTTGTGACGCCATGAAAGTCAAAGAACTTCTCGTATCAGAAGCCAACGATGGAGTATATGAAAAGGAGCCGGGGGAGGACGAGCGCAGTATGAAACAAGGTCTTTTCGGTTGGAAAGGTGGGATTCACGTGGCGATTGGCGCCCCTGTGGTTTGGCAGGAAGGGAAAGAAGAAGGTCGTCCTCATAATTGGTTGGCGGAATTGATTGATAAGCGAT
>CAWVYB010000222.1:0-3408 GCA_963934215.1 uncultured Flavobacteriales bacterium | reverse complement strand
GATCGTGACATGACCTGACAGCTCCTTTCTTTGTTCATTCATCTCTACTGAAGTGAATCGAATTCGCCAAAGGTATACGTCCAAATTGACGAAGTGATCCCCTCCTTGTCCTCCTCTTCGGACATTGCCCAACCAATATTCCTGGGGATCCGAAGACTCCCATACCAACTCACCCCACCGATCAAAGATTTGGAGACTGTACTCTTCGATAAGGGAGTAGTCACTGAATTCAGCGCGGAATGCATCATTCACACCATCAGGCCGGGTCTCCATTCCTCCAGGGGTAAAGGCATTGGGAACGTAAACCCGGACATCCTCATCTACCTCTATCCATTCCACATGATTTCCAAAACAACCAAACAAATTTGCTACCGTCAAAGAGACCGCATACAATCCAGGTGATCCGTATTGATGCGATGGGCTTATTTCTGAGCTAAACGCCCCATCACCGAATTGCCAATAATTCTGTTCGTTATTACTTGAATTGTTTTGAAAAGTCCAAGAATCATTCAGATCTGATGGATTGAGTAAATCAAAACCATCCGAATCATAAGGCACCGCAGTGAAATCTGTCGCAGGCCGAGGCCAGACATCCACAAAAGCCAAGGAAGAATCCACGCCAATACAACCCACAGCAGACTCGACAATAGCTCCAATCGTGTAAACTCCTGCTGCATTAAGTAAAAGCGGAACGGCAGGTATCTCACCTTGAAACAGTAAACCTGAACCATTGCTCACGAGCAGCTCAGTTAGCACTGATCCAACGGACACGTCTTGCACGTTGACTTCCAAAGGCGCGCAACCAGAAAGAGGGTCAATATTCAAAGCGGGCATTGGGCTCTGATAAACCACAACAGACTGCACATCAGAATGGGTGCATCCATATCCATTCGTACCTATCAACATCAATTCAAAAGAACCGGCTAGATCAATGACAACAGTAGGCTCCTCCAAAACTGAAACTGGATCGGCATCCAACCACCACGTATACTCCAAAGCAAACTGCGAGTTATTAGTTGGAGAAATGAGGGCAGGAATACCGCAGTACTGCTCTTCTATACCTCCAATCTCCACATTTGGAATCGGGAGAATAATGAGGTCAAAAGTTTCCGATGCAGCACATCCGTCAAAATTAGAAGCCGTCACGTCTACGGTAACTTCAAGTGGCTCTTGAGACGAATTGATGAAAACATGATTGGGTTCAGCCACTGCCGCTCCTGAGGCGTCTCCAAAATCCCAAATCCAGAAATCCACATCCGTCGATTGATTGGAAAAACCCACTTCCAATGGAGAGCATCCTCCATCGATCATCGGATCGATAAAAAGTTCAGGCGTTGGATTGATGCTAACCGTGAATTGCTCGGAAATTTGACAGCCATTGACACCAGAGGTAACCCCTACAAGCACATCATATGTGCCAGACGCATCATAGTATGACGAAACTTCGGTACCAAATCCAACGAAACCCTGTCCAAAGTCCCATGCTGCTGTGATCAATTGATCCGATTGCAATTCAAAGAAGGCCGTATCGCCTTCGCAATAGCTGCTTTGATCAGCCAACAAATCAAATTCAGGTTGAGGCCAAACATCCAACAGATAAGCTGCCGTATCCAATGAGCAACCATTGGTCACGTATTGGGTCACGAAATACTGACCAGCTTGATCATACGTCACCGATGAAATAGAGTCATACTCCAACAACCCATTGCCAAAATCAAACACAATCGAATTCGTTCCTACACTGAGATCAGTGGCTGTTACCACCAACGGAGCGCAGCCTTCATCGACATCCAATGTGAAAAAGGATTGCACGGTGTTGGGCTGGATAAAGATGGGAGCGGCAAAAGAATCTACACCGCACACATTGGTACCTACCAATTCAATCATAAACACTTGCGCGAGCGAATCCACGGTATAAGTCGGGAAGTAGGGTTGTGGCCCATTGTCCATTTGTCCATTTCCAAAATCCCATTGAATGTTGTCCGGCAATCCAACACTGGTGTTCAATATGTCCGCTACATAGGGAGAACAAGCGGTGTCTTGCAACAAAAGGAATGACATCTGAGGCAAAGGGAAAACAGTTATTTCTTGTGCATCCATATCGGCCCCACAAAGGTTCGACACCTCAAGCGTGATCCAGTAGTTGACAATGGAATCTCCTTGAGCAAACAAGGCGGGCTCAGGGAATTCTTGGGTTACCAATGAATCACCTAACATCCATTCAAAGGTGGAATAGGGAGCGTCCGAATTGTTTTCGAATTCTACGATGAAAGGCGCGCAGCCCTCGTCTACCGGAATCGATAGACCCGCTACCGGTGGATACGTGATCTCCGTTTGTTGCTCCAGTGTATCGAGGCATCCGGCTTCATTGACCACAATCAATTCTATGAGGTAGTCCCCCGGATCAGGATAAGTATACTCCGGATCCCAAACATCCAACGAGGTCGCATTGCCCATATCCCAAACCGCTGAGATTCCTCCCGTTGAATTTTGATCGATGTCAATCGGGGAATTGTTGCAGGCCAGGTTCGGCACCATAAAGTCCGCCACCGGAACAGCTTCAACGGTGACCACGTGATCCAAGGTGTCGCGACAACCCGTTACCAGATCCTCAAACCAGAAAATCAAATCCCAATCCCCTACCCCGGTCTGAGTGCCAGCCACATCAAACAATCCAAGACTCGAATCCACAACACCGGGCCCTTCCCACACTCCTCCAACCGGGCTGAATTCCGTCAACTCGACAACCCCATTGTTGCCACAAAATACATCGGGTACTCCGATTGAAATTTCCGGCAATGGGTAAACGATGATCTCGACCGAATTGGTGGTATCGATGCAGGCAATCCCATTGAGGATGCTCGAAACTTCCAAAACGTAGTAGGTTGTATCGTACAACACAGGCGCCTGGTATGTAGAACCCCCGGCACCTATAATCGGGGTGTGATCTTGGTCGAAATCTTCTGAAAACAGCCACTGATAAACCAAAACACCAATACCTGATGTGGCCACTGACTCACTCAGTGACTCCGGGATTTCACCATAACAAATGGCTTGTTCCATGGATATTTCTCCAATGACGATGTTGTTGACGTGGATACCGGCTATGGTCGATAAAATCTCGCTGCATCCTCCAACATCAAACGTGATGGAACAAAAATAATAAAGACTTCCAGTGGCGTCAACCGTTGGTAAATACGTTGGACTTGTTTCACCGGCGATGGCATTTGCGCCGACGTAATCATCCAGCCCATTCACAAACCATTGGTAACTCGGTGTACCGGTTCCGAATTGATAAGCAACTTCAAATAAGCTAACAGATTCTCCAAAACACAAGGTTTGGGACTGAGGGTTCATCGTAAAGGCCGGTGAAGCATTCGTCTCGATCGTAACGTAAGCACTCACCAC
>CAWVYB010000221.1:0-3529 GCA_963934215.1 uncultured Flavobacteriales bacterium | reverse complement strand
GCTGTGCTGGAGAGACCAGCGCCACCGCCAAAGAACGTTCGCGCACCTGCCACGGGATAATCCGTAGTGTACTGGCGGTGTTCATGCAGCTTCCACCCTTCTTCAGCAGGCTCACACACGGGGACCAAGCGATCCACCAAAGCCTCCGGTAAGTAAAAGTGCGTATCGGCCATGCCCAGTGGCTCCAACAATTCCGTTTTCAAGAAAACATCAAACGGCTGTCCAGACACCACTTCTACCACCCGAACAACCACTTCCAGCCCCAAACTATAATTCCAGCGCTCCCCAGGTGCATGGATCAAGGCCGTTGTGGCCAATCGCTCGCAATTCTCGGCAGCCGTAAGCGGCTTCGTCGTAAACAAGTCCACTACGCCGGCCTTTGCATAAATCTGATCAAACCGTGGATCCCCAATCTCCCCATAAGACAAGCCCGATTGGTGCGTGAGGAGATGTCGAATGGTCATCGTGCGGTCGTGAGGAATGGTCGTAAATGTGGTGTCATCAGAAAGGCTATCAAGCAATTCCAGATTGGCAAATGAGGGAATGTATTGCTCCACAGGATCATCTAAATCCAGTAAACCGCGCTCCCACAAGATCAACGCCGCCGTGGAAGTCAACGCCTTGGTCTGCGAACAAATGCGGTAAATGGAATGCTTTTGCAACGTGACTGAATCCATTGGATTGCTCCAACCATGTACTTGGTGGTGAACGACCTCACCCTGCCGAACGATCAAAACCTCTGCGCCAGGAATTCCCCCTGCCTCGACCGCACTGTCGAGCATAGCATCCAACGCACCAAAGGATTCAAGCGTCTCACCTGCCTCCACTTGAGGATTCCATGTAAACGAATCGGCTCTCTCTACAGGAGCGCTTGCACATCCAAATAAAGCAAGACACACGACTCCGACAAGCGACCATTGCATTTTAATCATGGCCGAATATACCGGTCACAAGTTGAGAATGAAAACGGTACCAATCAACGCTCCAAACCCACGCGCTTTTCGACCGTTCCGTCGGAATACACATACAACCTCAGTTCACCCGATTTTGGACTGGCATTGCGCCCTAGTAAATCCAACACATCAATCAATTCACGATCGGCAGCAACCTGGACGGCTCCCACTCCTGTTGATGCGTCGCATATCTCCTGGAAGAACAACCACGCCTCACGACTGGAATCGATGTCCATGTTTCCATAGGCGCCGGGCCAATCGTGCCCGCCTCCATTGACCGTATACAGCCAGACTTGTGCGCAACTGCCCACAGCTCCGTATTTGTCTGCGGAAACCGCGCTGCCATCATCTGTGTTGACATTCTCAAATTCAAAGGACTCTTGCAACTGAATACCAAAGAGATCGGTAAAGAAGTCGATGGTTTGAGGAATGCTCGGATAAGCTCCCCAATTGTCTTGATTGGTTGGATCCCCATCAAAATAAGTCACGTTGTCCTGTGTCCCATGAATTTCCAAAATCGAGACCGCTTCCGAGGGGTTGCACGTATCCATGATGTCTTGCATGATCATCCCTGCCACAGGAGCGACCGCTCGAAAATGGCTCGATGCTTCGCAGGCTAGCAAGTAACTGAAGTCAGCCCCATTGGACATTCCCGTGCAAAAAACAAGCTCCGGGTCGAGCGAATTCGTGGTTTGCAAATACTCCGTGAGGTGAATCAAGTACGCCGCGTCATCGACCGTCTCGTTGTTTTGAAAGTCATATCCCACATTCCAAAATGCATTGCCATACGAATCATCAATTCCTTGAGGATAACAGACGGCGAAGCCAAATTCATCCGCAAGCGCATTGAATTCTGAATAGTCCATGATTCCTTGCGCACTGCCGGTGTAACCATGGCAAACGAATACCAAAGGACACGCCGCAGGCGCGTCTCCCGGATGGTAGTAGATGTATTCTCGATTGATTCCTCCGTCTTCGAACGTTCCATACTCGAGCGCTGAAATGGAATGCACCAAGGTGTTATTCGATGCCACATCATCTTCAACACCATTGACATTGGAAACACTCACCGTCAGTTGAGCACTGCCGGATTGCTCCATATTGAAAGCATCTTGATGTTCAAAAGCCATCGACTCGCCTGAGGATAAAGCCAACCCCTCAAACAATTGAACGTGATTTTCCAATCCATCGGACCATGCAATCTCGAATGACACAATCATATCAGCACCCACGTTACTCACGGCACCGGCAACGATAATTTCAGCAGGAACATCCACATTCGAGGGAAGATCCAACGAGCTCATTGCAGCATCCAATCCCGTTGGCTCGAACACCATCACATCGTCAAGCGCCCAACCAAACATCCAACCTCCGTCATCATTGTATCGAAAAGCCAACAGCACATTCGAATTCCCCGTCAAAGAACCCAAGCCAATGGCATGTGAACTCCATGCTTCATCATTCGACCCCTCCAGTGTTTCATAAACCGTCCAAGAACTGCCCTCATCCAACGAGTATTCGATGGTCGCCACTTCGGTAGAACCCTCAAATGTCTGACCATCGTAATAGGATTCAAATTCGAGAATGGCATTGCTCACAGAAGTGAAATCCAATGGAGGTAAGATCAGGTAGTCTTCGCTTTTATCGCAATCACACGCATCGTCGTTGGTACCGATGATATTGCCGTGCGAGGCGATGCTCCACCACTGACTCTCTAAATCCCCGGCCGTTCCATTTTCCCAGCCACCGTCGGACGCGGCCGTTTGCTGTGACCAATTATCCGGGAAAACTCCGGACTCAAAATCCTCAGAGAGGAGTATATTTTGAGCGAACATCACGCTGCTCGACAACAAAAAAATAAATCCAAAAATTTTCTTCATCGTACGTATTTAAAATCAAATGTAACCCCGCAATCAACAACCTAACGAAGTTAATACCCGCAAAACCCGCAGGTTACATCCAGCTACCCACGTGTGACTCAATACGATATGCCGCGAAATCCATGATTCGCTTCGCATCGGTCTCTTTGACGAATCGTATGGAGCGACTTCCCGCAGCCGAATGCAGTACGATGTGCGCCAAACCACGCGGTTCAATCATTCTGTTTTGATGGAAACTGATGCGTTGCAACTGATGCCATTGAAGCAATGTTCTGCGCTTGAACCACCAACCGGATTCAATCATTATACCAACTCCATCGGTTGTCATCCGATACCCTTCGAATTTCCTTTGCGTCGTCACCCATCGAAAAGCCACCCAAATCGTTGCAAAAACCCCAAACAACCACCCCATTCCGAGAAGCAATCCAATCGGAAGCAATGGAAGCAATGCAAAAACAAACAAGCGATAGCGGAGGTAAGAATCTGGCTGGAAATACTCAACAACTGACGGGTTCCATTTAGGAAAAACCGCCTGAATTATGAGATTACTCTGTTCTACTTCGAGTCCAGGAATTGTAATCCCCAATGCTTGAGAACCCCCACTGGCTTGAGCTCGTGCCTGATGGATTTGCAACGTTTCTAAACTCAACTTCCGTCGAAGCCACGTGCTCTTCCAATCCAACAACTGGACTTTGG
>CAWVYB010000220.1:0-3533 GCA_963934215.1 uncultured Flavobacteriales bacterium | reverse complement strand
AGAATTACCATACCAACCAATTGATTCTTTTTCATAAAGCGATTGCTGATTAATTGACCTTGCATAGCGTTTGTGGATTCGTTGAAGGGGGAGCAAAAGTAAGGGCATATTCCGTGTTGTTGAAAGTACTCGCTTTGGCTTGCTGCTTGCCGTAACTTTATACTCCATGGGAAGCCCCTCGCTATTGATCCAAAAACTGGATGTTTTCATCCGGAAGTACTACCTGAATCGGTTGATTCGTGGAGTCTTTTTTGGTGGTGGGGTCTTGCTCGGAAGTGGCTTGTTTTTATTCTTATTGGAGTATTTCGGGAACTTTGGAATCGCGGGGAGAACTTTGTTTTTTTGGGGGTTGGTGCTGGGTGGTGTGGGTGTTCTTTCCCGTTACATTCTATGGCCACTGCTTCAATGGGCACGAATTAGCAAGGGGCTGACATACGAACAAGCCAGTGGTTTGGTGGGGGAACATTTCCCTGAAATCAGTGACCGGTTGCTGAATACACTTCAACTGCAGCAGCAATTGGAGGGGTCGATTGCGCAAAACGTAGACACTTCTTTACTCCAAGCCTCGATCGAAGAGCGTACGGAAGCTCTCCAACCTTTTTCGTTTCAACAAGCGGTTCACTGGCGCGATAGCATCTCCTATATCTGGTATGCGCTACCCCCTATTCTAGTGATTGCGGTAATTTGGTCTTTACGTCCTGAAATGGTTCAGGAACCCGCTCAAAGAATCTTAGCCCACCGCCAAGACTTTGTGCCCGCAGCGCCATTTCACTTTCAACTGATTACAGACCCCCTTCAGGTTCCTGTTGCTTCTTCGTTTACCGTGGAGTTCGAGGTTGTGGGTTCATCCGTTCCGGAGGTTGTTTTCCTTGAGAGCAATGGCAATCGTTTTCGGATGGAGCGGTTAAACGACCGACAATTTGCACACACCTTTCCTGTGGTGCGCACTTCGCTCGATTTTCGATGTACTGCTGCTGGGGTCAATTCGGATGTCTTCACGTTGGAAGCTCTCCCAGTCCCCACCCTTCTGAGTCTCAATGTGAAAACCACGGCTCCGAATTATACCGGTCGAGGAGTCGAGAATTGGGAGGACGTTGGTAACCTCCGGGTGCCTGAAGGAACGTTGATTCAATGGCAGGTTCGCTGCAAAGACACGGAATCGGTTCGAATGCGATTGGGAGACGAGGCGATTGAGATGGATCGCCAAGCAGCCTCCACCTTTTCGTTCCAACAGCGATTCACGGATTCTTCGCCTTATTGGTTGGTTCCTTCCAATGACTTCGTTGGATCTACAGATTCCCTTCGGTATCTCATTCAGGTTATTCCTGATCTCCACCCCTCCATTCGTGTCAATGAATCCCTAGATAGCCTCGCTCGCTCAACTCGCCGTTTCTCTGGAGAAGTCCGTGATGATTATGGGTTTAGTCGACTGAGGTTGGCATACCAGTGGACAAAAATTGCTCCGCGCAATGAAGAGGAGTTGGCCGACAAATCAAGCGCTTTATCAAGCGGAGAGGTTGTTTACATTCCACTCGAGGAGCCAAGCGGAACGGTTGACCGGTTTTACTTTGAGTGGAGCGTCTTGGACCTGGGCATTACCGAGGGAGATGCTGTAGAGTATTGGTTTGAGGTTTGGGACAATGATGGTGTCAATGGAGCGAAAATGGCGCGGTCCTCGACCATGGTTTTCAGCCCTCCGTCCCAAGAAGAAGTCCGTGAGGAGCGCGATGCTTCAAGCGCGGATATCCAGAGTAAAATGGAAAGCGCTCGAGAGGAAGCGGTCCTTTTGAGAGAAGAAATGGAGGCATTGAGTCGTCAACTCCGTGAAGACGACGAGCTCGACTGGAAAGATGAGCGGGCAATCGAAGAGTTCATGAAGCGTCAAGAGGCGTTGCAAAAACAGCTGGACGAACTCCAGCAAGCCAATGAACAAAAAGACGATCGGGCCAATGAGTTTACACCTGAAGAAGAGCGTCTCCTCGAGAAACAAGAGCAGCTTCAAGAGCTGATGGAGCAGGTAATGAGCGATGAGCTCAAACAGCTTTACGAAGAGATGCAGCGTTTGATGGAAGAAATGGATCCTGATGTGTTGGACGAAATCCAAGACCAGTTGGAATCCATGGAGGTCGACCAAGAATCCCTCGAAAAGGAGTTGGATCGTGCTTTGGAGCAATTCAAACAGCTGGAGTATGAGGTAAAAATGGAGGAGGCACTGGATGATCTCAAAGAGCTCGCCGAAAAGCAGGCCGAACTCGCTGAAGAAACCCGGAATGAATCCACACCGAGCGACTCGTTAAAGGCGAAACAAGATTCTCTCAACCAAGCTTTTGAAGAACTCAAGAAGGAGCTGGATGAACTGGATAAGGCCAATGAAGAGTTGGAAAACCCCAATGCGACTATGGACCGTTCTGAAGAAAACGAGTCCATTGAGGAAAAGATGAGTGACAGCTCTGAACAACTCGATCAAGACAAAAAGAAAAAAGCCTCCGAAAACCAGCAAGACGCTGCGGAAGAGATGCAGAAAATGGCCGAACAAATGGAGGCCATGATGCAACAGGAACAGGAGGAAGCCTTAGAGGAGGATATGGATGCCTTGAGGGCGTTGCTCGAAAACATCATCTCCTTGTCCTTTGACGAAGAGGGGGTGATGGAACTTCTGCGCCGCACAAACACCGATGATCCGCTGTATATCACATACGGCCAGACGCAACGACGTCTCAAGGATGATGCAAAAATGGTTGAAGACTCCTTGTTTGCGTTGAGTTTACGCATCACACAATTGGCCCCAGCGGTCAACCGTGAAATCGGTTTAATCAACCACCACATGGACGACGCTTTGGCCATATTCGGAGAACGACTCACGGCTGAGATCAATAGCAACCAACAATATGTGATGACCAGCTTCAACAACCTTGCGTTGATGCTTGATGATGCCTTGCAACAGATGCAGCAATCGATGTCAGAATCTAAGCCCGGCAGTGGCAACTGCGAAAAACCTGGGGGCAATGGCAAGCCCAAGCCCTCTCCAAGCGCCGGAGACATGAAAAAGATGCAAAAAGCTTTGGGTGAGCAGTTGGAAAAAATGAAGGAGTCAATGGGTGAAAAGGGAAAGTCAGGGAAAGATGGGAAGCAGCAACGGCAGTTAAGCAAGCAACTCGCCCAAATGGCCGCTCAACAAGCTGCTCTGAGGCAAATGGCTGAGCGAAAATCTCAAGAGCTCAATGAGGACGGTTCTGGCGATGGAGAACAGTTGGGTAACATCGCAAAAGAAATGGAGCAGTTGGAGCGCGACTTGGTCAACCGAGATGTTACTCTTGAAACCATGGCTCGACAACAAGATTTAATGGTTCGCTTGCTCGAAGCAGAAACGGCTGAGCGTATGCGGGGCGAAGATGACAAGCGAAAATCACGTACTGCCAATCAAAACTTGAGTAAAGAGCCTTCTCAACTAATTGATTATCTGAACCTTAAAAACAACGAGCTTGAATTGTTACGAACAGTTCCCCTTGAATTGGATTCCTATTATCGTGACC
>CAWVYB010000219.1:0-3535 GCA_963934215.1 uncultured Flavobacteriales bacterium | reverse complement strand
CTCGGAGCATTGTTTGTGATCTTTGGAAACATCACAGAGGTGCCAGCAGCATTCGCTCTAATCGTTAAAAGTGCCTTTACTTCAGACGCGGCTTATGGCGGCTTGGTGGGAGTTTTGATTATCGGATTTCAACGTGCTGCGTTTTCAAATGAAGCGGGCATTGGTTCGGCTTCGATCGCACACTCTGCGGCAAAGACAGATGAGCCAGTGAGTGAGGGGATTGTTGCTCTCCTGGAACCTTTCATAGATACGGTGGTCATCTGCACAATGACTGCTTTGGTGATTGTTATTTCTGGCTATGGGTCATTGGATCAAAGCCAGGTATTGGGCTTAGCGAAATCCGGTGACTTGCAAGCAATCGAGCTAACATCGAGCGCGTTCGCGCAGACCATGAGCTGGTTCCCGATTGTGTTGTCTGTAGCTGTTATCCTGTTTGCTTTATCTACCATGATCAGCTGGAGCTATTATGGACTGAAGGCCTGGACGTATTTATTCGGAGAATCTCGAGGTGCAGATCTTTCTTACAAAGCGATATTCTGTTTGTTCGTCGTCGTTGGTTCAGCGATTTCTGCCAAGAGCGTATTTGACTTTGGGGATGCCATGATTTTTGCCATGTGTTTCCCGAATGTCTTGGGATTGTATTTCTTGGCGCCTGAAGTCCGAGCAGATTTGAAAGATTACCTGAAGCGAGTGAAATCTGGTGCAATCAAACGATTTGACTGAAGACGAGGGGGTGTAAACGAAAGAGTTAGAGGGGAGAGAATGAGTGCAGAACAGCGTGTGGTGTCTTTTGTCGTCTTGGTTTCGTGGTTGATTTGGGGTGGTGTGATGGCTTATTCTTGGACGAATGCCAACGCTCGCGCTCACGTTTATTCCGAGCAGATGGTACCTTCCCTTCTGAATTTCCTGTCGGAATTCCCACTCGAAACGGTGCAGGACATGCCGTTTGAATCTCTTTCAAGGAATCAACAGAAAGCCAATGGCACCAGATATGGATCGCGTGTCGCTCAGCGTGATACGGAACAGGTCAACCGGTCGTACAACTTAAATGAAGTGGACAGTGTGTTTTTGGAGTCTCTTCCAAGGATTGGACCGAAATTAGCAGGGAGAATTTGCCGATTCAGGGATTTGTTGGGAGGGTTTTATTCGGTCGAACAACTGGGTGAAGTTTGGGGGATTTATCCGGACCAACTTGAAGCTATTCTTCCCTGGTTTCATCCTGGTGACGGAGTCTATCAAAAACTATGCGCAGACTCTGCGTCGTGGGATGAATTACGCCGGCATCCGTACATTGGATTTCAGGGGGCGCGTCGGATCGAACGTTACCGTTTGCAACACCAATTGAATGCTGTTTCTGATTTACTGGACGCGGTTCCGATATCAGATAGTCTCTATCGGTGCTGGGAGCCGTATCTTCGTCTCTGCATATCTTCTCAGTAGCGCACATCAATTAAATGAGCCAATCCTTGACGACTGACATCCATAGTGTTCGAGTTGAACTTGAACAAACGGTCAAGTCAATTCCGGACTTCCCCGAAAGGGGAGTGACTTTTCGAGACCTTTCTCCGGTTTGGCAAAACGCATCGCTTTGCGAAAAGTCGATTGTGGAGCTGGCTTCGATGGTTGTATTGGATTCAGGGTTTGCGCCTGACGCTGTAGTAGGAATTGAGAGCCGGGGATTCATTTTTGGAATGCCTTTGGCCCTTCATTGGAACGTTCCTTTTGTTCCTTTTAGAAAGCCAGGCAAATTACCCGGAACACTTTTTACCGAAAGCTATCAGTTAGAATATGGAACAGCAGAGATTCAATGTCAAGTAGACTGTTTGAAGCCGGGAATGAAGGTGCTGATCCATGACGACGTGCTTGCAACAGGAGGCACGGCATTGGCTGCGAATAAATTGGTAGAACTGACGGGAGCGGAGACTATGGGATTTGCGTTTGTTATAGAGCTTCCTAAGCTCCAAGGAAGAGGCCGGTTGGACTCTTCAATTCATGCTTTATTAACGTATTAAGTCGTACACAATGGATTTTAATTTCACTGAAAATCAAAAGGCAATTCAGGCCAGTGTTCGCGATTTTGCTCAACAACACATTTTGCCAAATCGCATGGTTTGGGATGAGAGCCAGCACATGCCTAGGGAGCTTTTTCGAGAAATGGGAGCGATGGGGTTGATGGGGCTGCTTGTTCCAGAAGCTTACGGAGGCGCAGGACTAGGTTACTTTGAATATAAGATTGTGATTGAGGAAATCGCCCAAGTTTGCGGGTCGATTGGTCTCTCTGTAGCTGCGCACAATAGTTTGTGCACGAATCACATTTTGATGTTTGGAAGTGAGGATCAAAAACAGCGTTTCCTGCCCGCATTGGCGTCCGGTGAACACTTGGGTGCTTGGGGATTGACTGAGGCTAATACAGGTTCGGATGCCATGAGAATGCAATGCACAGCGTCCCGGGATGAGGCGCGAAAGGGGTGGGTGATGAATGGTACAAAGAATTGGATTACCCATGGGATTTCAGCGGAGATAGCGGTTGTTTTGGCGCGAACGGGTGACTTGCTTGATAGCAGGGGGATTACTGCCTTTGTGGTGAGAAGGGAGCAGGCTGGCTTTACTGGCGGTAAAAAAGAAAACAAATTGGGTATGCGGTCGTCGGAGACTGCAGAAATGGTCTTTACCGATTGTTTCATTCCGGACGATCAGGTCCTTGGAACTGTTGGCGAAGGATTTGTTCAGGCTATGAAAATTTTGGACGGGGGTCGAATCAGCATTGCATCGCTTTCATTGGGTATCGCGAAGGGTGCATTGAAAACGGCTCGGGATTATTCGTTAGAAAGGGAACAATTTGGTCAGCCCATTGGTCGATTTCAAGCCATCGGATTCAAATTGGCAGATATGTATACAACCATTGAAGCGGCGGACTTGCTCACGTTAAAAGCGTGCAGTTTAAAGGAGCAAGGTTTGCCAGTAACGAAGGTGTCGGCCATGGCAAAGTATGAGGCTTCAGAGGTGTGTGTGAACGTGGCTACGGAAGGGGTTCAAATCTTAGGAGGCTATGGTTACACGAAAGATTTTCCGGCTGAGAAATACTACCGAGATAGCAAGCTTTGTACAATAGGAGAGGGCACAAGTGAGATCCAAAAAATTGTCATTGCGCGTGAGTTGATTCGCGAGGAATGAAAATGGGCAAATCATTTTTGACTTTTCATGCATTTAACGTAACTTCGCGTCCCAATTTTGAACTCATGCTCTCGATTCCAGTAAAGGAAGGTGATAATATAGAACGCGCATTAAAGCGTTTTAAAAAGAAATTTGATCGTACGAAACGTATGAGAGAATTGCGTGCTCGTCGTGAATTTGTGAAGCCGAGCGTGCAGAATCGGGTTCAAATGAAAAAGGCCGTATATAAAAATGGTCTAAATATGAAAAACGAGTGAGGAATTCCTTTGTTTTTTAGATGAAATGGGCGAAATTGTCGAACGACTTTCGCCCATTTTGTTTTGAACCAAGTTTCGCCACATATTTCAGAGTTCCTTGATTA
>CAWVYB010000218.1:0-3549 GCA_963934215.1 uncultured Flavobacteriales bacterium | reverse complement strand
GCTCTTCCGATCTGTACAAGCACGCAACTAAATCATCCTAATCACTTGTAAATGTTTTGATTACATTTTAGCTATCCCCTATGCAATTATGGGAGACTTAATAAATTGGTTCGACCAATAGTTGTTTTAAGTCGAGGAAGCCCTATATTAGAAGTTCCAAATTGTCTGACATGAGCCTAAATTGCCTCCAGCGATCCCTATGGATCGGCGTGGTATTGATTTCAACTATTTTTGAAGTCCATGCCCAAGAATGTGCTGACGCAGCAGCGTGCAACTTTGCACCCTTCAGTGGTCCCGGCTACTGTTTACAAATCGAACCGCACGCGATTCATTCCGGAACGATCGGTACTGAAGATCTCACCGGCTATACAACCTATCGGATCTACGCCTTGTGCGAAAATCCCGATGACTTCGTATCCAGCGTTACAGGAGACACCGAATTTCAGACCATTATCGAATCAGATGGGAATGTCTTTCAAAGCCCATTTGGGGGTGCTTTGGGATCTGACATCACCGCTAGCATGCTCGGTTTCTTCCCTTCAATCGCATTTGACAGCTTTGTTACCATCGGACTAACAGAAAGCGCAACAAGCGAAGAAGGCACCATCAACACGATTTCGTCAGCCGCCAATCCTTGGCCGTTGAATTTTGAAAACAATGGTTCCGTCATCATTGACGATGAGATTGGAGGTGGTTGGTTTATTTTTAATGGTCAAAACAACGGAATTGCAGGAGATGATTTCCGCGTTCTTTTGGGACAGGTCACAACCACTGGAACCCTTTCAGGTTCCTTGTACGTTCAATTCTTCCAAGAAGGTTTGACAACCAATGACTTGCGGGTTTTTATTGATTTTGACAATGCCTGCATAGGGCCTGAAGACACTTCAGCATGCAGTTATCCGGAATTGGAATATGACTGCGAAGGAAATTGTCTATCTGACGTGGACAACGATGGAATCTGCGACGCCTTGGAAATTGCAGATTGCTCCGACGCCAACGCTTGTAACTTCAATAGCCAAGCCACAGACGAAGATGGATCGTGTACGTATGCGAATGACGGCTACGATTGTGAAGGTCTTTGTTTGGTGGACACGGACGGAGACGGTGTGTGCGACGAATTCGAAAGCTTAGGCTGTGAAGATGCTGTCGCCTGTAACTATGATGTCAACGCTACAGAAGACGACGGCTCGTGTTTCTATGCCGATGCAGGCTACGAATGTGAAGGAAACTGCGTCAATGACGCCGACGGCGATGGCGTTTGTGATCAGTTTGAAATCAACGGCTGCACAGACGATACGGCATGTAACTTCAACGCTGAAGCCACGGACGAAGACGCAAGCTGCACATATAGTGTAGCTGAATACAATTGCGATGGTACTTGCTTGGAAGACACCGACGGCGATGGCGTTTGTGATGCTTTTGAAGTGGTGGGCTGCAACGATGAAGAGGCGTGCAACTATGACGCTTTAGCTACTGACAGCGATAACGCGTGTTTTTATCCTGAATTCGGATTTGATTGCGAATCCAATTGCCTTGTCGACGCGGATTCGGATGGTGTTTGCGATGCTTTTGAAATCGAAGGCTGCACAGAAAATGGAGCCGCGAATTACAACCCATTTGCCACAGACGACAACGGCTCGTGCTTGGACCCGGTGTGTATTGACGAAGAGGCGTGCAATTTCACCGCGTTTGACAACTCCGTATACTGCCTTATTATTGAGCCTATGGTCGTGCACAGCGGGATGGTCGGCGACGACAACTTAGATGGCCACGTCACCTATCGCATTTATGCTCGTTGCGAAAATCCAACTGATTTCGTTTCGAGTGTTTCAGGCGATAATGTCTTTCCGACACGCATTCAATCTACTGAACCATTCTTTCAAAGTGCATTTGGAGGACTTCTTGGAAGCGACCAAACCCCTTCCCTATTCGGCTTTTTCCCCAGTTCAGAATTTGACAGCTATGTCACCATTGGTCTTACCGAAAGCGCCGGTGCTGGGGAAGGCACAATCAATGCGGTCGAATCCGCCGGAAATTCCTGGGGTGCAAACTTTGAAGCAGGATCAGACCTTTTGATTGACGACGCCATCGGTGGCAGCTGGTTCATATTCAATGGACAAACCAACGGTATTGCTGGAGATGACAATAAGGTACTCCTTGCTCAAGTCACGACCGCTGGAGTCCTTTCTGGCACCATGTATGTTCAGTTTTTTGTTGATGGATCTCCAGCCAACGAGGTACGTGAACTTATCGATTTGGAAAACGCTTGCATCTCTCCCGGAGGACCAGAGGCCTGTGATTACCCTGCCGTTCATTACGATTGCGATGGCACGTGTTTAAATGATGCCGATTTGGATGGAGTTTGTGATGAATTCGAAGTGGCCGGATGCCAAGACACTTCGGCGTGCAACTATACTCCTGAGGCGACAGACGAAGACGAATCTTGCGTTTATGCAGAAAACGGTTATGACTGCATTGGAACGTGCCTCTTGGATACAGACGGCGACGCTATTTGTGATGAATTTGAAATCGCTGGCTGCGATGATGCTGAAGCCGAAAACTTCAATCCACTCGCCACAGACAACGATGGTAGCTGCATTGATCCTTTGTGCACGGACGAAAGTGCTTGCAACTACGACGACTTTGATTGGTCCGGTTACTGCTTGACAATTGAGCCATATCAAGTCCATTCAGGAGAAGCTGGAGACGAGTCTCTTGAGGGACAGGTCACATATCGTATTTATGCGCGCTGTGAGAACCCCACTGATTTTGTTACCAGCGTATCCGGAGACTCGGAATTCCCAACGCGCATCCAATCCACAGAGCCTTTCTTCCAAAGTCCTTTTGGCGGATTGGTTGGAAGCGACCAATCCCCTGCCCTTTTCGGCTTTTTCCCGAGCGCAGCGTATGACAGCTATGTCACCATCGGACTTACCGAAAGTCCAGGTGCTGGAGAAGGCTCAATCAATACTGTAGAATCTTCTGAAGTCCCATGGGGTAGCAACTTTGAAAGCGGTTCTGACTTGATGATTGATGACGCTGTTGGCGGAGCCTGGTTTATCTTCAATGGCCAAACCAATGGAGTTGCTGGAGACGACCACAAAGTTTTGCTAGCCCAAGTGACTACAGCTGGTTCGCTGAGCGGTTCCATGTATGTTCAGTTTTTCATAAACGGCTCGCCGGCCAATGAGGTACGTGAATTGATTGATTTTGAAAACGCATGCATCGCACCAGAAGGCACTGACACCTGTGAATATCCTGAAGAAAACTACAACTGCGATGGGAATTGCCTTGTAGACACGGATGCCGACGGCGTATGCGATGCGTTTGAAGTAGCCGGTTGCCAGGACGCAGCGGCTTGCAACTACGACGCTGACGCGACAGACGCCGACGATTCGTGCACCTATGGCGATGACGGTTATGACTGCGCTGGCAACTGCCTTGCAGATGCGGACGCCGACGGTATTTGCGATGAGTTTGAAGTAACGGGTTGCCAGGACGCAACGGCCTGTAACTACAGCGCTGAAGCGACAGACGAAGACGACTCGT
>CAWVYB010000217.1:0-3561 GCA_963934215.1 uncultured Flavobacteriales bacterium | reverse complement strand
GTTCGCTCACCGTCAAATCAGAACCGACCGTCCCATCCTCCCACACCAAATCAACAACACCTCCTGTCCAATTTGCATCTGCGGCTTGGATCACTTGCACTTCATCAAGACACAGTACAACTGGGTTCACCGCCCAATCGACTCCATAGATCGGATGCAGTAACACGCTCACAGTGTCGGATTCCTGGCATCCTAGTTGTTCCCATGTTACCCAGACCTCGCCAGCGTCCGCAACTTCAATCGAACTTCCACCCGTTGCATTGCTCCACAGGACATTGACACCGTTGAGCACACCGGCATGATCAAACACGGCACTAGACCCGGGACAAATTGAAACGTCTGCACCCAAGTCAAAGGCGGGCAAGGACAGTGCATTGACCGTCATGAAGTCCGTCGAAGCACATCCTGCCGACGAATTGAGCGTCAAACTGTATTCTCCCGGCGTAATAATTTCGCGACTCAAATCGGAAGAACCATCTTCCCACATGCCCGAAATACCTTCAGGCCAAGGGCCGTTAGAAAATGTCAAAGTACCTTCATCGCAAAGTATAGTATCCACGGGCAGCTCGGTTGACGGAAACTCAACGACCACCAGGTCCACCGACTCCGATTGCTCAACACCACAGATGTCATCATAGCTTACGGTATAGGTCGCAGCAGCAGCAACGGTCGCATCGACTGAATATCCGCTTGTGGATGAAAGCCCCCCTGCTGGAGACCATGTCGGACTCACCGCTTCGCTGCCCACAGTCAGTTCCACTGGCACTCCGGGACAAGCCACCACCTCATCCTCTGCCATGCCCTGAGGCCAAGCAAACCATTCCATATTTTTGACGCGTTGGATGTTGGAAGCTCCACCGGTAGCTGCCGTGAATCCCCAGATGCCCTCCGACGCATCCAAAACATCTTCCAAGTCCACCGTTCCAACCAACCGCTGAACACAATTGAAATAAACGACCATTTCATTCGTCGTCGCATTGTAGGTCACCCGCAAGTCATGGTAAGTATTGTTCTCGATGTTGTTGTTCCATCCTGTGATGGCTGCAATGGGACCTGCAATGCTGTTTCCTCCGAAGTGAGAAACACTTCCGTTTTTCTGTATGCCCAAGTGATCCGAATTGATATCCCCCGTGGAAGGCCAATTCGTGCCATAATACGTATCCATCTCAACTCCAACACTCTCATCGATTCCCCCAAAGCCCATGTTCGCTCCGTTTCCTCCAAGATCATCCGATGATGCATTGCGGACAACAAAGGCCATCCCGTCCGCCCCTCCATTGTTTCCTCCAAGGTTCACTTCCGCTCGCATCTCCCACGATTCGTTGACAGCGACCGCATCATCCATCCACACTGCGCCGATTTGGCTTGCTGCATTGGTTGTCAATCGATAGGTTCCCGGGACAATTTGCACGGCATCACCCACGAGCGTTTGCGCCTGTAACTGACAGACAGTTAGGACTACAAAGCAAAAAACGCACACGAAATTGAACTGACTCATCTGCATTGCATCATTCAGGCTATGGTCTATCGAAAAGATACTGAGAGGACAAAAGTAGAACAGTTACAAACAACATTTCGTTGCATCTTGTATACACCGTACGAGTCGATTGAACGCAACAGTCAATTCGTGTTGCGCACGCTTCAAATCACGGCAATCGATTTCGTGCTACTTTACACCTGTAATTTGTCACGATTCGAAAGAATCCCGGTATCCCACATGAGGATTTGTATTTATAGCGAACCTCAAAACCAAAACACCATCCAATGAAGCCTTTTTCATTCTTGTCCTTTGCCTTTGTCCTTGCAGGAATAATGACTGCAGCGAGTGCATACCCTCAAGCATGCGTTGATTCTACCTTGATTGACCCCAACGCCATCTGCCCCGCCTTGTGGGCGCCGGTTTGCGGTTGTGACGGGATCACGTATGGCAATGATTGTGAAGCCGTGAACATGGGCGGGATGACCTCTTGGGTGGATGGAGAATGTACGGGCACATCGCAAGATTGCTTGGATTTGGGCGGTATCGACTTCGGGGCCTGTGACATGGCAATGGGCGTTGTTTTGATCAATGGCAGTTGTCAGTTCCTTTCGGGATGTGGCTGGGAGGTCGGAGGAGTGGACTACAGTCCTTACTTCTTTATCAGCGAAGAAGAGTGCACCTCGAACTGTGGCAGTGAGGTCGAGTGTATTGACCCTTCGTTAGCAGATCCACTGGTTGATTGCGACATTTTCGACCCATCGCCTGTTTGCGGGTGTGATTCCATCACGCACTTCAACGAATGTGTCGTGACCTATGTGGATTGGGTTTCCGAATACAGCCTCGGTGCATGCCCAGGAGATTGTTATGACGCGTCACGGATCGTGGAAGGAATGAATTGTCCTGAGGAAAGTGACCCCGTGTGCGGTTGCGATAGCGTGAGTTACAACAACGCTTGCGAAGCGTGGTACTTGGGAGGCTTGGCCCAATGGACAGAAGGCCCTTGCGAGACCAGTGGAATCATCCAACACACCGCTGCGCAACGCTTGCACGTCGCTCCCAACCCGAACAATGGTGTATTCCTAATTTCAAAAGTGCACCCTGCTGCTTCATGGCAACTGTATAATTCTGCAGGAGTTCTCGTGCTTCAAGGAACAGGTCCCCGTGTAAACGCTGGCCTCTTGTCAGGCAGCTATATCCTGCATTCGGAAGGTTTTTTACCGACTCGATTGGTCGTTCAGTAAATCCACTTTCCAAGCGTTCGTTTTGTTAAAAAGCATGGGTCGACATTCCTCATCGTTTCACAAATAGACGATTCGCTGTAGATTCGTACATGCAAAAAATTGAAACTGCGACATTCTTTGTCGCTCGTTTGTGCGTACCTGCAATGCTTCTACTCTGCGGAAACACCCTGTTTGCTCAAAGTTGGACATCAGTTGAGCCTTTACCAGATAACTTTCGCAGTGACCACAGTTACGGTTTTTCCATCGATGGAACAGGGTACTTGGTAGCCGGTCAAACGAATAATGGGTACAGCGATGCCTTTTACAGCTATGATGCTGCAGCTGACGCGTGGACAGCTTTGGAAGATTTCCCTGGGGATGCTCGTGGATATGCGATTGGGGATGACTGGGATGGCAAAGCGTGGTTCGGTTTTGGGCAAGGCACCAATGGTATTCTCAATGATTTGTGGGTCTTTGATCCGGCCACTGGAAATTGGGAAGAGAAAGCATCATGTCCATGTGACGCCAGGATGCACCCCGCTTTCGTCGCCATTGACGATCACATCTATGTTGGACTTGGAAATTCAGCATCTGGAGACCTGAATGATTGGTGGGAATATGACATGGAGTCCGACACATGGTCGGAAAAACCCGCATTTCCTGACACGCAACGCCACCACCCGTATCAATTTGGAATCGATGGGCAGGTATATGTTGGGTTCGGTCACCACAGCACAGAAATTTTCAACGAATGGTACCGATATGACCCTGCAGGTGAAAGCTGGACGGAAATGACCACGTTGCCGGACCAAGGTCGCGTCGCCGGCGCCCAATTTGCTCATAATGGAATGGGCTACGCCT
>CAWVYB010000216.1:0-3578 GCA_963934215.1 uncultured Flavobacteriales bacterium | reverse complement strand
GGTCGTAACGAGCGTGTGTGAGCTTTCGCGGAAAATGGGTTTGTACCAGCAAGTCCGAGTGCTTAGTCTTTGGTTGCGTTGAGCAATTCTTTCATACCTCCCACGCTGCCCATGAGCCCACTGGCTTCATACGGCATGAAGACCGTTTTGCTGCCGACACCGCCGTCGCGCAAAATTTGCTCCAAAGTCTCGATGTACCGCACCGCAATTAAATACTGTGTCGGGTCGGCTTTGGTGTCAGCCACTGCAATGGAAATGCGTCGAATGGCTTCGGCTTCAGCTTCAGCGATGGCCAATCGTGCTGTGGCTTCGCCTTCTGCTTCGAGAATGCGGGCTTGTTTCTGACCTTCGGCTTGATTGATTTCTGCACCTTTTTGTCCTTCCGCTTCTAGAATAGCCGCCCGCTTGGTGCCTTCGGCTTCAATGATTTGTCCACGACGTGTCCGCTCGGCCCGCATCTGCTTCTCCATGGCTTCCTTGATGTCCACAGGAGGGTTGATGTCTTGCAACTCTACTCGGTTGACTTTAACGCCCCACTTGTTCGTGGCTTCGTCGAGAATCGCCCGTAGCTTCATATTGATGGTGTCCCGAGAGCTGAGACATTCGTCCAACTCCAATTCCCCGATGATATTTCGCAAGGTGGTCTGCGTCAACTTCTCAATGGCATTGGGAAGGTTGTTGATTTCATACACCGCTTTGACCGGGTCTACGATTTGAAAGTATATCAAGGCATTGATCTCGGTGACCACATTGTCCTTGGTGATGACGCCTTGCTTCGGAAAGTCAAATACCGTCTCCCGCAAGTCCACGCGTTCTCGCATCTTGTACTGGGTGATTTGTCGACCATCTTGAGATTCTAGCGTCATGCGCCAAGCGATGTCACGGGGACGATCGACGATGGGAATGATGATGTTGATTCCTGCGCCAAGTGTGGTGCGGTATTTTCCAAGTCTTTCGATGACCAAGGCTTCACTTTGTCGGACAATGCGAACGCCTTTGATGATGATGACAGCGGCCAGCAAAAAGACGAATGTGGCCAAAATAGTTGTGGCAGTCATGAGTTGGGGGTGGTTTGAACGATGAGGGTATTGCTTTCGACACGGACGATGCGGACCATCGAGCCTACAGGGGGAAAGTCATTTTCTGGCGTTTCCAATTCGGATCGCCAATCGTCGCCATCAATTTTACAGCGTCCGAGTCCCGTTTGAGGATCGAACGCTTTGGTGACACGGGCTTTCTTGTCTATCAGGGCTTCGACGCCCGTTGCTGTTTCGGGTCCGGAGAATCCAAACCGTAAGGCCAAGGGGCGAAGAAAGATAAAAGCGATCAGGCTTGTTGCCGCTGTAACAGTGAGTTGCATGGCAAACCCAGCCCCAAGGCTAGCAGCCAACGCACCGCCAAAAGAGCCTACGCCTAGACAAGCCAGAACGAATCCGGGGACGAATACTTCACAAATCAGCAACACGAGTGCCGCTGCTATCCATAACTGCCAGTTTTCCCATTCCATGGGTCGAAGTTAAAGCGTAAACGTTGCATATTGGACGTTATGAAAACGATGCAAGATTGGCTCGATGCCTATGGCGTTAGCCACCAAAATCCGATCAACAAACTATTTCATTGGATTTGCGTGCCTACCATCTTCGTCTCCTTGGTAGGGCTGCTCTCCCAAATCCCCATTCCAGAATTGTTTGGTGCTGGTTGGGCTCCCTATTTGCATGTTGGCACAGCCTTGCTTTTGGGCGGGTTGGTCTTTTTCATTCGTTTGAGTCCGGTTATGGCTTTGACCATGGCTGGTATCGCTGCGTGTTCTTTGTATGGTGTGAAGCTGATCAACATGCAAACAGGGGACGCAGCGGGATGGTATTATTTCGGAGCGTTTGCCTTGGCTTGGGTCGGGCAATTCATTGGACACAAGATTGAGGGCGAAAAACCTAGTTTCTTTGACGACTTGAAGTTCCTCATGATTGGCCCGGCCTGGTTGGCAGGCTTTGTCCTAAAGAAATTGGGGATTCGCTACTGAAACTGTTGGATCAATTGGCCATGAATGGCCATCACTTGTGGAATGAGCATGGCATGGAGGCCATTGTCTATGCGGTGTTGTGCATTATTCTCACGTTGTTGGTCCGTCCACTGATGCCCCATGCGCAGCGCCACTTTTTCTTGCGTCCATCCGGATCGCTTCATGGCGCGCTCTATCCGCAATGATGTGGGCGTAGAAACGGTGATCACTTGGCGACAGTCAACGTGCGCCCCGCTTTCAAATAAAATGGCAGCTTCTCGAATCACATAGGGCGAAGGAGAGTTGGACTGCAACCATGTTTTGAACGCATTTCGAATCAATGGATGTACCCATTGGTTCAATTTGGCCAGTCCTTCTGAATCCTGAAACACCCGTTCCCCTAACAACGCCCGGTGAATATCGACGCAGTTATCGTCTTCCATGACTGCGAGGTCTTGCCCGAATCGTTCCAAGACCCGATTTCGGAGTTCCGCGTGCATACGGTACACAGCATGCCCTGCGGCATCGGCATCCCAACATGGGATACCAAGGGACTCGAAGATCTGTCCCACGGTAGTTTTCCCACTGCCGACTCCTCCGGTCAGTCCGATAATCGGAACAACATCTGCTGTGCTTGTGGAAAAGTCCTTCATGATACAAAGGTGAATGAAATGCGCGGAATCTCACCTTTGCTTTATGGGACATTTACTCGCACCGTCTATGCTGGCTTCTGATTTCGCGAATTTGCAACGCGATATGGAAATGATCAATGCCTCTGAGGCGGATTGGTTTCACTTGGATGTAATGGACGGTGTCTTTGTCCCCAATATCAGTTTCGGAATGCCCGTGATCGCAGCCATGGCCAAGCACGCTACTAAACCATTGGATGTGCACTTGATGATTGTTGATCCAGATCGCTACCTCAAAACATTTGCTGACTTGGGTGCCCGGGTCCTTACCGTGCATTTGGAGGCTTGCAATCACTTGCACCGGACGCTATCAGCCATTCGAGATTTGGGAATGCTTGCCGGAGTCGCCGTCAATCCTCACACACCGGTGGAGGGTTTGTCCGATGTCTTGAATGACCTGGATTTGGTGTGCTTGATGTCGGTCAATCCGGGATTCGGTGGACAGAAGTTCATTCCCAAGACCCTCGACAAAACCCGCAAACTGCGCAATATGATGAACGAGGCAGGTTCCAATGCGCACATCGAAATTGACGGGGGAGTGGGATTAAACAATTGGAAGAGCCTGGTCGATGCCGGTGCCGATGTGCTGGTTGCTGGCTCGTCGACTTTCAAGGCGGCAGATCCGCATGCGGCCATCCGAGAAATGAAGGGAATGAGCTAAAGAGCTAAAGAGCTACAGCACGTCTCGTCCAGACCGCCAACAAATTTCACTAAGCCCCGTATATCCTCGGATTGCGGGGCTTCTTGTTGCCCGTGTGTTTACCAGCGTGCTTACATTTATGAACATGGTCAGAGAGCATCACTAGGTTTTAAGCGGTTAGATTCATGTTGTAAAGGAGCTGTATATTCACATCAAAGCACCACAATTACTTATGGGGATATTTGATTTT
>CAWVYB010000215.1:0-3619 GCA_963934215.1 uncultured Flavobacteriales bacterium | reverse complement strand
TCGCCCATTTTGTTTTGAACCAAGTTTCGCCACATATTTCAGAGTTCCTTGATTATCTCCTAAAGGAGAAGAGGGGAAGCGTGCACACATTGCGTTGTTATCGCTCGGATTTGAATCAATTGATTCGATTTATGATGGAACAATATGGTTGTGAGGACTTGCGTGAGATAGAAGCGGAATGGTTGCGGTCATATGTCGTAGAGATGATGCGCAAAGGAAAGGCTCCTCGAACCATCCATAGAAAAATCAGTGCTTATCGAACCTATGTTCGGTTTTCGAAACGGCAAGGTTTCATGGACCTGGATCCTTCGGATTCCGTCTCGTTACCCAAGCTTTCAAAGCGCCTTCCCAATGTGATTCCTGAGCACGCAATGAATGAGTTGTTTCAGGAAGAGGTGTTCCCTTCTGACTGGAAGGGAAGGAGAGATCGCAGCGTGATTGCGTTGATGTATGAAACGGGAATACGACTGTCGGAGTTGATTGCTCTGGAAACAAAAGATCTTGTACGTGATCAAAGTGAGCTGCGCGTTTTTGGTAAGGGCAATAAGGAGCGTCGGGTTCCGTTAATGAAGGAGACCATTGAAAGCGTCGAAGAGCATTTGAGCATGAGACCATTTAAATCTCGATTTCTTTTCGTTTCAGATGCGGGCAGGAGCCTGTATCCCTCGTTTGTTTATAGACGCGTTCATCATTACCTCTCTCTCGTGAGTTCTCTTCAGAAGCGCAGTCCCCACGTCTTAAGGCATTCGTTCGCTACCCACTTGTTGAACCGCGGAGCTGAATTAAACGCTGTTAAGGACCTACTGGGACATGCATCGTTGAGCTCAACGGAGGTTTACACACACCAATCGCTGGCGCGATTGAAAGAATTACATCAGGACAGTCCGCTGAACGTCAGGCCAACGGAGTGACCGCAACTCTACTGTATTCGATGCAAGTGCAAATTCATTCGGTTCATTTTGACGCAGATCAGCGTCTTCTCGATTTTATCCAAGAGAAACTAGATAAGCTCAACACGTTTCACGACCAGATTATGACATGCGAGGTTTTCTTGCGAATTGAAAAAAATGATCAACGTGAGAATAAATTGTGCGATGTCAAGCTTCATGCTCCTGGAGTAGACTTTTTTGCCAAACGACGTGCGACAAGCTTCGAGGCTTCACTTGATGAGGTTGTTGAAGCCTTGCGCCGGCAAATTCGAAAGCACAGGAAGCAACGAGATGTTGCTGTGTAATTCGTTGATAGTTAAGTCTGTATAGGGTGCTGTATTTTGGTTTCAGGAAAAGATTCCTGAAGCCATTGTATGCACGAGATTCTTTCTTACATTTGCCGTCCTGAAAACCGGGCGATTTATCGCCTTGTTCTTTGAAAATGATGCCGATGTAGCTCAGTTGGCCAGAGCAGCTGATTTGTAATCAGCGGGTCGGGGGTTCGAATCCCTCCATCGGCTCATCATCATTGTCTTCTTTAGGGGAGATAGTTGGAATTGGGGGTACGCCGGAGTTGGAGAGCCGGGACAGACTGTAACTCTGTTGTCTCTGACTGAATAGGTTCGAATCCTATTACCCCCACACCTGATTGGCCGAGCGCGGTTAATCAACAAGCGGAAGTAGCTCAGTTGGTAGAGCATCAGCCTTCCAAGCTGAATGTCGCGAGTTCGAATCTCGTCTTCCGCTCAAACCCGCGAGGGTATAAGCCGATGTAGCTCAGGGGTAGAGCGCATCCTTGGTAAGGATGAGGTCACGGGTTCAATTCCCGTCATTGGCTCGAGTCCATTTAATGTGAAATCAGTAGTTAACTAAAAAACAGCTAGGCTATGGCTAAAGAAACGTTTGACCGGTCCAAGCCGCACGTGAATATCGGCACGATCGGACACGTAGACCACGGTAAGACAACCCTTACTGCGGCAATTACGAAAGTTCTCGCGGATGCGGGATTCAGTGAAGCACGTTCGTTCGATCAGATCGACAACGCGCCGGAAGAAAAGGAGCGTGGAATCACGATCAACTCCTCACATGTCGAATACCAGACAGCCAACCGCCATTATGCGCACGTTGATTGTCCTGGTCACGCTGACTATGTGAAGAACATGGTTACTGGTGCCGCACAAATGGATGGAGCCATTTTGGTGGTTGCAGCAACGGATGGTCCAATGCCACAGACACGAGAGCACATCTTGCTCGGACGTCAGGTAGGGATTCCTCGTATCGTTGTGTTCATGAATAAAGTGGACATGGTCGATGATGAGGAATTGCTCGAGTTGGTAGAGATGGAAATCCGTGAGTTGCTTAGCTTCTACGATTATGACGGAGACAATGGTCCCGTTGTGCAAGGTTCTGCCTTAGGCGCTTTGAACGGAGAAGGCAAGTGGGTTGATACCGTCTTGGCTCTGATGGAAGCGGTTGATTCTTGGATTGAAATGCCACCGCGTGACAATGAGAAGCCATTCTTGATGTCCATTGAGGACGTGTTTACGATCACTGGTCGTGGAACCGTTGCAACGGGCCGTATTGAAACTGGAGTAATCAACACGGGTGATGCCGTTGATATCTTGGGTATGCAAGACGAGAATTTATCCTCAACCATTACAGGTGTCGAGATGTTTCGTAAGATCTTGGATCACGGCGAAGCAGGAGACAATGTAGGTTTGCTCCTTCGTGGAATTGAGAAGTCACAAATCCGACGTGGTATGGTAATTGCCAAGCCAGGAACGATTACTCCTCACACCAAGATCAAGGCAGAGGTTTACATCTTGAAGAAAGAAGAGGGAGGCCGTCACACGCCATTCCACAACAAATATCGTCCACAGTTTTACTTCCGTACAACGGATGTAACAGGTGAGATTATGTTGCCTGAAGGCCGCGAAATGGTAATGCCAGGTGATAATGTATCCATTGAGGTGCATTTGATCAACCCGGTTGCTATGGATGTAGGCTTGCGTTTTGCCATCCGTGAGGGTGGTCGAACCGTAGGTGCAGGTCAAGTAACAGAGGTGATTGCTTAATCAACTCTCGAATTTGAATCATACGGAAGAAGTCGCTCCAGAAGTGGGGCGGCTTCTTCCTCATCTACGGGCGTAGCTCAATTGGTAGAGTAGTGGTCTCCAAAACCATTGGTTGCAGGTTCGAGTCCTGCCGCCCGTGCAAAACAATACTTAGATGTCTCAATTCACTCAATACATTCAGGATTCATACCAGGAGTTGGTTACGAAAGTAACTTGGCCTTCTTGGAAAGAGCTTCAAGGAGCTTCTGTTTTGGTATTCGTAGCATCATTAATTGTTGCGGGTTTGGTGTTTGTCATGGATTGGGTTTTTGGAGTGAATGCTGCAGACTCGGTATGGCGTGGATTGGTCGGAATGATTTATGAGGTGCTTTAAAGATTGAAAGTGCAAAACACTGTCATGAGCGATATCGAAAAGAAATGGTACGTAGTGCGGGCTATCAGCGGTCAGGAAAAGAAGATCAAGGAGATCCTCGAAGCCGAGATTGCTGCTGAAGGCCTGCAACATTATGTCGGCCAGATTCTGATACCCGTAGAAAAGGTGTTTCAAATCAGAAATGGCAAAAAGGTGAGTAAGGAAAGAAATTTATTTCCTGGCTATATCTATTTAGAAGCTGC
>CAWVYB010000214.1:0-3637 GCA_963934215.1 uncultured Flavobacteriales bacterium | reverse complement strand
GCACGACTGGATAAAATCAGGGAATGAATGAATCGCATGAGAAGGGGTTGCAGACTAACTTTGAGGTGCAAAGATATTGTGTCCGAACCTGAACCCATCTGCAACGGTTGTTAAGTCTATGAATCGTCAAACTGTTTTCGCTCTAATGATGCCCATGATGGGCATTGGTTTGGCACTTCTGTTTTCAGGAGCGGCTGATCCCGAGGTGGCGTTTCATGGAGATGATGCCGCGGAAATGCGTTGGAGAATGGGTGAACTCTGCACGGAACAGGGGGTTTATTTCACAGGTTCGGGAAATTGCGTGAATTGCCACGCACCTGATCCCGATGGAGAAGCCTTGGTGGATGTCGATGGACACACGGTGAGCCCCGTCGTAGACTGGCAAGCCACCATGATGGCCAATAGCGCGAAAGACCCCTTTTGGCGTGCCAAAGTGGCCCATGAAGGGCTGGTCAACCCCAACCACCGTGAGTCCATCGAGAATCTGTGCACGGCGTGTCACGCCCCTCAAGGGTTTCACGAAGCGCATTTGACGGGCAAAGTTGGCCCCAATGGGTACACCATGGACCAGTTGCTTGAGGATGAATTGGGCTTGGACGGAATCGGGTGCACTGCATGTCACGGGATCGATGATGATGCGCTCGCAGGCCGATCAAATGGAGACTTGCCCATCAATCCAGACAACGTCTCTTGGGGTGGGTTTGAGAATCCATGGGATGGTTTGATGAGCGGACAAACAGGATTCAATCCCGTGTTTGGAGAGCACATGCGCAACAGTGAGGTGTGCGCGAGTTGTCATTCACTTTACAGCCATACGCAAGACTTGGAAGGCGAGGAGACCGGGCAGGTATTCTTCGAACAAACGACGTATTTGGAATGGGTGAACTCCGCCTACAATGCGGAAAATGTACAGTGCCAATCGTGCCACATGCCACTGGTGGAAGGGGGTGCCATTGCGGCTACGCAGCCCAATTGGCTGTTCAAACAGCGCTTCGGAAAACATCACTTGGTCGGAGGGAATGCCTTCATGCTGAAGTTGATGAGAGACCAAGCGGTGACGCTGGAATTGAGTGCGTCGACCGTCCAATTCGATAGCACCATTGCCCGAACCGAACGTTCGCTTCAAACGCAAACGGCGGAGTTGGAAGTGCGCCAATTGGCTTCTGAGACGGGCGACTGGGAGTTTGAGGTGGAACTGCGCAATTTGGCCGGTCACAAGTTTCCTAGCGGCTATCCTTCGCGGATTGCGTTCATTGAATTTGAATTGCAAGATGCCGATGGCAACACGGTATTCCACAGTGGCGAATGGACACCGGAAACGGGAGTGATCGGAAGGGACGATACGTGGGAGCCGCATTGGGAAACCATAGAATCAGAGGATCAGGTGCAGGTGTATGAAATGGTCATTGGGGATGTGACGGGAGCGCCGACACAAGTGCTTGAACGTGCCTCGGTTTTGATCAAAGACAACCGTCTCCCGCCCCGTGGATTTTTCACGAACCACGCGGCCTATGATACGGTGCAATTTGGTCCGATGGCAGCGCTCGATGCCAATTTCAATCGCACGGCGCAGACAGGCGAGGAAGGTTCAGGATCCGACCGTTTGAGATATCGGATTCCGAATGATCTCAATGCCGCAACGGTCAAGGCTCAGGTCACCTTGCATTATCTCGCTGTCCCGGCCCGTTGGGTTCAGAGTATGTTTGAATGGTCTGAGGACTCTGAAGAAATTGCATCTTTCCAGGCCATGTTCGAATCAGCTGATCGGACACCTGTGGTGGTAGCTTCCTCATCAGCATGGGGTTATCGCGGGTTCAATCAGGATGAGTCGGAATGGCGTTTAGCGCCGAGCGTCATTGGATCTGACCAGCTCCTTCGACTCATTCCTCCTGGAGCTGTGGTTCCGCTCGAAGTTTTACTCGTTGATACTAGCGGGCGGATTGTACGTTCTGTTCCTGCCGATGCTGCGCTCCAAGGATTTGATGTATCTGATTTGGCCAGTGGACCTTTCTTTGTTCGCGTGCGCACAGAGATGGGTTGGAAGGTCCTTAAGGGATTGAAACTTTAGATGGAATAGCACGGCGAGAGGAAAGGAGAGGTATGAGACCGCTTCGGACTTAGCACAAAGCACAAACGACGTCAGAACCGTTCGCTTCTTATGGCTATGGAACGCCGCTTAAATTCACTGCGTATCAACTCCAATTCTCTTGAGGATTGACCGGCAACGGACGTATTTTCTTCCGCGCGGCGGATGAGGTACGGGATTGTTTCTCGAATCGGGCCGTATGGAACATACTTCGCAACGTTATATCCTGCCGCGGCCAAATTGAAACTAATGGGGTCGCTCATGCCGAGCAATTGAGCGAACCAAATGCGGTCATCTCCAACGGCCAATCCCGCTTCTTTCATTTTGGAACACAAGAGCAAACTGCTCGCCTCGTTGTGACTTCCGGCGCAGAGGGAGACGGCATCGGTATGCTCAACGCACCAATCAAGCGCAGCGTCGTAATCACGATCGGTAGCTTGTTTGTCGGGCTGAATCGGCGAAGGGACTCCGAGCTTGGCGGCACGTAAACGCTCTTTTTCCATATAGGCGCCGCGCACGAGTTTCACCCCTAAACGGAAACCGGAGGATTGTGCCTTATCGGTCAACGCTTTCAAATAGGCCAGCCGATCGTGACGGTACAATTGAACAGTAGTGAAGATCAATGCCTGGGTGCGATTGTGCAACAGCATCTGTTCTTCTGCCAAGTGATCAATCGCTGGTTGAAGCCAGCTTTCTTCCGCGTCGATGAATACGGGAGTTTTGATGCGCGCAGCTTCAGTGCACAAAGCAGCCACACGGGTTCGTACACGCTGCCAAGCCTCACGTTGTTCGTTCGTCAACGTCTTTCCTTCAGATACCAACTCTAAAACCAGGGTTGGTGCGATGCCGCTCACTTTAAAAACACCGAAAGCGTGATGCTTGTCTTGGTCAGTGGCTTTGATAGCTTCGAGAATGGAGTCAAATGTGGACTCCAGTTCATCTTCGGTTTCTTTGCCTTCTGCGCTATAATCTAAAATGGTCCGAACGCCTGATGCGTACAATTTATTGACTTGTGTTTCGCACCCTTCAATCGTTTCCCCTCCGCAAAAATGACTGTAAATTGTGGGTCGAATAGCCCAACCGATGGGAATTCGAAGTGCCAAAGCCCATTGCATGAGGATTTTTCCGACACCGACTAGCTTGGCGTTTCCGACCGTTTGAAACAAAAAGAGTGCACGGCGCAATTCCCCAGAACTGAGGTGAGCGTATGCTTTCTCCGTGTTGTTGAAGTCGGGTAACCCGGAGGGGTTGTCTTTTGAGTATGTCGCTGGCATGGCTCAGTTCCAGATCATTTCGTGGATTGCGAAGATACGGCGGTGGACCGCTTCGTGCGAACTGTTTCAATTCAGTTTCGGAGCGGTCACGGAGGGTGTATATTCGTGCTTCAATCTAGAGAAAAATGAGTGACTGCAACGCCTATATCGACGCCAACCGAGATCGATTCCTTGAAGAACTATTGGCCTTACTTCGAATCCCATCGGTGTCCGCGGATCCGGCATTTGCTCCGGATGTTTTGCGTTGTGCTGAGAATGTAGCCGCAAATTTGAAAGC
>CAWVYB010000213.1:0-3667 GCA_963934215.1 uncultured Flavobacteriales bacterium | reverse complement strand
GGCTTGAGCATGACCGTACACCCCGCTGCGATGGCCGCAACCAAAGGACGGAAAAGCAACTGCATCGGGTAATTCCACGGAGAAACGATTAGCACCACACCTTTGGCTTCAGGACGAATCCAAGACGACGAACCGATCAATGACAGCCCTCCTGGCACACGTTGAGGTCGCGCCCAGGTCTTCAACCCTTTTTTGATCGCTTTGATTTCTTGCTTCAAAACAAAAATCTCCGTCAAATCCACTTCTTGCGGTGGCTTTTGAAAATCATCCCACATGGCCCGTTTCAAATCGTCTCGACGTCGCCACACTTGAGCATACAAGCCATCCAATCGTTTGACACGTGCTTTTACGGACAACTTTCGTTGCTCCGGCGCATGCTCTTTCAAACCTTCGAAAAGCTGATGGATGGATGCCGCAGGAGGCGAGACAGGTAGCAGTTGATGACTCATGAACAGAGGATTGTAGCAATCTAACAATAGAACGCTGCAGATTCCTCGATAAAATTTAGAACTTCGGCTCATGAAATCACCTTGGGACACTCGATACGCCAATCAAGAGGCGCTGTATGGCAAAGCTCCCAATGCTTTCTTCTCGCAAATTTTGCCCCTCTACCCCTGTGGAACCATTCTTTTGCCTTGCGATGGTGAAGGTCGAAACGCCATTCACGCCGCGAAAAAAGGGTGGGATGTTCATGCGTTTGACGGGAGTCAAATCGGAGTCGCCACTGCGCATCGTTGGGCTGCAGAAGCGAATGTTGCCATCCAATGTGATGTGAGTGATGCCTTCGATTTCGCCCCAACAGAACAATTCGATCTCGTGGGGCTGTTTTACGCCCACATGCCGTCAGACCGACGCAGAAAATTCCACCACCTCGCCATTCAATGGCTTAAGCCCGGGGGCACATTGATTCTGGAAGGGTTTCATACCGATCAGCTGCACTACCAATCAGGTGGCCCACGGAATGAATCCATGCTTTTTACACCTGAAATGCTCGCAGAAGACTTAAAAGAACTGCTCTCCACGCAAAATGAAGTGGTACAGGTTACGTTGGACGAAGGACCACTGCACCAAGGTCCTGCAAGTATCGTCCGATACATCGGCACCAAATAACAACTCATTCCATGCGCTATCCTGTTGTGCTCTTGATTCCGGCGCTTGTTATTGGGATCAGTTTGTATTCCACTTCTAAACCTCAAACCGTTGAACCCTCGGAAAAAGGAGAAGCGTTGTACGCTCAGTGGTGTCAAGATTGTCATGGCAAATCAGGACGCGACTTCATTGAACGCTCATGGAAATTGGGAAGCCGTGACGAGGACATTGCACGGGTCATTCGCGAGGGGCACGAACTCCTCGGAATGCCGGCTTACAATGAAACTTTGAACAAGGAAGAGGTCGATTCACTCACTCGCTATGTTTTGGATCGGGCAGCCTCTGAAAAACGATTCCAACCCGCGGGACCACGTTTTGAATCCACTTCTGATTTGGGAATTCGAGCCGATGTCATCGTCGATGGACTCGAGACTCCTTGGGGCATGGACTTCACGCCAAGCGGAGCCCTTTTAATTACAGAAAGAGAAGGTCGACTCTGGCATTTGAAAAATGGCGTTAAACAAGCCATCACGGACCTTCCAAACGACATCGTGGTCCAAGGTCAAGGAGGATTGCTTGATGTCGCCTTTTGGGAAGATCCGGCAACGGATTCTTCATGGGTTTATTTGACCTATAGCCGGCTGCACCCAGAGAACAAAAGTCTTTCAGCAACGGGCTTGGTCCGCGGTGCGTGGCAAGAAACCGGAGATACGGCAAGCTTGGGCCCACTTGAAACGCTGTTCATTGCGACTCCTTATGAGAAAACACACCACCATTACGGAAGTCGCATTGTTTTTAGTCAAGACGGGATGTTATACCTCACGTGCGGGGAGCGGGGTAAACGAGACATTCATCCACAAACCTTGACGACACGACCAGGAAAAGTGCACCGCTTGCATCCGGATGGCACCATTCCCACAGACAACCCTTTTGCCAACCAACGTGATGCCGAAGCCTCCATTTGGACGTGGGGACATCGAAATCCTCAGGGCATGTTTGTGCATCCCCTGACTGGCGAAGTGTGGACACATGAGCACGGTCCTAAAGGCGGCGATGAAATCAACATCCTCAAAAAAGGAGCGAACTATGGTTGGCCCACCATCACCTTCGGCCGGAACTACAGCGGAACCATTATCACACGAGACACCGCGAAAACTGGCCTCGAGCAGCCTCTCTACTACTGGCTTCCTTCTATCGGGGCTTGCGGGCTTGACATGGTGCATGAAGGACCGTGGCCGGATTCATGGCAAGGCGACCTACTCGCTGGGTCCTTGAGTTTTGAATACTTGGAAAGACTCTCTTTGAATGAGGATGACGAAGTCATTCACCGGGAGCGATTGCTTGAGGATATTGGACGCGTTAGAGACATTGCTCGAAACGCATCCGGTGATATTTTTGTCGCCATTGAAGGTGCAGGGGTTGTTTACCAACTCGTCCCTTTACAACCTTAGAATCGTGGTGAAATTCATGGGGACAAAAACAGAATACAGGCTTCTCTTCTGCACGGGAGCAATACTTTCGTGTGCCCTTTTGTCCGCGCAATCGATCACCAAACCATTGACTCCTACCGAGGAAAAAGCATTGCGCATGGAGTCCTCTCCTGTGCCTCCTACGGACACTCTTATGTGGGAGCACGTTGGACAATTTGGTGTTCAATTCAGCCAAGTGTACTTGAGAAACTGGGCTGCTGGAGGGCAGAGCAATTTGTCCTTGTTGACCAAATTGGATCACAGCTGGAATTACGTCCATGAAAGCTATGGCTGGGATACGGAACTACACTTAGCATTTGGCCTTCTGCATCGTCCTGAAGACCGTGTTTTCATTAAAACAGATGACCGCATTGAGTGGTCAACCAAGTGGGGTTATCGCGCCACAGAGACAGGGTTCATGACGGTGATGGCCAATTTCCGTTCGCAATTCGCTCCAGGATATGCGCTAGAGGAAGGGATTCCCAATCGAGACAATTTGCAATCGAGCTGGATGTCACCGGGATATGGAGTCATTGCCGCCGGCATCGACTACAAAAACACAGACGGAAACTTTAGCTTGTTTTTCGCTCCCTTTACGTACAAAGCCACTTGGGTATTGGACGACAGCCTGTCCCAAGCGGGAGCCTTTGGAGTGGAGCCTGGAGAAGCGTTTCGCTATGAAGTGGGAGGCTATCTGAAACTGGGTTGGAAGACACCGATCGCTGAAGGCATTACCTATGCCATTCGATTGGACTTGTTCACCAATTTCATTGAACGCCCGGAAAACATCGACATCTTCAGTGACCATGTTCTCACTCTCAAGGTCAATGACTGGTTTTCCACCACGATCAGTGCTGCTTTGATATATGACGATGATGTGATGTTGAACAAAGAACCGATTGAAATCGAAGGACAAATGGTTCCTCAACAAGGACCTGGCATCCAACTGAAGGAAGTCCTTGCCGTTGGCATCTCCGTTAAATTCTAACGTCACCGCATCGTTTTCTACGACGGATTTGACATAATTTTACCACATGAAAGCATATGTATTTCCGGGCCAAGGCGCCCAATTCTCAGGAATGGGGAATGACTTATTCGAAGCCTCAGCC
>CAWVYB010000212.1:0-3679 GCA_963934215.1 uncultured Flavobacteriales bacterium | reverse complement strand
TGACGCGAAAGTCCTTTCCCTTGGAGGCGCGTCCTCCGCGTTGGATGATTTTCCTCTCTTGGGGAGGGTTGCTCTTTTTGACGGGATTCAGTTTACTCTTCTTGTTTGGCCGCTAAAGCCGTCTCGAATAAAGGCCTCGCCGGCTTTATTGAATCACTGCAATTTGCCCAAGTACATACAGCATCTCGAGTGCTATTTCGCTTGAACGTTCAGTATACGTAATGCGTGCAGCCGGGGTTCCATCGCTGATTTTCGGATCAGAGTAAGGAAGCGCAATGCGTCGGAATGCGCCGGGAATGATGGGGCATCCTCGATCCGCTTCATCGCATGTTGTCACCGCGACAAAGTCCTGTTTGGGCAACGATTCGGCCTCCAATGTTTTGGAAAAACAGTGCAACGGATGTTCGGGTTTGGCACCATACACGGCATGTGATTCGATGGCTTTGCCATCCAATTTCTTCACGACAAAGCCATGGTCTTCAAGAGCTTGAATGGCATTCGGGTGAAACGAGGTCTGTTCTGTTCCAGCCGAATGGCAGCGTACAAAATCGAAGCCCAAGTCATCTGCTATACATTGGGCCCACACCTGAGCCAACTGACTTCTGCGGCTGTTGTGGGTGCAAATAAACACCACATGCACCGTCTCGTCGACCACTTTTTTCAGGTCCACTATTGCCCCAACCAGGGCATCCAAAGCAATCTGTCGTTCTGGGACATCGCTGAATCTACGCTGAATTTCGGGGAACCAATCTTCACTTGATTGTTTGAGTCCTTTGGCTCCTAGCAAGGGATAAACCACGAACGGCATGTGTCACAATTCGATTAAAGAAGCAAAGTCCAATTGAACCTCACCAAACAACGCATCGTATCCAACCAAGCGGCCTTTTACCTTCACTTCTGCTCCTTCATAAAGGGACGGATCGGTCAATGGTGCCGCCAATGCACATGAAATTCCGGGGAGTAAAACCAATGACATCGCCCCCACTGATTGGACAGTGCCTTGAACGGCAATAACCTGACCGATGACGAGCGTATGTGTTGAATCCGAAGAAGCGAATGTGGCGAGTAAATCCGAAGCAGCCAGTGTCACCTGAATGGGCTGGTCGCCATGGTCTTTCGACGGCCTAGCGTATTGAAACAGTCCAAAAGCGATACAGAAAACAACCGCTACGACAGCGAATAGTCGCCATTTCTTGATGTGAGTCATGTTCATCAAATTTTCAAACCGAGTGTGATTCCAGCTCGAAACCATGACCCCGTTCTTCCGTTGTACAAATCCGAAAATTGAGGGCTGGAGTAATAATTATAATTCAACCGACGCTCAACCCCTTGGAGAGCATCCGCCTCTGTCATCGGAACCGCTTCAAATACGTATTCTCTGTTCATGGACCGAAACATGGGTCCCGCATACGCATCCAAACTCAAGCCGTTCTTGGACAACCAGTGGTAACCCAACTCAACGCCTAATCCCAGAGAGCGAACCGTCGCCGTGTGATCCACCGTGTATGGATACGCTATTCCGTAGACGTCTGAAAATGGCTGAACATCATCCAATTCCTCACTCAATTCTGTTTTACACTGACGCCATTGCATGAACACACCTCCATAAAATCCATGGGATTTAATTTCATGAGCTGCACTGTATTTCCGCAATCCAAAACTCAAGGCCACACCCTCCACATTGGCCTCCATTTGCCCTTGCAAGGTGGACCAATCTCCGATTTCATTGTAGAAATATCCCAGCGAATAATTCTGAGCAGCGACTTCATATCCCACCCCTGAAATCGAGGCGTTCATGCTCCAATCGGGGCCCATAACACGCTCATAACCCAAGGTGTACTGACCAATGATGAAATCCGTCAAGCTGATTTTCACGATATGCGTTACGTCCTCATTCTCTTGAGCCTGCAGGGTCGAGCTCAAGGAGAAAATCAGGAAAAGTACATGCGAAATTTTCATGATGACAAGGTACAATGAATCTCAGAGGTCGTACCTTTTCTGAGTCAATCAATTTGAGGACATCGTACCGGATCACGCGTCAAAACCAAAACTCACTCCATTGCAACAGACGGCTCCGCCCAAAGTGTATTCGCTGAGTCAGGTGGCTTCTTCGATTCGACAAGCTCTTGCCCGAGCTACGGCAAATCGCAGCTGGCTCATTCGAGCGGAAATTTTGAAAATCTCCCCTGGATTGGGACAAAAAACGGTTTACGTGGACCTCGTCGAAGAAGCCAATGGCGATCAACGAGCGAAAATGCGTGGAGTCATTTGGCCGTCCAATGGCGCACGCATCCTCGAAGCACTGGGGAACGATGCTTCCACGATTCTCGCTCCGGGCTCTGAGATGGTTTTTACCGCGCGTATCGAATTTCATGAGCGTTACGGGCTGTCCCTTTTTATTGAAAACGTCGACCTGCGTCACATGCTCGGCGAGATGGAGCGGCGAAAACAAGCCACCGTGTCTCGCCTGCAAGAGCTGGGCGCTTTTGAGCTCAACAAGCGGCTTCCCATGCCCGCCGCTCCGCAGCGGATTGCCTTGGTCGGATCACCTGGGACAAGCGGCTTCCGGGATTTCATCTCAAAAACGTTGTTGCACCCGTCACAACGCCGCGTTCATGTGCAAGCATTCGCTTCTTCCGTGCAAGGAACAGCAGCGCCCAAAGGACTCATCGAAGCATTGCAAGCGGCGGAAGCCAGCGCCCCTGACTTGATTGTTCTTGTACGGGGCGGCGGTTCGAAACTCGATTTAGACTGCTTCAATGATTTTGAATTGTGTCGACACATCAGCCTAATGGGCATTCCCGTGTGGACAGGAATAGGCCACGAATCCGACCTCGTCGTCGCTGATTTGGTGGCGCATTCCTATTGGAAAACACCGACCGATGTGGCCGACTCAATTGTTCGTTTATTAGAAATTGCTACAAGTGATGTGTCTGATATTGCATCCTTGCTACAAAAGCGTGTGATCCACTGGCTGGAGGCGCAGCAGAGAGAACTCGACCGCTTTGGATCACAAATTCAATGGTCGAGTCAAGCCATCGTCAGAAGCCAGATCAACTCCCTCCGAGCGTTGGAAATGCAATTGGGGTGGCATGCTGAGCGCTGGCTTCAATCAAAACACCAGGAAATCAACACCCTGTGCCAATTGGTTGAACGCCAGTCGAAACAGACCTTGCTTCGACAAGGCTCCGAATTGAATCAATGGCTGGTCGCCCCATTTAGAAGAGCAGAGCAACAATTGCAATACCAAAAAGAGCGGCTCGTATCAATGGAAAGCTCATTGGCCGCGCTTCACCCGGAAAGAACCGTGAAAAGAGGCTTTGCCATGATGAGTCACAAGGGGGAAATCATTGCGGACCTCACTGGAGTAAAGGTCGACGAAGAGCTTAAAATCCACACCCGTTCAGGGATTGCCATCGTGACCGTCCAGTCCATTGAACCGCTTGCTAAAAACAAAAAAACAAAAAACTAGACGCCATGACACCTCCAAATCTCGACTCAACGGACATCCCTGAAAAGTTTGACGATGCTCTAGCCGAATTGCGTCAATTGATGCAAATGCTCGAAGGGGAAGACATCTCAATCGATACCCTCACGCAGTCAATTCGAAGAGCGTCCATTCTACTCAAGCACTGCCAGAAGCAATTGCAAGCCACGGAAGAAGAAGTAAAAACACTCA
>CAWVYB010000211.1:0-3683 GCA_963934215.1 uncultured Flavobacteriales bacterium | reverse complement strand
GGCGTAGAAACCGGTGCGAAAGAGAATACGGTGCGCATCAAAACGAAGAAAGGAGAAGAGACCATCGCTTGTGACGTCGTTTTGAGTGCTGCGGGAGTGGTTGCCAACATTGAAAATATTGGCTTAGAAGACGTTGGCATTGTTGTGGACCAGGGCAAATTGGTCGTTGATCCCTATTACGCCACCAACATCCCCGGATACTATGCGATTGGCGATTGTGTTCCTGGACCGTCATTAGCACACGTTGCCTCTGCTGAAGGCATCACCTGTGTCGAAAAAATCGCGGGACAGCGCCCTGAACCGATTGATTATGGCAACATCCCCGGCTGCACTTATTGCTTCCCGGAAGTCGCTAGTGTGGGCATGACGGAAGCACAAGCAAAAGACGCTGGACACGAGATTAAAATCGGAAAGTTTCCGTTTTCTGCTTCAGGAAAAGCAAGCGCATCAGGACACAAAGACGGCTTTGTAAAGCTCATCTTCGATGCGAAATACGGCGAATTATTGGGAGGTCATATGATCGGAGCGAATGTGACGGAAATGGTCGCCGAACTGGTCGTCTTGCGAAAGCTGGAGACGACTGGGCATGAGCTCATCAAAACCATCCACCCCCACCCGACTTTGAGTGAAGCCGTTATGGAAGCTGCAGCTGCAGCTTACGGCGAGGTGATTCACCTCTAACACTGCGATACGAGCGAAACAAAAAAGCCCGGAACAATGTGTTTCGGGCTTTTTTTATGGGACGCATTCTATGGCGATCGAATGGTGCCCGTAAATTGGATTCTCTTACGGTCGCAAGGTCACGTGCATGCAGTCCTTTTCCGGTATCACCAAGATGCGTTTCGCTTTTTGGTATTGACTCAAGACTTTCTGAATCGCCCGCGTGGGTGCCGAACAATCGGCATCATTGTCAGGGCGGTCCGTAAAGGCTATATCAAATGATGCGCCGTAACTGTGCGTAGAGGCTTCATCAATGGCATTGTAATTGCGTCTTCCCAATCGATTCTGCTGCTTGACTGTTCGTGTCAAGCTGGTAACCCGAATCCGCGTGCCCTCGCTGGAAGTCCCTTCCAACAGGTCCGCAAAATCATTCCCCAAATCTTCGAGCAGCTCTTTCACTTCGGGTAACAAAACGGCATGACTATGGGAAAGTGCGCTGATGTGATATCCCCGCGCATCACGGACCTCAACCAACTTTCCATTGCGTTTCCCCGCATTCATTTCATTCTTGTCCTTGACAAAAAAGCTGTTGGGCAAATTCCGAGCAGCTCTTCGATGCTCTGTGTATGGATTCTTAGCCAGCTTTAGCACGTGTTTGTTGCAACTACACGGTAGCACCACCTCTTCGGTCGCCTTCACACTCTTCACCGCAGGCTTTGGAGCTTCACGTATTGCAGTGACAGTGGAGGGCCCTGGAACCGTCACATTGTGCTGAGGGTGAGAAAGAACCTCTGCATCCAAAGCCTCTTCGGGAGCCACCCATGCCGCCAAACCAAAACTGAACAACACCATACCTCCAAGTACCAGTCCAATTCGATCCCAACGGTATTTCTTTTTACTCCTAACGGTCATGGACGCAATTTCACTCATTTCAAGGATTCTCCTTCACGCAGTGATCATGAAATCCCCACAACCTTCTTGTGAAAAAGAACACCCACAAAATCGCTGTAACCTTTTTTCAAAATGGACAGTATATCCAGTAAACAAACACTGAAATGATGTCAGGAATTGGAGCAAAAATCATGCATCCTTCGCACGGAGAGGGAGTCATCTTTGGGAGAGACGGAGACTTTTGGAGGGTCTACTTTCAGAATCACGGAGAAAAATCCATCGCCTCTGAATATCCTGGCTTGGAAATTATAGAGCCCGCCATCGACATAGCGAAGCCAGACCTCAGCGACATTATGACCGCTATGGAACATGTGATGGAGGACTTTGCAGACCGATTGCGCGGGGAAGACCGCCCTAAGGATGTTGAGTTGGCAGACAAATGGGATGGCGGCAATCTTCTGATTCAATCCGCTGACCCCGACCTCAAAGCCAAAGAAATCCCTGTCGATGCCTTCTTTCATAAAATCGTTATGACCCGAGATCGCCTGCGGGTTCTCGAAGCAAAAATCAATGCCAACGCCAAGCTAGCGGATTCCGATAAATTGGAAATCCAGCAGTACATCACGAAAATTTACGGCTCGCTAACGACCTTCAATGTGCTTTTTAAGTACAAAGAGGATTGGTTTGTAGGCGAGAAAAAAAGCTGACCCACCTTAACTTGCCTCGCAACTCAAGAGATCGAGGCATGAAAACACCATTATTCTTCTGGCAAGCGCTTAGCTTGATAAACCGTCTAATGCTCCCGCGAATGAGCAAAAAGGCGAATTTGGCTGGATTAAAGAAGTGGGAACAAGCCATAGTAGGCTGGCGAATGTGGGTCACTTATCGATTGCTAGACGCCCAAAATGCCGCGAACTAAATGCCATGAGTAAGGCAAAACGCACGGCGCATTGGACGCAAGTCCTTGGTCCTGGAATCCTGTTTGCATCCACAGCGATAGGAGTGAGTCATTTGGTTCAGTCGACCCGTGCTGGAGCATTGGTTGGTTTTGGACTGGTGTGGGCTGTAGTCGCGGCCAACGTGGCCAAGTACCCCTTTTTCGAGTTCGGGAGCCGCTACGCCAACGCAACCGGAGAATCGCTTGTAGAGGGGTATCGATCCATGGGAAAAGGAGCCGCGCTGCTCTACCTCATCATCACCGTTAGCACCTGTTTTTTCGTGATGGGTGCCATCGGCATTGTCACCGCCTCATTTCTTGATAATTTATTTGGCATTTCCAACGCGCTCGAGATGAATGCGACGCCAGCAGTGGCCGTAGCCGTCTTTGCTTTGGCTACCTCGCTTCTTTTCTGGGGGCAATACAAGGCCTTGGATTCATTGATTAAAATGATCGCCGGAGTTTTGCTCATCAGCACGCTCGGCGCGTTCATCGCAGCCCTATTCCACACGCCATTGAGCGCCGTTCCACCCTCTCCAATTGACTTCACGCCGTGGTCCGGAGCGGGGCTGGCTTTTCTCATTGCTCTGATGGGATGGATGCCCACGGCCGTGGACCTTAGTTCATGGAATAGTATTTGGACGCTTGAGCGCATTGAGCAAACAGGTTACCATCCGCCGCTGCGAGATACACTCCGAGAGTTCAATGTTGGATTTCTCTTTTCGGCTGGATTGGCTCTGCTCTTTTTAGGCCTCGGCGCTTTGCTTTTTTATGCGCATCAAGTTGAATTCCCTGAGGGCACCGCAGCATTTGCTTCAGGAGTAGTGCAACTGTACACCGAAGCCATTGGATCTTGGAGCTGGTGGATCATTGCCACAGCAGCATTCTCAGCCATGCTCGGAACCTGTATCGCTTGCCTAGACGGCTATTCAAGGTCGTTGGCGCGGTCCATCGCTACGCTAACGGGTTCTGGATCATCAAAGCGAACGCACCATGAACGGCTGAGCCTTGTTGGCATAGCGATCGGCGCGTTGACATTGATTCTGGCTTTTCCCGATGACATTACGATTTTGGTTGACATCGCTACGACATTGAGTTTCTTAGTTGCTCCTCTCGTTGCAGGCGCCAACTTGTATCTCGTGACGCGAAAGTCCTTTCCCTTGGAGGCGCGTCCTCCGCGTTGGATGATTTTCCT
>CAWVYB010000210.1:0-3719 GCA_963934215.1 uncultured Flavobacteriales bacterium | reverse complement strand
CAGGCACAAGAAGTTGCCGAACGGAAGTTGCGCGCTGAAAGCATGCAATGGCCTGACCACGCCAAAGAAGCCTTTGGTAAAGAGATCTTGAAGTTGGAGCGCATGAACTCGCAGTCAGCCGAGTACAGTGTTCAAGCCAATTATGTTGATTTGATGTTGGACCTCCCGTGGGACGCCAATTCACAAGATAATTTTGATCTCCATCATGCCCAAAAGACGCTGGATGAGGATCACTATGGTCTGGAAAAAGTCAAAGAACGCATCATCGAGCATCTTGCAGTTCTTAAAATAAAGGGAGACTTAAAAGCGCCTATTATCTGTCTCTATGGCCCTCCTGGGGTTGGAAAGACTTCGTTAGGAAAAAGCATCGCCAAAGCACTCGACCGAGAATACGTCCGGATGAGTTTGGGAGGCATGCGCGATGAAGCAGAAATTCGCGGACATCGCAAAACATACATCGGCGCTATGCCCGGTCGTATTCTTCAGAATTTGAAGAAAGCGGGGACCTCAAACCCATTGTTCGTCTTGGATGAAATTGACAAGTTGGGGCGCGATCATCATGGCGATCCTTCGAGTGCCATGTTGGAAGTCTTGGACCCTGAACAAAACAGCACATTCCACGACAACTACCTCGATTTAGATTATGACCTCAGCCGGGTCATGTTCATCGCAACGTGTAACAATCTTGCTTCGGTTCAACCCGCTTTGCGAGACCGCATGGAGATCATTGAGGTCACGGGATACACCGTCGAGGAAAAAGTGCAAATCGGGAAACGTCATTTAGCTCCAAAGCACATCAAGGAAACCGGTCTTACCCGGGAGCAAATTAAAATTCCAGTAGCTACTCTAGAGGCCATTGTTGAGCAGTACACCAATGAAAGTGGCGTGCGTGGTTTGGACAAACGCATCACCAAAATCATTCGGAATCGAGCGAAAGAAATTGCATTGGATGAAGCTTTCGAAGCTGAAGTAAAAGCGAAAGATTTACCTAAAATACTCGGCCCATCGCGAGAGAAGGACCAGTACCAAGGCAACGACGTTGCAGGGGTCGTGACGGGATTGGCATGGACACCCAACGGAGGCGATATTTTATTTATCGAAACCTCTTTGACGGTTGGAAAAGGCAAGTTGACCCTCACGGGAAATCTCGGAGACGTTATGAAAGAAAGCGCCATCATTGCCTTGGAGTGGATCAAATCAAACGCTGAGTCAATCGGACTCAATGCCGCTGAATTGAACGAACGCAACGTCCATTTGCATGTGCCACAGGGTGCCATTCCAAAGGATGGCCCCAGTGCCGGCATTACCATGATCACAGCAATGGTATCGGCATTTACGCAACGAAAGGTTCGGAGGGCGTTGGCCATGACTGGCGAGATCACACTTCGAGGCCAAGTTTTGCCTGTCGGAGGAATCCAAGAGAAGATTTTGGCGGCAAAGAGAGCAGGCATAAAAGAGATCATTTTATGCGAACGGAACCGTCAAGACATTGATGAAATTGACGAACGTTATATCAAAGGACTCACCTTTACATTTGTCAAGCACATCCGTGAAGTTATTGAACGCGCTTTGCTACACGAAAAAGCGGTGAAGTAACGTTTATTGAACCATGACCTGTACAAATCATCGCACCTTGATTCGCTTTTTAAGCCTCTTTCTTACCCTTGGGCTGATGGAGTCAACAGGTTGGTCGCAGGTCTCTGAATCACTCGTCTTTGAAATTCCAGCGGATGCCCGGGCCGCGGCTCTTGGCGGACGGATTATGGCCGACTTGCAGCCTGATGCTCATGGCGCAGCCAACAATGTGGCACTACTTGATTCTTCGATGGACCGCAAATTGACCATCGATTTTGTTGACTATTTTGCAGGAATGAGCCTAACAACGGTGAACTATGCATTGAAGCCTGGAGGTCAATTTAATGGACAGGTTGGAGCGCGATTCCAGAACATGGGAACCTTCCAAGAAATGGATGCCGCAGGAAACTCGTTGGGTACGTTCAACGGAGGCGACTACCTCCTGTATTCCGGTTGGTCCTACCGCATTGATTCAACGTGGTCTATCGGGGCACAAGGCTTTTTCGGCATGCGTTCTCTAGATCGAGAAGTCGCAGGTATGTTTGGTGCAGACCTCACAATTCATGGGGTTTGGCCAGAAAAAAACATTGCGTTTGGCGCAGGCGTCACAAGTTTAGGCCATCAATTCGGAATGGAGGGCACACAGCCCAGTGGCGCATTGCCAAAAGACGTGCAAGTAGGAATAACCAAAGGGTTTCGAAATGCTCCCTTCACACTCTATCTGCGTGCAGGTCACTTGGAAACATGGGATCTGGCACCTCCAGGGACCTATGACGACAGTGTGAATCCTTTGACAGGCGACCTCATTAAAAATCCGACGTTCAAATTGGGGGACCAGTTGATGCGGCATGTCGGAATCGGTGCTGCAATCCGCCTTGGTCCTGCACTGACCTTGATGACCGGTTTTGATTACAGAAGACGCAAAGAAATGCAAGCAGCGGGTAGATTAGGCACCAATGGTTTGGCCTTAGGACTTGACCTTTCGGTGCAACGCTTTCGCTTCAGAATCACGCGGAACACCTATCATTTTGCTGGCTCGACAACCCATTTTGGAATTGCTTTCAACCCTAGCATATTTAGGGCACAATAAATCCTCCATTCGCTATATCTTGCAGTACAATGAGTGCGAGCCGTATTAACATAGCCATTGATGGCCATTCCTCCGCTGGTAAAAGCACCATGGCCAAATCCTTGGCTAAGGAATTGAGCTTTGTTTATGTCGATACCGGTGCCATGTACAGAGCTGCTGCACTGTTTTGCATGCGAGAGCGTCTGATACAAGGAAATGAAATTGAGGAGTCGCGCGTTGAACAATCCATGGATCGGATGTTCATTAGCTTCAAGTACAATGACAAAAGCGAAACGTCAGACGTCCATTTAGGGGGCGTTAACGTGGAAAAAGAGATTCGTTCTATGGATGTTGCGCGGAAGGTGAGCTTGATTGCTGCGATTCCTGCTGTTCGTCACAAACTGGTTCGTCTTCAGCAACGCATGGCCGATAAAGGGGGTGTGGTCATGGATGGACGAGACATTGGAACGATCGTCCTCCCAAAAGCAGAACTCAAGTTCTTCATCACCTCTGACCCTGATATCCGCGCCCAACGTAGATTGGATGAATTGCAGCGTGAAGGCATTGCAAGTTCTTTTGATGAGGTGCGAAACAACATCATCGAACGAGACCGAATTGACTCCAGTCGGGCAGTGGCGCCATTGCGTCAAGCGGAAGATTCCATTGTTTTAGATAACAGCAACCTCACGATTGAAGAGCAATTCCAGTTCTTGCTTTCGCACGCGAAAAAAACCATTTCGAGCAAGCAATGAAGGCTCCGTTCGTGATTTTAAGAATCTGGAGCTTGCTTTGGGCGTTTTTGGTCTTGACCGGTTTATATGGGCAACAGGAGAACCTTGAATCTTCGGCTAAACTCCCCCCTTTTCTAACAGAAGTTCATGAGGCGTGGGCTGACTCTGTAATGAAACAGATGAGTCTGAGGGCGCAAATGGCACAATTGCTAATGCCCCCCGTGTACTCCCATGCCGATACAACGGGGTGGTCTGAAGCCGAAAAATGGGTGACTGAATTTGGAATTGGCGGTGTCATTTGCATGCAAGGAACGCCTGCAGGTCAAATCCAACGATTGCGTCGA
>CAWVYB010000209.1:0-3748 GCA_963934215.1 uncultured Flavobacteriales bacterium | reverse complement strand
ATTCAGGCGAATTCCCAGTCCTTTCTTGCGATTTCATCTAGTTTCGACCGAATGTCATCCGGAGTATCCAACGTGACCAAGTCCAAGCGGTGAGACTTGAAATCTCGGAGACCCTTGAAGTAGTTCGCATAATGCCTGCGCATCTCCACTACACCCAAGCGCTCTCCTTTCCATTCTATGCCTTTCTCGAAATGTTGTCGAGCGGCTGAAACCCGTTCATCCATAGTCGGCGGAGGAAGCAGCTCTCCCGTTTTCATGTAATGCTTGATCTCTCGGAAAATCCAAGGCGCTCCTATGCTTGCTCGCCCAATCATGATGCCATCAACTCCGTAACGGTTGCGATATTCGACCGCTTTTTCTGGAGAATCGATGTCACCGTTGCCGAAGACGGGGATGTGGATACGTGGGTTATTCTTGACAGCTGCAATCAATGACCAATCGGCTTCACCTTTGTACATCTGTGCCCGCGTGCGACCGTGGATGCTAATGGCCTTGATGCCGACATCCTGCAATCGCTCCGCTACTTCTACGATGTGCTTCGATTGGTCATCCCACCCCAAACGCGTTTTCACCGTCACTGGCAACGTGCAAGTATTCACAATTTCCCTGGTCATGGAGACCATTTTTGGAATGTCTTGTAGAATGCCCGCGCCAGCGCCACGGCAGGCCACCTTCTTCACAGGACAGCCATAATTGATGTCAATAATATCCGGTTGTGCCGCCTCGGTTATGGCCGCCGCTTGGCGCATGGAACCGATCTCACTTCCGAATATTTGAATACCAACCGGACGTTCATATTCGAAAATGTCCAACTTGGCCTTGCTTTTGGCTGCGTCACGAATCAATCCCTCCGAGCTAATGAACTCCGTGTACATCAAATCCGCCCCGTATTCCTTGCAAATTGCACGAAATGGAGGGTCACTGACGTCCTCCATGGGCGCCAACAACAATGGAAATTCAGCGATATCAACGTCTCCTATTCGTATCATTTTTCTTCTGGTCTGCCACAAAATGCCGCAATCAACGAACTTGCAACCTCAGAACAAAAATACGTCATGATTCGAACTGCTTTTCAGACCATGCATCCCTTTGGCCAATTCATTTTCTTTTGTTGCCTCATTCTAACCGGAATGGGTTTGGCATCCGGGCTTGGACTATTTCTAGTGACCCAATGGACGGGCGAATCGATGCTTGAAGCGATGGCTTCTATGAGCGCTTCCGATTCACCCAATGGCCGCACATATAACTTGATCCTCAACAGCATCAACCAGCTTCTTTCCTTTGGTGCAGCAGCGTTCTTAGCACGCTATCTATTCAAAGGACAAACCTTAGTCACCGGGCGTATGCCTCAATCGTTCGGATGGATCGCGTGGGGCATCGTGTTCGCTTGGTGCGCGCAACCCCTCATTGATGTGACGTATCGACTCAATGCCCTCTGCATGGAACTGCTGCCAACGGCGTGGGTGACGCAGGCCGACCTACTTGAAAAAATGGCTCAAAAAGTCACCGTTTCGCTCCTTTCTTTCGATGATGCATGGCACTTTCCCGCCACCTTGGTGGCTGTTGCCATTTTACCTGCTATCTGCGAGGAGATGGCATTTCGCGGGGTCCTGCAGCCGCTGTTCGCCCGTTGGACACGTTCAATACATGCCGGGGTTTGGATCAGTGCGCTCTTATTCAGTGCCATTCACTTGCAGTTTCATGGCTTCCTTCCCCGAATGATCTTAGGGGCTGGGCTGGGCTATCTCGTGCATTACAGCGGCAGTTTATGGCCAGCCATTGTAGCCCACTTCCTCAACAATGCCATGGCGGTTTGCTTAGCGGCTTGGTTTGGGGCAGAGTGGGTACAAGAAGAGATGGTGGAAATGGGTGCCTGGGAATGGAGCGATTACCTGTCCGCTGCTTTCGCGATCCCCCTCGTTTGGATTGGAGTCCGCTGGATGCAAAAACGCGTCGCTCCCTCCAAGCATCATCCCGTGATTTCCTCCTAAATCGCCACTGAATTCGTGGCGTTCGTATCAGTTACGTTCTAAAAAAGCTCGTGCCACCAAAAGGTCTTCAGGAGTGGTGATTTTGATGTTCTCTAGGTCGCCCTCAACCAAATGCACTGGGTGACCAGCGTGTTCATAGACACTTGCGTCATCCGTAAATTCCGGCTTAAACCCAGCGGCATATGCTGCCTTTAGCCCCTTCAAATCAAAACACTGAGGTGTTTGAACGGCACGTAAGGAAGAACGGTCTAAGGCCTGAGAAACGGCTCCGTTCACCTGACGGACACTGTCTTTCAATGGAACGGTTGGAACCGCAGACCCATGGGCTTTCGCCCCTTCAAAGCAGCGACAAATGGTCTCAACAGATGCAAAAGGACGCACGGCATCATGAACGGCTACAAGGCCATTTCCCGGAAGTGCGCGCAGTCCATTGGAAACCGAATGCCAACGTTCTTCCCCTCCCGCGACAACCCGACTAACACCTGCTGGCCCATGCTTTTTCTCCAACGATTCAAACGCCTCAAACAGTCCTGGAAATAGAACCAGCGTCACATCGAGGTCATCGCCTAACGCTTCACGAAATCGACGAAGGGTCCACCACATCAGTGGCAAACCCTTCAATTCGATGAATTGCTTCGCAACGGACTGCCGCATGCGCGTGCCCGTTCCCCCAGCAACAATGATCACATGCTGTTTCACCCGCGAGCAGCTGCGTAACGCTCGGCCACAGCATCCCAATTGATGACATTGAAAAACGCAGCAATGTAATCGGGTCGTCGGTTTTGGTAATTAAGATAATACGCGTGCTCCCAAACGTCCAATCCAAGAATCGGAGTTCCTCCGCACCCTACGCCAGGCATCAATGAATTGTCTTGGTTGGCAGAAGAGCAAACACTGAGTTTGCCATCCTTTACACACAACCAAGCCCAACCTGAACCGAATCGTGTCGATGCTGCTTTCGCAAACGCTTCTTGAAAAGAAGCCCACCCGCCCAAGTCAGTTTCAATGGCAGCCCCCAAATCACCTGAAGGCTGTCCGCCTCCGTTTGGTGACATGACACTCCAGAATAAATCATGGTTAAAGTAGCCACCACCATTGTTGCGTACAGCCGGTACATCTGAATGCTCCGCTAACAACGCTTCAATCGATTTTCCCTCCATCGCAGTTCCTGCGACAGCTGCATTTAGGTTCTTGGTATAGCCTGCATGGTGCTTACTATGGTGAATCTCCATGGTACGTGCATCCAAATGAGGTTCAAGCGCATCGTAAGCGTAAGGAAGAGCTGGTAATTCAAAAGCCATGGTCTAGATATTTTCGTTTGTTAAAGGCGAATGTACAGGCAAAGTTAAGCGTCCATCGATGACGACTAGTTGCGAAATGCGTTCCAACAGTTCAAGAGCCGTTTGAACGACCGCGTCATCCTCTGCCAAATGCGCGCGGTATGCCTCTTCACCAAACACATTTCGGATGACTTGCGCCATGAATCGGTGTGAAATTTGGCCCCGTTCAGTCTGGTCGATATCACGTGCCTCCCAGCCAGCACTCGCTGCCTCATCCAGTAGAAAGGTCACCGCACGATCTTGCATGGCGACCGTGAGATCTCCAAGTGCTGCAAAACCTTCCAACTCCTGCCGATTCGCATCGACAAACCCAAACGCGGCATCTCGTAGAATGCCTGTCCAGCTCAAATCGGTTAAAAATGCAGTCCATTTCGCGGTATCCAAGGGCACGAAAAAATCGGGAACAATGCCGCCACC
>CAWVYB010000208.1:0-3787 GCA_963934215.1 uncultured Flavobacteriales bacterium | reverse complement strand
CACATTGCAATGTTTTGACTTGGCTGGACTTCCCAATGCCGTCGCCACCGTGTATGACAGCGATGAGTGGGTTCGCACCGCCCACAATGTATTTGTCGACGTGATCACCAAAAAGCTATACGCTTGTAGCATGGCAAGGCCAGGGTTCAGTTCGCCTTTGCTGGTCTTGGATGTTTCCGACCCAAGTGCACCGGTGGAGTTGGTGAATCTAGATCCGTGGATTCCGGGATGTCATGATGTCTTTGTGCACCATGATACGGTGTGGGTCAATGGCGGTGGTGTAGTTTCCGTTCTTGAAGTGGTTGATGAGCCTGCGCTCATTGGACTGATTGACGAATACCCCTTCCAAGGAGGAAACCACAGCGGTTGGTGGGTCCCTGAAGATGACCTCTATGTCTTTGCCGATGAGACACACGGTTCCCCCCTGAAAGTCATCGATACCTCGGACTTGCAGGACATGCAGGTCCTTGGATTGCTGAGTTCTGAAACAGTTCCCGAAGCCATCGCCCACAACCTCATGATCCGCGACGGCCTGGTCTTTGTATCCTACTACCACGATGGGTTGCAAGTCTTTGACATCAACGACCCCGCAAACCCACAAAAGGTGGCCTATTACGACACGTATGAACCAGATTCCCATGCGGGGTTTGCAGGAGCATGGGGAGTACACGCCGCACTTCCATCAGGGCGGGTGTTGATTTCTGATGTGCAAAGCGGATTGTTTGTGCTTCAGCCTGAGCCCGAAAACATCAACTTTTGCCCGGAACAACCTCCGATGTGGAATGGCGTTGAAATCACTTCAGAGGGGTCTTGGAGTACACTTGTTGATGACTCCGTCTGGGAAACAGACATTGCTTGGGCTTGGGCCGTTCCGGATGAAACCGCATGCATCGATTGCATTGGTGACTTTGACAATGACGGACAACGCACGACGACTGACCTTCTTCTTCTTTTGTCTGATTGGAGCTGTGCCACTGGTTGCTCTACCGATTTAAACAACAATGGGTGGGTCGACATCGCTGACGTTTTGACCTTCCTTGCTCTTTTTGGATTGCCTTGCTAGAGCATTTTTGCATTAACCATTGGAATCTAAAGAAAGAGCTATTACTTTTGCGCTCCCTTTGGGGACATATTTACTGACATTAACAACGGGGTTTAGAACCCCTTTTAAAAAGTTTCTCTCATGGCAACACGCCTCCGCCTTCAACGACACGGTAAGAAAGGAAAAGCATTCTACCACATCGTAGCCGCCGATGCTCGCGCTCCTCGCGACGGACGTTTCATCGAAAAAATCGGCACTTACAATCCCAACACAAACCCTGCTACGATTGATGTCGTACATGACCGCGCCTTGCACTGGTTGCAGGTTGGCGCAGAGATGTCTGATACGGTTCGCGCCTTGATGAAGTACAAGGGCGTGGTTTACCACAATCACTTGATCAACGGTGTCCGCAAAGGCGCTATGGATGAAGCTACGGCCGAAAAGAAATTTGAGGCTTGGATGACAGAGAAGTCAAACAAGATTCAGGGCAAAGTCGATGCACTGACTAGCGATAGCGATAATAAGAAAGAAGCAATCTTGGTTGCTGAACGCGCAATCAATGAGGCACGTGTTGCTGAAATGAAAGCAGCTGAAGCGGCTGCAATAGCTGCTGCTACACCGGTTGTCGAAGAAGAAGCACCTGCTGCTGAGGAAGCACCTGCTGCTGAAGAAGCACCTGCTGCTGAGGAAGCACCTGCTGCTGAAGAAGTACCTGCTGCTGAGGAAGCTCCTGCTGCTGAGGAAGCTCCTGCTGCTGAAGAAGCGCCTGCTGCTGAGGAAGCGCCTGCTGCTGAGGAAGCACCTGCTGCTGAGGAAGCACCGGCTGCTGAGGAAGCACCTGCTGCTGAGGAAGCACCTGCTGCTGAGGAAGCACCTGCTGCAAAAGAAGACGACAAAAAAGAAGACGCTTAATTGGCGACTTAACGATAATGCATTGAAAGGGCTGTACCGAAAGGATACAGCCCTTTTCTTTGCAAGCACATTCGAAGGACATGGAAATCAAGGACTGCTTTTTATTAGGTCTGATCACAAAGCCGCACGGATACAAAGGCGATGTGGTGTTGTTTGTCGATGCTGACGAACCCATTCAATACCGGGAACTGGATAGCATTTGGGTGCAAGAAGAAAGTGGATTGGTTCCCTATTTTTTTGATTCCCTCCGACCGCATGGAGATCGCTTTGTGGCGCACTTGGAGGGTGTCGACACCGAAGCCGCTGCACAACGACTGGCTGGAAGTAAGGTCTTTCTTCCGGAAAAGTTTCTTCCTGCATTGCCTGATGATGCCTTTTACTTTCATGAAGCCATCGGCTGGACTTTGTTCGATGCCTTGACCAAGAAAACAGTCGGTAAGATTGTACGCGTCCAAGACCACGGAGCGTATCCCATTTTGGAGGTGGATGCTGAAGGATTGGAAGTATTGGTTCCACTACCGGACCACATGCTCATGAAAGTGGATCGTGAGCGCGGGGTGCTCGAAATTGAATTGCCCGAAGGCCTTCTGGATGTGTACCTCAATCCCTCTGAAGAGGATGTTGATGGAAACACGGAAGAAGAAGACCCTGATTCTTTCTCATACTGAGCCGCTTGTTTTTCGGAGGTCCACCCTGCATAAACTCCATGCTCTGCTGTTGACAAATCCCATCCGATGAGCTCGTTGGCTTTCTTTCCAATTCTATGTTTGAAAGGAACCAATTCAATCATCCGCATGACAGTCAATGCTCCAGCTTCACATGTCGAAGTGTCTACCACGACAGTCAAAGCGACCAAAACATTTGTTTTGGACACGAGTGTTTTGCTCTTCGACCACAGCGCGTTGACTCGGTTTGAAGAGAATCGCGTCGCCATTCCCATTACCGTATTGGAGGAGCTCGACCAATTTAAAGTTGGAAACGAGACCAAAAATTTTGAAGCCCGAGAATGCATTCGCATCATCGACAGACTGAGCAAGGACCACACCCTCCAGGATTGGATCGCTTTGGACAACGAAGTCGGCGGACAACTGCGAATCATTTTACAGCGTGACTCGGATGAAAGTGTAGCCAATACCGTATTTGGCTCACGCTCCAATGACCACCGCATTCTGGACGCTGCGCTCACATTGCAACGAGAGGACCCCGAGACTACCGTGGTACTGGTATCCAAAGACATCAACCTGCGTCTCAAAGCGAAGGCCCTGGAGTTGCCCGCTGAGGATTACAAGACCGGTCAAATTCGGGATATCAAACTGCGTTACACCGGCCGCACGGTCATTGAGGGAGCCGACAGCAATGACATCCGTAAATTGTACGTCAACGGGACATCACGAAAGATTACCCTGCTGGATCCGCGACGTGAAAACAACCACTTCTACATTCTCCGCAACGGGTCGGCCAGCGCTTTAGGCTTCTATAGTGAACTCTCGCGATCGATTCAGCGAATCGACAAGGACTACGCGTATGGCATCAAGCCAAAAAATGCAGAACAAGCCTTCGCATTGCATGCGATTTTAAACCCCAACATTTCACTGGTGACCATTTGCGGGGTTGCTGGGACAGGCAAGACGCTGCTCGCCTTGGCAGGTGCGTTAGAACAGCGCAACAAATTTGACCAGATCATTTTGGCCCGCCCCATTGTCGCTCTGTCCAATCGTGATTTGGGCTTCTTGCCCGGCGATGCCGAAGAGAAAGTCAATCCCTATATGCAACCGTTATGGGACAACCTCAAGTTCATTCAATCTCAATTTGGAGAAAATGAGCGCAAACATC
>CAWVYB010000207.1:0-3796 GCA_963934215.1 uncultured Flavobacteriales bacterium | reverse complement strand
CAAAGCCTAACTACGATGAAGTCGGGAATGCTTCCTGTTGTGATGATTTGAATGGAAATTCGGTGTGCGATGACCGTGAGATCTTTGGATGCACGGACAACCAGGCATGCAATTATTTCCTGCATGCGAATGCGGATGATGGCACCTGTAAATACCACACTTCGAATACGTCTATGTCGGGTTCTACTACGTCACAGTATAGCCAGACGCTTGATGACAGCAGTTGTGATTCGTGTGCGTTGAATGATTCAACGGTTACGATTACCTCTTCTCAAATGACGAACAATGGCTTGGGTTCTACAACGTTCCAGATTGGTCGTTACGCGAGTAATGACGAGGATGGGGATGACGTTTGTGATGACAATGAGCAGGTGGGTTGTAATGACCACAACGCTTGCAACTATGGTCAGGACTCGAGTGGCTCACCTTATAGTCAAGCTGTTGATGCCTATGGCGTTCTTTTGACTACAGATGACAATGATGGAGATGGCAATGATGACCCTCTTCTAATTACGGAGTCTTGTTCGTACGATGCAGATTTGGGATATGGGGTAACGCCTTTTGGCGTGCAATGCTCAAGCTGGTGTAAGTATGATGATGTTTGTGGAGTTTGTGGTGGCAGTGGCATTGACGAGGATGAAGATGGTGTTTGTGATGACATCGATTTGTGTACAGACATCCTTGCGTGCAACTATGATGACCCGGGTAATGCAGCTTGTGACCAACTTGATTCGTGCAATGTTTGCGGTGGAACGGGTGTGGATGCGGATAACGACGGTTTTTGTGATGACATCGACAACTGCGTTGACCTGTCGGCCTGCAATTATGCAGATCCATCGAATGCCGCTTGCGTTCAACTTGATTCGTGCAATGTGTGTGGTGGAACTGGATTGGACGTGGATAACGACGGGCTTTGTGATGACATTGATAATTGCACAGACACAAGTAAGTGTAATTATGATGTTGCATCTTATCCTAACAATCCATCTTGTTTAGATGATGTGAATCCAGCAAATGGCATTTGCGACGATTATGAAATCATCGCTTGTGGGGATTCCAACGCTTGCAATTATGATAACAGCAATACGGTAAATGATGTGAATCTTTGTGTCTACGCAACGGGCTGCGAATCTTGCGGGGGAAACTCAAATGATGGTTCAGGCTATGTGGAGTTAGCCGATTCTGATAATGATGGTGTTTGTGATGGAGCCGATTTGTGTGAAGACATCACGGCCTGCAACTTTGATGCGAATCCTTCTGAGAATTGCGGCATAGACAGTGACGAAAATGGTGTTTGTGATGGAGATGAGATTGATGGATGCAAGGATGATATTGCCTGCAACTACAATGCAAATGCAACACGTGAGCTGAACGGCACATGCCTTTATTCGACAGGCTGCCAGACGTGTTCCGGTCAAACTGATGGAAGCGGAACGGTGATTAACAATGACTCGGACTACGATGGCATTTGCAACTCTGTGGACGAATGCTCTGATACCAGTGCATGTAACTACATAGCGGCCACCTCGAGCAATGCCTCGTGTACATATGCTACCGAAGGAAAAAATTGTTCAGGAGATTGCATCAATGATGTTGATTTGGATGGTATCTGCGATGAAGATGACTCGTGTACCAATCTCTCAGCCTGTAACTATAGCGATTCCTCTAATGGGGTATGTGTATATAGGAATACATGTGGTGAATGCCTGGAAAGCACGCCCAATGTAGCAGGCTTTGATCCTGCCGTGTATTGCGATTGTGAATTGAACACGAAAGACGTCTTAGGAAATTGTGGAGGATCATGTGAGGCTGACGTTGATGGTGATGGGATTTGTGACAATATCGATCCCTGTCTAATTGTAGGAGAGGTGCCAGATGTGTGCGGCGTTTGCAATGGTCCCGGCGCGATTTACGCATGCGGTTGCTTCGAACTACCTGAAGAAGGATGTTCCTGTGAGCCAAGTGGCACAGTTACATATCCAGCACAAGGCGAGGATTGCAATGGAAATTGCCTTTACGGAACGACGACAGAAGTACAGCCTAATGGAGTTGAAATACAGGTGTGTGCATTTTACGACAATGCAGAAATCACGACGTTGCCAACGCCAACAGCGCAAACCTATACTCAAGGTGGGGATGTTGTTGTTACAACGAACCCCTTCTTACTTGAAGATTGGATCATCAAGTTTGACACACTGCACAGTCGGATGGCTCGAAACCTAGACGATGGATCTTTAACGGGGGCATCAGAGCGTGTAACCATTGAGAATCACATCATGGACAAGGGGGATTTGACTGTTCTGGGTGAAAGTCGCTTTTCGGGTTTCGTCCAAATGGATGACGACCTGGTTATCCTTGGTAATTTGGTTGTTGAGCAAGACGCTACGATCAAGGGGACTACTTTTTCGCGTGGAGGAATTGAGACTTCATCGCTGAATATGGAAGGGGACCTCAGTGTTGGTGGATCGGCCGTCATTGATTCTACACTGGAGGTGCAGCTATCAACCCTGCTGCAGGACACATTAACGGTCTACGGTGATCTAATTGTCGGTCGTAGTCATTCTTTCACTGTGGACACGCTTGGTAATACGAAGGTAAATGGTAATTTGGATTTGTCTGGGACTCTTGATGTGGCGAATAATTCGCGATTGGCTGATTTGTCGGCCGGGGCAACCACCTTGGCCACTTTGAAAAGTCAGGGCCTCGCAACTTTTAACAATGATGTTGATGTTCTTGGAAACACCACGATGACAGGAACGCTCCAAGTCAATGACAATACGACAATCAATGCAAGCTTGGATGTTCAAGGAAGCTCCACTTTCACAGGGGCCATTGGATCGTCTTCTATTTCGAATTCAGGTCAGATAGTTTCTGCTACGCTTTCGATTGATGAGAAAACAACGACCAACAGCTTAAACGTAAACGCGAAGACAACCACACAAACTTTAGAGGTTCAGTCTAATTCGAGTTTTGGTGGAAACCTGGCTGTTTCTGATGGTGTGAATGATTTATTCACGGTCACGAGCGGAAGCAATGGATTGGGACTCGTTAACCTTCCGGGGGATTTGAAGATTTATCCCTCAAGCGCAGGTTATCAAACCAACCCTGAGAGTCCAAACATCACGCTTTCAAGCACGGGCTCAATTACTGCTGAGAATACCGTCACAGGAACAAATTTTATAGCCGATGATGCTTCAGGCACGAGTCATCTTTCAGGAAATCTGACTGTAGACAAGGCGAGTTTATTGAACAATGGCTTGACGGTTAAGGCAAATGGGTCGACAGCTACAAACAATATCGCCTTCAAAGTTGACAATCAAACCGGAAACATTACTTTGAATGAAGCTACCGGCATTTATTCTACGACAACACTTCACGATGGAGCTGATTTGATTTTGGGGTCTGGTTCAGACCTGACTGTCAGTGGCACAACAAGCATTCAAGCCTTAAGCGCAACGAGTTTGAATTTATCAAATGGGCAACTTGACGCTGGAGCGGCTAACTTCTCAGACAACATCACCCATACAGGATCTTTGCTGCGTACATCGGGATCTCTGGTGGTCGGATCATCATCGAATGATCCACCATCAGATTACGTAGCCTATTTTGATGGCGGACCTGGTGGAACGGCAACATCCAATGGAATTGGAATCAAAATCAATCATCAACACAATCAACCTAGAAATGGGAATAATTTCGTCACTTTTTACGACAAAAATGGCTCTGTGTCTGGAAGAATTGAAGGTGAATACTCAGGTGATTGGCAAAATAATTTGGGGAAAAAATTAGACTATGA
>CAWVYB010000206.1:0-3837 GCA_963934215.1 uncultured Flavobacteriales bacterium | reverse complement strand
GGTTTCCATTCACATACGACCGACGCCATGACATTTCCATTGTCATGTTGCACCGCCTGAGCGAACAATGGGACCTCTCGGCCACATGGGTCTATGGAACGGGGCGCGCATTAACGCTTTCTGAATCTGTATTCAAAACATTCATCCCCTCCAATTTTGGAGGAACGGGAACAGATTTACAAGGATTCAACATTGAGGTTCCAAGCACAAAAAATGGATACCGCACAAGCCCTTATCATCGCGGAGACATCTCTGTTACCAAATCGAAGAAAAGAGAGCACACTGAGCAGTCATGGATTTTCAGCTGCTATAATGTTTATAACAACCTGAACCCATTCTTCTCGCTAGTAGATACCGATCTGAATGGAACACGGGTCATTCGAGAGTACGGAATCTTCCCAATCATTCCTTCCGTTGCATGGCGTATTGACTTCTAATGAACATGAAAAATAACATTTCACTTTGGATTGGCCTTTATGGATTGATCATTCTAAGTGCAGGCTGCGAGAGCATATCACGAGGCGTCGTGCAGGAGATTGAATTTCCCGAGCATGCACCGCGACTCGCCGTTTCCATGCTGTGTAATTGGGATTCCGACACCCTTGTGGCTCGAGCTCAGAGCACTGCAGGCATCTTGGATGCCGATGGAAGTCAAAAGCAAAAAGAAGCGCTCTTCACCCTGAGTCAGTCCAACGGCGCTTCTTATACATGGGGAGGAACGGACGATTGGCAGAATGGAGTCGGACACGTCTTTGAGAACCCTGGACTTGAGGAGGGCGAATGGACACTAACGGCTGAAGCTCCTGGATTCGAATCGGTTTCCGGGTTGCAATCCACTCCTCCCCGAATTGACACGCTCAACGGGGCAGCTTATCCTGTTGCATTCGTATTCACTCCGCTCGAGCCCGAGGTGGATGAATGGCCCGAAGAAAACAAAATCTTCGTTGGTCAAATCATCGAAGTTGAACTCACCCTTCCGACACGTGATAACGCACAAGACTTTTTCTTGCTCCAACCCACCATTGACATCGATGTATTAGGCGAAGGAGAGTATGCTGAAATTCGAGTAAATCGGGAATTTGACCAAGACCCTCGTGCTGAACGGTTGAGCCTTATTGATGGGCTCCTAGTTCAAGAAGTCGCTGGTTCGATCGGACTTGAATCCATCACACTTGAATTGGAAGTCGAGTATTATGGTGAAAACCTCGAAGGATATGAGGCACTCTTTAAGTCATTGCAGGTCGTTGCCATCACTCCTGAAATGGCAGCCTATTACGTTTCACTCGAAAACATTGAAAATCCATCTGGGTTTTCATTGTTTTCTGAACCGTTGCTGGCCTATACCAATATGAGCAGTGGCTATGGTTGTTTTGGGGTGTATCGGAGCATCACGTTGCCGCTGTAAGCATAAATATGTACTAAGTACATTTAAGAAATTAGACGTACCTCATGACCATTTATTTTTCTCAATATCACATTATCAATGATTTGAGAAATTCGAAGTAGTTAACATTTCAACGTTGATTTCAAAAACGTGTACACACTACACGCTATTATAAACGACGGATGTTTGTGGCAGTCCTAACCCAAAACCCCTTACATCATGGACAATGTTTTCAAATTCATGGGCGGCTTTTTTACAAGCCTCACCCAGTTGTTAATCGGATTTGCTGCCTTGGCAGTAGTGACAGAAGTCGTGTTTGGAGCAGAAATGTTTCCAGGAATGACGGTTGTCGACAATCTTACTGCTCTCATATCCCAATTGGGCAATGGAGGCTTTGTTGGATTGGTGGCGTTGTTAATCCTTTGGAATATCCTTCAGAAGAAGTAATTCAACTGATTTCAGTTGAATTGTGAATACGGTGGTCCGATTCAGATCGGACCACCCAATTCTCACTATCCATGGAACGCATCATCACCATTGTCGCACTCGTGATTAGCGCAGCTGGATTGGGGTATTTAAAGATGGCTCAACTTGAACGAAGCGCCGCAGCAGAAGCTGCAACAGCTGTTCAAGCGGAAGCGGTTGCTGAAGCAGCCGCAGCGGCAGCTTTAGAAGCTGCCAAATACCATTTTACAATTCCTCATGATAGTCAAGCAGAGACTAACGACTTGCAAATTTTCATGAACGGTCGAGCATCGGGAGATGCTGACGCAGATTCCATTTCTTTCCAATGGGAACAAATGGAAGGAACATCCGTTGATTTAGAAGCGACCGATGGACAAATGACATCGTTTGCCGCCCAGCCCGGGGAATATACCTTTCGACTTACTGTAACCGACAGCTACGGCGATCAAGCCACAGAAGAAGCAACGGTTGCAGTCAAGCCGGAACCGAATCGAAAGCCCGCGGCTAACATTGAAATTTTCGCCGAAGATTGAAACCTTCTATTCTCCGATCGAAACGCGCATCCTAAACGGTGCGCGTTTTTTTATTCAAACCGAATAAAATCCACCTCAAGCCAAAATGCACCTGGTTGACCGTCATTCTTCATCAAGCCGATTCGACCAACATCGCCAGCATCGCCCGCAACAAACTTCGAACCGGTTGATCTTCCCATCACCGTCGTCTCGAATTCATCAAGAGACCACGTCAAAGTCTTCCATTCGACCTCATCCACATCAAATCCCACCTGATGAATGGGCTCATAATAGACTCCACTGGTCGCCAATCTCAAAGCAAACGTCCCTTGTGATCCCCGCACCCGCATGGTCACCTTTTTTGCCTGACGAAGTTGTCCTCGCTCCCAGGGGCTCCGCACACTCACAAACCCACCGTTGCTTTCCAATGACATCACGCCCTCCCAGCGCATGCATGCATCCGCAGCTACCACTCTAGATAGGGACACGCCTCCCATGACTCGGTCATCGACGGTACTCCACTCTTCCAAACCGCCCTCTTGGGAGCCAAACGAAAACATGCAGACCATGAGCCAAGGAAGATTTAATCGATTCATCTGATTTCAACACCGAAATTGAACCGATGTTCAAAGCCGGCGAATAACACGCACCGCCTCCGCTTGCTTCGCTTCAGTTGCAAGATTACTTTTGACACACGGCAATTACCCGCACCCCCTCTATTTCTTGGTTGTTTTCTCATGAGTAGAAAAATGAATTTTCTGTCGCTGACCCTTCTGGTGCTTGCGACGCTCTTTTTTGGTTCCCCCTATTCCTCCGGTACCGACCCCCAGTCTCTCGACGACATCGATACCGGTGACACCGCCTGGATGATCGTGGCCAGTGCATTCGTCCTCCTGATGACCCCGGGGCTCGCTTTCTTTTATGGCGGCATGGTCAACAAGAAGAATGTAATCTCGACCATGCTACAGAGCTTTGTCGCCTTGGGTGTCATCAGCGTATTGTGGGTCTTCGTTGGATTCAGTCTTTGCTTCGGCGAATCTGTTGGCGGCATCATCGGCCATCCCGGGACGTATTTTGCCTTCAATGGCGTGGGACTTTCTCCAAATAGCGATTTCGCGAGCACGATTCCCTTCCTGCTATTTGCCTTGTTCCAACTAAAATTCGCCGTGATTACGCCTGCACTCATCACAGGAAGTTTCGCCGGACGCATTCGATTTCGAAGCTACATCCTGTTCATGGTATTCTTTTCATTGGTCATCTCCCCGCCTCTCGCGCACATGACTTGGCATCCCGATGGGCTGTTGCGCAATTGGGGCGTTTTGGACTTTGCTGGAGGAACTGTCGTGCACATGTCCGCTGGCATGGCCGCACTTGCGGGGGCTCTTTTTCTTGGGAAACGTGAAGAACAAAACAACGAACCCGCCAACATTCCATTTGTCATTTTAGGAACCGGACTTTTGTGGTTTGGCTGGTTTG
>CAWVYB010000205.1:0-3880 GCA_963934215.1 uncultured Flavobacteriales bacterium | reverse complement strand
TTGCCATCGGAGGAAAGAGAAACGCTGTAGCCGCTATAATCATACTCCGCTTCGCCGTCGATGTCAGCGCCTTGCTGTTCCCAAACACTTGTAGCGCTATTCCATGCGTAAACACGAACGTGACCGGAGTTAGAGCCGTTGGCGTCGTTATAACGCGCCCCAATGGCAACGGTCGTGCCGTCGGAGGAAAGGGAAACGCTATTGCCGCTATAATCACCCGCCGCTTCGCCGTCGATGTCAGCGCCTTGCTGTTCCCAAACACTCGTCGTGCTATTCCATGCGTAAATACGAACGTGACCGGAGCCTGAGCCGTTATCGTCGTTAAAAACCGCCCCAACAGCGACAGTCGTGCCGTCGGAGGAAAGTGAAACGCTCCGACCGCTCTCATCTTCCGCCGCTTCGCCGTCGATGTCAGCGCCTTGCTGTTCCCAAGCACCTGTAGCGCTATTCCATGCGTAAACACGAACGTGACCGGAGAAAGTGCCGTTGCCGTCGTTATAACGCGCCCCAATGGCAACGGTCGTGCCGTCGGAGGAAAGTGAAACGCTCCAGCCGCTTTGATCATGCGCCGCCTCGCCGCCGATGTCAGCGCCTTGCTGGATCCAGTCCGAAGTAACAAAACATGATCCATCATCTTCTAAAGCGAGCGGATCGAAGTTACAGGCCCCAATATCTGTGCAGCCCTCAATAGCACACACACAATCGTCTTCTGAATCCCAAATACCGTCTCCATCTAGGTCTTGCTCACCAAAAGAACTGAGCAAAACAAGCAAATCGTTGACGTTAACAAATCCGTCACAATTCACGTCAGGACTGAAGCAGTCGTCACCGTCAAGCCATTGACCATCCTCTTCATCCCCAAAGTAGCTGAGCATCCCGAGGAGGTCATTTACGTTGACAAATCCATCACAATTCAAGTCTGGATTCTCGCAATCATCCTGCGCACTGAGGTTCAACCCCATCGCAACGGCAAACAAAATGAAAGGGATTCGCTTCATGACAGTTCGATTTCTATTAAATATACGAAATGTCTTTTGCCAAGGGGGAATGTCCGGTGGTTGGCCGACAAATCATAGAGCCCCGAAACTTGCACAGTTTCTTAAACCCCAGAAATATCTGGTTCGAGATAAGTCCCGGACGGGGAGTTTTTAAAAAAAGCCACGCTTGAAGCGTGGCTTTTTCGTTTCGAACGAAGTCAAAAGGTTGCCCGGAGATCGTACTCCCGTTCAAAAGAAAACACCCCCTGCTTTTTGTTTCTGTCGCTACCACAAGATCCGGTCGTTAAACGCCTCTCGAATACGCCCTTCTGTTAGTTTGGAAACATCATGCCGCGACCACCCATTGCGCTGAATTTCATCGTGTCCAATCGGCGAAAGAATCCGTGTTTGAATCGTAAGTGTTTTCCAACGAAAAAGGTGGGTGAGATAGGCTACGATCGTATGTTCTTCCGCATTGAATAGAAAAAATGACGCGTCTTGAAACGATAGAGGAATTCCGTTGATGGCCGTGCAGCGGAAGGCAATCGGTTGGACATCAACATCGTGTGATTCAGCCAATGCAAAAAGCGAGGAATGAAACGTTCCCATTTTATGCCCATCTCCAATAAAACCTTCCGGAAAAAAACCAACATTGATGCGGGATTTCCGCAGCATTTCCCTCTGATCCGCTATAGCTTTGAGAAGTGATCTCGGTTGTCTTCTGTCCAAGAACACAAAACCGAGGAACCTCAAAAGAAAGCCCACGAACGGGATTTTCCGGATGTCCCTATTGGACAATACCATGCAGGGTGCTAATGCCATAACCATCAACGAATCGATTAACCCCATGTGATGGCTTACAATAAGCTGTTGATTGGGTTGAATCTTTCCTTCCGTTGAGATTCTCATCCCTAAAATCCAGACAATACCTCTCGACCAGGGATGTACAATCCAAAGGGTGTTGATTCTAATAAAATGCCATTTCGAAAATGGGCGAATAAAAACTCGGAGAAGGCCGGTAAACACGCATCCAATGAGTACCCAGAGTACAACAGTCAGTATTCGAAATACAGACAACCAACGGCCATATAGCTGTCCGTCGAAGGAGGTCTTGGCCTCAGAAATCATGTTTTCTGCGCCCTAAACCAATTTCGAAAGGAATCCGATTGACCTCCTCTTTCAGTAAACCATCGCTGGTGACGTCGCCAAATGCGGACGTAGTGATAAAACGGTGCGGTTGGAAATACATGATGAACCAGGTGGTAGTTCTGCGCTAGGAATACCATCGTAACACCTGGAGCTTGAATATTCCGTGTTGCTTTGAATGGGTCTGTTTTCGCTGCTATACGGTGGGGGCGATGGGGCAAGTAGTCGAACATGAAGGCGAGAAGGGCACTTGCCGCTCGCGACGGGACGATCCAAGCCCAAATAACCGCTTCTAAATGGCCGTTCAACGCCATAAACAAAGCCGTTCCATAGAAAAAAACAAGCGTCCCAATAACCTCGGTTTTCCGGGTCCTTGACGTTTCCTTGATTGAGGTAATGGAAATGTACCAGTAATAGAAATCCTGGGTTAGCCATCGAAGAGGAAGGGTGAACCAAGGACCTTTTCCACTCCAAAAATCCGGGTCTTTTTCCGGATCATTGGTGTGTTTATGGTGTGTTAGGTGAAGACGTTTAAACGCGTGGAATGGGGAGAGCAAAGGAAAGCCCGACAATCGGCCGACAATACCGTTGAGAGCTTCATGCTTCTTTGAAACCGACCCATGCACTGCTTCGTGCTGCGGTGTAAATGCCATGTACGCTAGAATGGTGTTGCACACGAACGCAACCCAAAGGGAGAGCCCGTCAAAAAAAGCCTTCCAACCAATCCAAGTCCATGCAAAAAGAATCATCCCCGTCAGCATTAACGTGGGCCAAGCGACGGAAGGAGCTTGAATTAAATTTCGCGCAGGTATGTTATTAGAGGGGGTGTCAAATGATTGAGACATCAAGGTAAATTACATAAATTCTATAGAGATGCTGCACCCTAACGTGTCAACAACAGCTTCAAACATAACTCAAGGTACACGATGTCCCCAACTTGCTTCGGTCATCGCAAACCAATCCTCCAACTCCAAATGAAATGAACAAGTTTCCTTCAAGTCAGACAACCGCAGCAAATCCGTCGTTCCTACCACTGGAATAATACCGCTCGGATGGCGCACGAGCCATGCTAAAAGGAGTTGTGCTGGAGTCTGTTCTGTTTTTTTTGACAATCGTGCTACCACTTCATTTAACCGCTTTTGTTGCGGACCAGATGTCTTAAAGAAACTTCCAAGTGGAGACCACGCCATGGCAGCGATTTTGTTCACCTTCATAAAATCCAATGTTCCATCGGTCATAGGAGATGTGTGCGTCACAGAACACTCCAGTTGGTTCCATAAAGGGCGTTCGTCTCCTTGAAACAACGCTATTTGAGAAGGTGTGAAATTCGAAACCCCCCACCCTTTAATCTTTCCTTCTTCCTTCAGTTCTAATAAAGTGTGAACGATGGATTCCGGATCCATCAACGGGCTCGGTCGGTGCAATAGCAGCCCGTCTAAATACTCTGTTTGCAGGTTTCGAAGGCTATTCTCAACGGACTGCCTAATATGTTTTGGAGTGTAATTGTAATACTTGACTGATGTGGCTGTTTTTGGATTGGGATATTGAATTCCGCACTTGCTAATCCACCACACTTGCTCTCTCGATAGGTTGGTCTCAGCAAATGCCTGACCAAACGCACGCTCCGTGGTAAAGTCACCATAGATGTCGGCATGATCAAACGCAAACACACCGAGCTCGAAACACCCTTCGATATGACGGGCCATAGCGGGGAGGGTTAAACCCTTTCCCCACACACCCCAATTCATGGTTCCTGC
>CAWVYB010000204.1:0-3883 GCA_963934215.1 uncultured Flavobacteriales bacterium | reverse complement strand
CACGTCCTGTTGTCAAAGGACTGGACATGAGTTTTAGTGGGTTGAAAACTCAGATCTTGCATTTTTTACAGCGGGAAATGCAGTCGAATCCCCACTTTGTCGATCAACGAAAAGCGGACATTGCTGCTAGCATACAGCATGCCATATTGGGAATTTTGATGAGTAAGTTGGAATCAGCCGTTGTGTCTACAGGTATTCAAGAGGTGGCCATAGCAGGAGGGGTGTCAGCCAATCGCGGATTGCGCAGTGAACTTGAGAAAAGAAGGGACGAACTGAATTGGACGATTCACATTCCTCCCATGTCATTTTGCACAGACAATGCTGCCATGATTGCCATGACCGGGGCGATTCAATTCGAAGCTGGATCTAGAGGCACCATCACAGACGCTCCAAACCCCCGTCTTCCTTTTTGAAATCACCGTCTTCCTCTTTTGGAGGGGGCTCTAAGGCCCACAATGGCAAACGTATTTGTGCAACCGTACCGCGTGAATACGGGTCCTGATCCATAGGATCTCTCAATTCGAGTTTTCCCGGGTGTCTGAGCAGTTCCAAACGCTCTTTGATGATTGCAGTGCCCCTTGATTGGTGGTCTTCTTTTTTTGTCAATGCTTTTTTCATCAGCCCTTTTCCGTTGTCATGCACTTGCAAAACCAACGCCTCATCATCCCAAAATATGCGCAACTCAATCGCTGGATTTTCCGCTGAAAGCCCAGAGAGACCATGCCAAATCGCATTTTCTACGAGGGGCTGAAGGAGGAACTTTGGACACGGAGTGTGCGGGAGACTGACCGTCGAATCGACGACGGACTTCCAAACGATCGGTTTGGTCAGTCGTATGGATTCCAAGTCGATGTATTGTCCAACGTGATCAAGTTCTTGTTGAATGGAAATGATGTTCTTGTCGGTTGTGATAAAGCCCTGCATCAGCAGCTTTCGGAACCTCCGAAACACGTCACTCGCTTTATCGCCTTGCTCAGTGAAAAGCAAGTGTTGGATTCCTGTTAGGACATTGAACAGGAAGTGAGGGTTCATCTGTGAACGCAGATTGTTGCGTTTGGCTTGACGAACCCGATCTCTCAATGAAATGTTTTTTTTGACTTGGGCTACGCTTTGAATGAGTAGCTGCTCTTGAATGATTGCATTTTGTGCTGCTTTGGTTTGTCCCGGCTCCCCGGCGACGAGAAGGAAGCGCACGTACAAAAGAATGGATGCGTGGCCGATGAGGATGGACCACCACATTGCAGAACGTGTGAGCTCAACCCAAGCCGAAGCCAATGGGAGTAGTTGGAATATCCAGCTCGTTACAGCCAAAACGACACCGAACCCTGTTGCCACGACGAACCCTTTTACGTGCAATGATTTGGCGCTTTCTCCCAATGGAGTGAAAAAAAGTGATAGAAAAAAAGCTGTAATCACAGCAAAACCGAGATGCAACGGGACGGCATCTATCCATGGCTCAATTTCAACAGGCATGTCTCAATGTAGGCGTGCTTGAGGTGCTCTCGATAGAGCTTTTGTAAGCGTGAGGAATAAACTTGTTTGCGTTTCAAAAGAGTCAGTTCTGAACGCGTTAAACGTCGTCCTCTGCATATGCCTGACGCAATTCGCTTTGCAACTTTCGGAGGTACTCCTCTTTCAGCCAGTTCTTATAATTTTCCGTAGTCTTGGAGATGCATTTCGAGTATAACCGAACGCGATAAATGATGTCGCCTTCCAATTCTTTGATTAGATCAGAGGCGTCCCAAAAATCCTGACACAAATAGCGCACGATACTCACGTGATGCACGATGCTCCGTTCGATGGCTTCTTTGGGTCTGCCTCCGGATCGTGTCACTTCAACATATGCTTCGGCCATGTTGAAATCAGGATCTGGACCGCCCTCCAATCGTTTCATCAAATCATCGGAATATTCATAAACGAATTCTTCCTCAATCTCTTCATCCGAATACAGGCCTTCAATGTAAGAGTTGGGCGATTTGAAGATATCGGCCCAATTCACGTGTGTGTCCCACAATCCAAATCGGCGCGCATTGTTCCCCAAGTCGATGACGTTGAACTTCTTCTTGTGAGGCAAAACACGAGATCCACGTCCAATCATTTGATGATACAAAGTCAGCGACTTGGTAGCACGATTCAAGATGATAGTTTCGACAGAGGGGGAGTCAAATCCAGTCGTTAAAATGGATACAGAACTTAAAATCGCATCCTGCTTCTTTTCAAACCACTCCAATATGTCGTGGCGTTCTTTTTCGCTGTGGGTGTTGTCCAGGTGTTTGCACTCATAGCCCTCCTCCTCGAACATGGCCTGCACGGACTTCGACGTGTTGATTCCATTATTGAAAATCAACGTTTTAGTGTTCTTGGCTTTCTCCTCATACGCGTAGAGCAGCTTTTCCTGCATCAGATAATTGCCGTACAAACGTTCCGAGCTGCTGACGGTATAATCGCCATTGATCCCGATTTTCAATGAACGTAAGTTGACATCATAACTGTAGGTGATGGCTTCCGCCAGAAACTCCTGCTCGACTAACGCTGAGATGGACTCGCCAACGATCAACTCGTTGTAGTTATCCTTCAAAGGAAGTTTGATGTTCGAGCTGAGAGGCGTCGCCGTCACACCCAAAATATTTTGAGTCGCAAAATATCCAAAAAGCTTCCGGAAGCTATTATAATGGGCTTCGTCAATGATGACCAATCCCAAGTTCTCAAAATCGATGCGCTCATCGCTGAGTCGATTGTTGAGCGTTTCTACCATCGCGACATAACACCAAAAATCCTCATCATCATCCAATTCCTTGACCTTGCTGTTGATGATTTTATTCGGGACTCCGATGTCCGTAAGCATTCGACTCGTTTGTCCGCATAATTCTATACGGTGGGTCAGAATAAGGACTCTTTTTCCTGTTTCAAGGATATATCGCTTGGCCAACTCAGAGAAAATAACGGTTTTTCCACCACCCGTAGGGAGTTGGAAGAGCACGTTATACCGTTGTGGAAATTTTTCCATTCGGCCCATCAATGTGTTGATGGCATTCTTTTGGTAACCATACAAGGTCTTTCCTTGATTGGTTTCCAGTTGTTTGCGCAACGAAGTGTCAGTTAACGACAATGTGATTCAGGTACAAGATGGAAAAAACTCCCTCAATATGGCTTCAGGAGCAAAAGACAAAAGTACTTCTTCCTTTTGTATGTCAAAGATTCTTTGCGAGAGGTTTTCAACGAATAGGGAAAGGTTGGTTGGAAAGCCCCGCTAAAAAACGGATTTTTGTGCATGTCTTTTGATGATTTAAGCCTGTTTAACCAGCTTCCCATTACGTGGCGAAAAGCATTGGAAAGCCGTGTTGAAGGCACTACGTGGAGGCGTGTGTCGGCGTTGCTTCAAGATGCGCGTTCTCAAGGGGTATGCTATCCACCCGAGGGGTTAGAGCTTGCTGCATTTCGCTCATGTGCCCCCAGCGCTGTCAAAGTAGTCATCTTAGGCCAGGACCCATACCATGGACTAGGACAAGCCCACGGCTTGGCATTTTCAGTGTCACAAGGGGTTGCTTGGCCTCCTTCTTTGCGGAATATCTTAAAAGAGCTTGCGGATGATGTGGGGCCTGAATCACTGTCTTTACAGGCGTTAAGAGAAGAAGGCGTCTTGGAGCATTTGCCTAGGCAAGGTGTTTTACTTCTCAATGACGTTTTAACGGTATCTGAAGGGCTTCCCGGAAGCCACGCGCATTTTGGTTGGCAGGGTATAACGGGATCGGTGATGGAATATCTCCTTGATTCAGACCGTCCATGTGTTTTCATTTTGTGGGGAAAGCACGCCCGCGAGCACTCGAAACGCATTACCCATCCCCGTCACCTCGTCCTTGAAGCGCCACATCCAAGTCCATTG
>CAWVYB010000203.1:0-3952 GCA_963934215.1 uncultured Flavobacteriales bacterium | reverse complement strand
CTACACGGACGGCCATAGCGTCCCAAATAAATTTTCTGCTCGAAGCCCATCCAAAATCGCGAACGTTCTCAGCGTCAAAGATCCACGTTTTCGTTTCGGCTTCCTTGTTCAATTCGGCTTCGCGCGCTTCCTCTTCTGTGACAATAATGACAGGCTGATCGTAGGCTGTTCTCGCTGCTTGCAAACGCTTTCGTTCGGTGGACGTCAATACCTCCTTCTCGTTTTTCAGCACGCCCGTAGACGCTACGACATGATCTGAGGGTACGTTAATTTCAACGTGGTAATCACCGAAATTCACCGTGAACTCTCCATTGCCAAGAAACTGCTTATTCTGCCAGCCCTCATTATCGGCATAAACTACCATGCGAGGATAAAATTGCGCAATGGTATAGATGTAGTTATCTTCTTCTTCGAAGTACTCATATCCGCTTCTTCCACCAATGGCCATGCGGTCATTGATATTGAACCACCATGCCACATCAAAAACAAAGGATCCACCTGGCTTGATTGGATTGACTAGGTCAATCCGCATCATGGTGTTGTTGATCGTATACGTCAGGGGTCTTCCCGACTCATCCGCCACATATTCAATATTGAACCCTCCGTCAAACGATGGCTCTAAACCTTGAATGGCCTTGAAGGAATTGCGATCGCGCATACTCGACTGCTTGATCTTGTGACTATCACTGTCTTTTGCCCGCACATTTTGATCCAGTTGCATCCACAAGTAACGCAACTCATCCGGACTGTTGTTGACGTACAAGATGCGTTCTTCGCCATCAATACGCTGGTTGGCATCGTCCAATGTGACGTCGATATTGTAGTCCACTTGTTGTTGCCAATAGGCATATCCAGGAGCTCCAGAGGCCGTTCTGTAGACATTGGGCGTGGGCAACTCCTGTCCCAACTGTCTGAATTTGTTGGTGTTGACATGAGGGACTTTAGCCTCTTCTTGAGACAGGCCCGCTGCAGAAAAAGTGCCAATGAAGAAAATCACAGCGACAGCGGAAAAAAAGCAGGAAACAGGAGTTTTCATGAGGTCATTCGAATGGGTTCCAATTTACAGAGAAAGCAATGCTTCTTCCTACCTTTCAGACACCTAAGTCTATAATCCATGCTTCAGCGATTGAGTTCCACCTACATCTTAGTTTCTGCCCTGTTCTTTTGTAGCTGTCAACCGGAGCCATCTCAAACCGACTTGGGTGGGTCGCAAACGGAACCCATTCCATCCGAGATTTCCGATCCACAGTCCTTTCGATATCTCGCTTTAGGAGATTCCTATACCATCGGTGAGTCCGTTGATTCGAGCTTGCGGTGGCCAGAACAATTGGTTGACCGGTTGTCACCGTGGATGCCAGAGGACACGTTGATTGACCCCGTCATTTTGGCTACGACAGGATGGACGACATCCAATTTGAGTCAAGCGCTCTCTGAATCAGGCTACGAAGGAACAAACTGGGATTACGTGAGCCTTTTGATCGGAGTCAACAATCAATACCAAGGGTTGTCCTTGGAGCAATACGAAGTCGAATTTACCGACCTCCTGAACCGTGCGATTCAATGCGCAAATGGACGAACTGATCGCGTATTCGTAGTTTCAATCCCCGATTATGGCTTCACTCCATTTGGACAAAACAACCAATCCACGATCAGTGCAGAATTGATTCAATTCAATTCATCGTGTCGAAATTTGACTGTGAGCGCTGGCGTCGCACATTTTGACATCACCCCCATCTCACAGCAATGGCCGCAAATCGAAGGGCTTGTCGCATCGGATGGATTGCATCCATCAGGGGAACAATACGGCCTTTGGGTTGACGCATTCGCCTCAGATGTCAAGTCGCTTTTACGGCCCTAGCTTCACTCTTCCAATAATTCGCCAGTGGATGTCGTTTCCAATGTTACTTCCGTGGGATAGCCTCCGTGCAGGATCACATTTCCCGGTGAGTTGATGGCCACATATGCGTACGTTGTCGCTGCGAATTCCAGTGGAATAACCCCTGATTGATTGACAAATGCATACAGCGTTTGACATTGGGATGCATCCAATGCGCCCAATCCTGAGGAATAGGCTTGCAGCACATCCGCATGACCTTGCAGCTTTGCAGAGGCCGGTCCCGCGTGCAACTTGACCGTCACCGAATCTGCTTCCACATACAAGTTCAATTGGCTAGAGCTTGCAAACGCCTCAACGGAAAGGCTTTCTCCTCTCCAAACAGAGTCCATGAAGAATTCACCTTGACCCCGCATTTCCAAAACATTCCACGTATCACTTACGATTTCTGCTTGCACCACGACATCCAATCTTCGCGCCCACTCGCAACGGTCCGAATGGCCAATTACAAGTTGATCCCCTTCCCACTCAGCCGAAGCGTAGGCCAAAAGGTGTTCTGGTCCGGACCATGTGACCGACACATCAGAGAGGGAGTCCCAACGCCATGTCACGTCAACGTGATCATGCAAAGTCAATACTTGCAACTCCTTATCGCTCCACGTTTGGGTCACCGTGACTGGGTTCCCAGGGCGCATCCAACACGACGCTTCATTGGCATCGCGACAACCGCAACAAGCCAACAATGCGATGCCGATGACTCCAAATTGCTTCATCCTTGACTGGAGTGATGTCCCAAAGCCTTTTTAGCGGCATCCCAATAGGTATCCATTTCTTTCAATTCCATGTCGCTCATCGTCTTACCCGCCTTCGTCACTTCCTTTTCCATGTGCTGAAATCGCGCCTTGAATCTTCGATTCGTCCGCTCGAGGGCCTCATCTGGATTGATCCCCTTGAAACGCGCATAATTGATGAGAGCGAAAAGCACATCCCCGAATTCATCAGCAGCGCGATCACTGCCTGCGGCCACTTCATCTTGAAACTCCTTGAGTTCTTCTTCCACCTTGGCCCAAACCTGATCTTCGTGATCCCAATCAAAGCCAACGCCTCGGACCTTATCTTGAATTCGATAAGCTTTCACAAGTGAAGGAAGGCTCGTAGGCACGCCTTCCAAAACAGAGGAATTGCCCTCTTTGAGTTTCAGTTGTTCCCAATTCGCTTTGACCGTCTCCTCGTCTTCGGCAACCACATCCCCATAAATATGGGGGTGACGAGAAACCAATTTGTCGCAAATACCATGCAAGCTATCGGCAATGTCCCATCCTCCTTTCTCTGCGGGTTGTTCACTGGCAATGCGCGCATAGAAAACCATGTGCAGCATTAAATCACCCGTTTCCTTGCGCATTTCCTGCAAATCACCGTCGAGTATGGCATCCGCCAATTCATAGGTTTCTTCGATGGTCAAATGCCGCAGACTTTCCATCGTTTGCTTCTTATCCCAAGGGCATTGCTCGCGCAATTCATCCATGATCACCAGCAAACGTTCGAACGCCTTCAATTTCTCTTCCATGGTATGCATGCCGCAAAGTTACGTCGCGCTACCTTCGAAGTCGAGATGTACCACGGTCTGAATCATCGACTCCTCATTCCCCTTCTTGCCTTTTGTATGCAAGGAGTGGTGTTGCAATCCCAAGAATTGGCTGCAACTCCCAACTTTTGGCGTCCAACGGAATACCGGCTATCAGGGGGGTATTCACTTCCGCATCGCCAGGAAATGCGCTCACTGGTTACTGGACACGCATGGAGTACCTCATTGATTTGGGGCAAGGAACTCGAAGGAGGATGGTCCAGTCATGGCAATCGAACGGGTGCATGGCAAGGCGTCGAAGTGGCTGGAACGTGGGGAGGAAGCAAAGACTTGGGTTGGGTCGTCCATGCGATATGGCTCAACAGGAAGCCGCTCTTTGGAAACGCGTTTAGCGAATTTGGGCTTGGATTGGGATGGGCAACCTCTCCCTTCGACCCCTTGGAAGCTCCCCGCTCATTTGCCTTGGGCTCTCATGTCAATGCCGCCTTGAGGGCAATCATTGGATACCACTGGGACATCCGTCATTTCGGACG
>CAWVYB010000202.1:0-3978 GCA_963934215.1 uncultured Flavobacteriales bacterium | reverse complement strand
ATGCGCCGCCGTTGTTGGCGAGCCAAACTTCAAGATCGGAGGCGTTGCCTGCACCGTCACATTCAACAGTGCCGTCTATCGCATCCGCAACAGCAGGAGCTGTCGTGTCTTCGATGGTGAACGTCGCTGCCGTTGTGGTTGAGTTGCCGCAGTCATCGGTGGCCGTGAAGGTCACCATTGCTCCACCCGTTGCGCCGCAGTCGTCGCTCAAAGCGTCGAAGTCATTGCTCCAGGTTACACCGCCACAGGCGTCCGTTGCCGATGCGCCGCCGTTGTTGGCGAGCCAAACTTCAAGATCGGAGGCGTTGCCTGCACCGTCACATTCAACAGTGCCGTCTATCGCATCCGCAACAGCAGGGGCTGTCGTATCTGAGACATTGATGGTCTGCACATGGACATTTGTGTTTCCAGCGCAATCCTCCGCGGTCCATGTGCGCGTTAAAACATAAGAGCCCGTGCAAATTTCCTCCGACACTGTTTCAACAAAACTCACACTTGGAGAGTCGTCACAGGTGTCTGCAGCAGTCAAACTAACTGCAGCGGGAATGGCATTGCACTCCACCTCCATTGCTTCTGGCAATGCCTCAACAAATTCCGGGGCCGTTGTATCCACCACTTGAATCTCTTGGATGGCAAACGAGCTGTTTCCTGAGCAGTCAACCGTGTACCATGTTCGCGTAATCGTATACGTTTCTGGACAATCCCCTGGTGTTTCGATCGCATCGAAAGCAACCTCTACATCGCCATCGCAATTGTCCATAGCTGTGATTTCCACGGGCAATGGAATGTCGTCACACTCTACGGTTGCATCCAAAGGAATCGCCTGATTCCATTGAGGAGCAGTATCATCATTGACCACGATGGTAAATTGATGCTGGGTCATGTTGCCGCAAAGATCATGCGCCGTCAAAGTGACCAGGTGCTCATAGTTTCCGCAAGCATCGGTGGAGAGGGTATCACGTGTTTCCACGATGGTAACCAGACTGCAGTTATCTGATGCTTCCAGAGCATACGGCATTTCAGTACATTGATTGTTCTGGTCCATTGGAGCATTGACAAACACAGGTCCTGTTGTGTCATTGACTTCAATCGCTTGAACGAATACACTCGCATTACCGCAGAAATCCGTTGCTGTCCAAGTTCGCGTAAACGAATACGTTCCAGCACAAATTTCGATTTCTGGAGAATCTTGGTATTCAACACTGACATCAACAGAAGGACCACAGTTGTCACTTGCTTCAGGAATCCCCGTAGCTGTCGGCGATGTTTCCGCCATGCAGTCTTCTCCTGATTCCAGCTGAACCAGTGCCTCAGGCAAAGAGGTAAACTCAGGTGCAATTTCATCATACAGTGTTACAAACTGCAGTGCTGACGTACTGTTACCACAAGCATCCGTCGCTGTCCATTCACGCATCCACGTACCAGGACAACCTCCTGAGAATATGATGGCGTTGATACTATAACTCACATCAGCACAGTTGTCTGTTGCGATTAAAGGCATCTGCATCGGATCCGTAGGATCGATTAAATTCTCACATGATGTAGTTGTGAACTCATCATGGGATTGGAATACCGGTGCCGTTGTATCAAAGACTTGAACCGTTTGAACGTGCTCAGTCGTGTTGCCAGAACAATCACTTGCGGTCCAAGTCCGCGTTAAAGTGAATGTGTTTTCACAAATAACCGCTGTTGTCTCCTCCATAAACACAACGTCAATCGCGTCGCAGTTGTCTGAGGCTGTCAACATCGCTGCTTCAGGAATCGCATCGCACTCTACCGTTTCATTGCTTGGTAAAGCCTCTGCAAATACCGGCACTTCGGTATCCGCTACAAGAATGGCAAACTGATGATCTGAGCTGTTTCCGCACTCATCGGTCGCGGTTAACGTCACCAAATGCTCATAGTTACCGCAGGCATCAGAACTGATGACATCCCGCGTTTCCACAATCTCAACAGATCCGCAATTGTCTGAAGCGGCATAGTCATAGGCCTGCTCATTGCATTGATTGGTTTGATCAGAAGGCAATTCGGTGAAGACCGGTGCATGGGTGTCTTGTACCTCAATGATCTGAACATGATCTGTCATATTACCACCGCAATCACTCACAGACCAGGTTCGTGTCAAAGTATACATCTGAGGGCAAGAGCCCACTTCACTGGTTTCAACAAAGTCTACAGAAACGTTTTCATCACAGTTGTCTATTGCCGTGAGAGTAACAGCCTCTGGGACCATGTCACATTCCACTGTTTCATTACTAGGCAAAGACTCTAGAAATGCAGGGGCTTCATTGTCAAGCACAACAATCGTAAACTCGTGGGTTGCACTGTTGCCGCAATCATCTGTCGCTATCAACGTGACCACATGCTCATAGTTTCCGCAATCATCCGAACTGATCACGTCCCGTGATTCTGAAATCGTAACCTCACTGCAATTGTCTTCGGCAGAAGCGCTGTATAGCTCTTCTTCACAAGCGTTGGATTGGTTCGAAGGAACCACCGTAAAGACCGGAGCAGTGCTGTCCTGCACTTCAACCACTTGAATATGATCTGTCATATTGCCGCTGCAGTCTCCAACCGACCAAGTGCGTGTTAACGTATACGTCTGTGGACATGCACCCAATTGGGTTGTTTCGACAAACGTAACCGAAACAGCCTCGTCACAATTGTCATTCGCTGTCAATGTGATCGCAGCAGGAACCGCGTCGCATTCTACCGTGACATTTCCAGGCAATGCCTCGACAAATACAGGTGATGTTGTGTCTTCAACTTCAATGGTTTGAATGTGATTGCTGACATTTCCGCTGCAATCAGCAACCGACCATGTGCGCGTCAGCGTATACGTGCTAGAGCAAGCGGTCGGGCTGACCGTTTCTCCTTCATACGAAAACATCAAAGCTTCATCCGTATCCTCACAATTGTCGGTTGCAGCAAGAATTCCTGAAGCGAGTAGATCCTCCAGAGACTCAACAGCAGCCACCGCGTCACATTCCACCAGCAAATCGGCCGGACCAACAATAATTGGTGCCTGATCGTCATCTCGTGTGATTGTTTGCACAACCGTTTGGGCTGCATTGCACGATAAATCAACAGCTGTGTAATACATGACCACTTCCTCCTCTCCACACGACGCCGCAGTAAACGCAGCATCCTCTACCAAGTCAACAATGATATCTCCCGAAGCCCCTCCTGCAGGAACTCCCATCAAGGTCCCTTGCCAAGCAAACCAACCTCCAAATCCGTAATTGCAGTTGTGGCTGTTGCCTCCCTGACCCAATTGGAATCGTTTGTTTTGATTAATCGGCATGTGATTCAGCGTTAACAAATCTCCCTGGTAGGCACCTTGGCCTAACAAGTAACTCTGCTCAGCCTTCAGGGTATACACCATTTCAATATCAGCCTCACAACCAAAGGAAACCAAGTAACCATGTGCTGGATCTTCATCCAACCATTCTTGACCCTCCTGCCCCGTATTAAAGGAAACGAACACGTCAAATCGCTGATTCGCATTGAGCTCATTCACAATGACTCCTGTCAATACGGCGACATTGTTGTCATAACGAATCAATTGAAGTGGATTGGTCGCGTCTTCAATAAAGAAATCGCTATCTGCTACGCCTTGAGCTGAAGCTCCGTACAATCGGAATGCACCATCAGGCCCATTACCCATCGCCGTGGTCGCATTGTACACAACAGATGCCCCTGTGATGTTTTCTGCTAGCAAGCAAACCAAATCCAACGCGTCAACAGAGCAAATAGACTCGACCGAAACAGACTCATCGCAATCCGTTGGCAAGTCACCCACACAATCAACGCTATAGTCGTCTGCATCGAAGAAAGTAAAGACTTCAGATCCGTCGCAAACACCATCGCCATTCTGATCGCCCAAACAGTTGCCATCGCAGTCGAAACCGACAGAAGCATACGTGCACGAGTCGTCTTCGTCTGTCGCATCAGCGTTGTAGTTGCAAGCCGCTGCGT
>CAWVYB010000201.1:0-3995 GCA_963934215.1 uncultured Flavobacteriales bacterium | reverse complement strand
CGCCCATTGACAGCGAAGTTTGGTTCTTGCTGATAGGGGGAGCAGTGTTTGGAGGGTTTATGCTCAATCGCAGAAGAGAGCTGGAGTTGGTTGCTGAAGAAGTGAAGAACTAAGGCCGACAGTCGTCAGATCAAAACAGACCGCCTGAGGGCCCTTATTAACCTCAACAATCCTCTCCGAACATAGCGAGGAACAAGAGCATATCGGCAACGGTCACTGAGCCATCGCCGTTGATGTCAGCAGCAGAGCAGTCTGCGGTGCAGCCAAAATCACCAAGTAATATCAACAAATCTGACACCTCCACGGTACCATTGTTGTTGATGTCTTCAGCACAACCCAAGGGATTGCCATCGCAGTCAAAATCGGCCAGTGGGTATGTGCAGTCTCCTGCATCCGTAGCGTCTTCGTCGTAGTTACACGCCAAGGCGTCTTGGCAGCCTGTGATTTCATCGGCGTCGCAAACACCATCGTTGTCGTCGTCACCATCGACTACAGAACCGGAGCCGTCAGTGGCGCCAGAGCACGTGTCGCAATCAGCAGCGAACAAGCAGGAGTTGTCAGCGATTGTTGCGGCAGTATTGAAGTTACAAGCCGTCATATCCATGCAGCCTTCCACATCTTCTCCGGGCAATCCGATGCAAAAATTGGTCAAACTGAGTGTGGCATCCCAGGTCCCGGAAGATTCTGTCACGCTGTAGCCATTGACGACTTCCAAGGTCCATACTCCCGCACCCGTTAAGCCGTATGAACTGAGGTCGACACTATGGGTATAGATTCCTTCAGTATCCACATTCCAGTCACTAGGCCAATCACTCGCGATGGTGTAACCCAAAGTCAAGTTATAGCCTCCGATTTCAAGGCACGATCCGTTCGGATCACAGATTCCGATGAGTACATCGCCGACCCAACTGCCACCAGCCGCCGCGGAATAGGCCACGCTAATATCCAACTGGTCCAGACCTGTAGTGCTCGTCGCTTCCATTGTAAACGATTCACTGGAGGTTCCTGTCAAGTCAGTGACGGCAAACGCCCAATCACTGGTACAGCTGCACGGGACACCATCCTGTGGCATAATACACGATCCATCATCCTCCGTAGCATCGGCGTCGTAATTGCACGCTTCCGAATCGGTACAGCCCTGACAACTGAAATCGCAGCTACCATCGTCTTCCGTAGCAGCGCTATCGTAATTGCAGGCTGTGGCATCTGTACAGCCACATCCCGTTGTACACGCTGGAGCGCATCCGTCAGAATTTACCAAGCTCGCTCTGAAGCCTCCCGGGGCAAACAGCGCTTGCATGCGCGACTTTTGTCCGGATGTGAACAGATTCATGCACGCGTCGTCCGAATAGTCCATGTAGTTCTGCACCATGTCCGTACTGCTGCAGCTCTGATGGCCTGTGGCACAACCGAAGTTAGCGGCATCTGAATTCGGCGTGTCTGACACCTGGTCGTCTTGATTGCAGTTACCATCTCCCCAAATGTGGTACAGGTTGAGCCAGTGGCCCACCTCATGGGTGGCGGTGCGTCCCAAGTCGAAGGGTGCTGTCGCGGTTCCCATATCCCCCACATAGCGGTAATCACAAACGACTCCGTCGGTCGCTGCTGACCCGCCAGGAAATTGCGCATATCCCAAAATACCTCCACCTACATTGCACACCCAGAAGTTCAAATACGATCCGGCTGGCCACGCATCGGAGCCACCTGAGCTTGAGAACTTCACATTGTCTGATGTTCCGAAGGACGAAACGGAGCTAGAAACACGGAGGATTCCATCCGTAGGGTTTCCTTGGGGATCATTGGTGGCTAAACAAAATTCCACTTCTGAATCAGCGGCTTGAGACCAGGTGTTATCAGCATCGCTGTTGAGGAGACGGAAGTCATCATTCAGGATTTGCAACTGCGACATGATCTGCGCGTCACTGATGTTTTGGGTGCCGTTCGCATAGACCACGTGGAAAACCACTGGAATGGTCACGACCGTATTGGCTTGATTTGACCGTTGTTCAACGGGTTGAGACTCCCAACGCTGGGTCTGTTGTTCAATGCGCGTGCGCATTTCAGAGAACTTTGCCCCACCCATCATCTCGACATACTTCTCATGAGATGCACACGTGCGGTGTGCAGGGGTGTCATTGGACGGAATCGCGGTCGGCGCAACCCCTTGGGCGTTACAGAACGACACGACCAGGCAAACGGCGAAGAGTAAAGTCGGAATACGCATCATGAAAGCACTTTGATTTACTTCCAAGATATCAAAAAAGATGATGCAACTCGTTCCAAAAGAGCGGGTAACAGCTCTTTTCTGAAAGAATTACGCCAATTGCTGCTTCCGGCCCAAGTGCCACAACATCTTTGTGTGAAGCGCAAGGGCTCCAGCGAAAGTGGTGGATGAACGGTAAGGCAGTCCAAATTCTTCTGCAGTCTTCTTCACGATGGGCGCCAATGCGCTGAAGTGAATGTGCGAAATCTGGGGGAACAAGTGGTGTTCAATTTGGTGGTTGAGGCCGCCGCACATCCATGTAAACAACTTGGAACCGGTTCCGAAATTGGCTGTGGTCTTCAATTGATGTGACAAGGGATCGTCCTCCATCTTCGCTCCGGCTTCAGCTTCCACGAATTGGAGCTCTTCAAGCACGTGAGCAGGCTGGAAAATGGATGCGAGGATCAGTCCCGTTACCGCATGCATGACCATCCATCCAAGGATCACCTGGCCAATCGACAATCCGCTGAACACCGCCGGAATAACAAGGATATAGGAGAAGTACAAAATTTTCGTTACAACCAATTCACCGAAGAGCTTACCAAAAGTGGTCCCTGAAGATTTAATGAGGTCTTTGCTTTTGTAGCGATAAAGCGCAATCCAGTCTTTCGCGGTCATCCAGAACAAGGTCATGATGCAATAAAAGAACCAGGCATAAATGAATTGAAGCTTATGAATCTTCTTGAGGGGTCTGTCGGGTGTAAAGCGTAAAATTCCTGGAGTATCAATGTCCTCATCCAATCCACTGATGTTGGTGAAGGAGTGGTGCAATACATTGTGTTGGATGCGCCACAAAGGAGCGCTACCTCCGACGAGGTCTAAAACCCGGCCCACGACGTTGTTGACCTTTTTGCTTTGGCTATACGATCCATGATTGGCATCGTGCATCACGTTCAGCCCAATTCCAGCCAATCCAAAACCCATCGCGATCTCGGCAATCCAAAACCACATGCCGCCTCCAATACTCCCAAAAGAAAACAAGGCCCAAGGGACAAAGAAGAGCGCAATCATAGAGATGCTCTTGATATGTAAACGCCAATCTCCCTTACGCGAGCGCCCAGACTCTTCGAAATAAGCGTCGACTCGCGCTTTTAATGTCTTGCTGAATGCGGATGCATCACGGTTGAAACGAACGACGGGAATTTGCATGAAATGGAGTTTTTCGAAAGACGAATGTACGATGCGTTTCAATAGTAGATTGGCCGGGAAGGGAACTGAGAAGTTTTTGTATCTTTGCAGTCCGCCAGCTGCACCAAACGGAGGTTCAGAAGGCAGCAATGAGGGCATTTAGCTCAGTTGGTTAGAGCGCTACATTGACATTGTAGAGGTCACAGATTCGAATTCTGTATTGCCCACACCCTCAAAACCCCCGCCACGTCCAAAGCATTGGATGCAGTGGGGGTTTTTGTTGGTCAAAATGTCACCCCTTTTGTCCGCTTTGAATCAAGGATAAAGTGTATTTTACACACCACAATTGAATTGCTATGACGGGAACCTTTGCCTTCGCAGACTATGCGGTATTTGTTATTTACGCTATCCTCATTCTGGGTGTCGGACTCTGGGTTTCCCGCAACAAGGACGGAAAGGAAAAGAGCGCAGAGGATTATTTCTTAGCGAGTAAATCACTTCCGTGGTGGGCGATTGGTGCGTCGTTGATTGCGGCCAATATCTCTGCGGAGCAATTCATTGGCATGTCGGGTTCGGGATTTACTCTAGGGCTCGCCATTGCTTC
>CAWVYB010000200.1:0-4005 GCA_963934215.1 uncultured Flavobacteriales bacterium | reverse complement strand
AAAAGGGCCATAGGAATAGACGGTTTCGTTGAGCGGTTGCCCTCCGAGGAGAAGGAGCTCACAGCCCTTTTCTGAGTAGAAACGGACGTGGTCGCCGCCGCGCTCAAACAAGGCGATTTGCTGACCATTCAATTGCTGTTGTCTTTCCAACTCGACCTGTCCGTCTATCACATAGCTGAAGGCATTGAACGCCGGATCCACGGGGATGTCCAGTCGTCCGTTGGGTTCGATGTGCACATGGTAATAGAAGGCTGGGCTAAACGTCTGGGTCGGGGATTGCTGTCCGAACAATTCACCCATGATCACCTTGATCCGGCTTCCAGGCCTTTGGATCATGGGCAGGTCTTCGTGATCATGGATCGCAGTATGGGGAGTGCTGAATTTTTCAGCAGATGGAATGTTGAGCCAAATCTGAAAGCCATGCACACTTCCGCCATCGCGCTTGATTTCCTCGCTGCTCACTTCTTCATGGATGGCCCCGGATCCGGAGCTGAATAACATGAACTGCCCTTTGCGGTAAACAATGTCATTGTTCAGACTGTCCGTATGCCGCCCACTTCCTGAAAGAAGATAGGTCGTCGGGGTGACACCTGCGTGGGGGTGGGCTTTGATCTGCATGCCCTCTGCACCTGGTTCAACGACCATGGGGCCAAACTCATCGAGCAACACAAAAGGTGAAACAAAGTCCAGTTTTCCGCCGGCAAAGGCCCTCAGGATGGGCGTGTTCTGGACCATGCTTTCCTTGGCATCCAGTATTTGAGCGACGCGCCGTTCGCCGAGAAAACTGTACATCCCAGAATTGGACCAAGCATAGCGTGGAAGGGCGACGCTCGCGCACACGATGGCGGAGCTGCGAATGAATTCAAAGCGTTTCATCAGACTTCAAGATAACGAAATAACAGCGACCTGATATGGCCGAATTTCTAAGCACACTTGTCCGGATGCTTGTCACGAACATGTTGTGCAATCGGAATGCTTTTCCCATCGTCATCCAAACGAACAAAAATCAATCGGGTCGTGCAGACAACGGCCTCTTCATGGCTGTAAACATTAAACTTCCGAGCTTCCAAAGTCACCGTAATGCTCTTGGATCCGATGCGGTCGATTTGGCCGTAGAACTTGATCAAGTTGTTCTCCTTCACAGGAGACTTGAAGAGCACTTCCTCCATCTTGAGGGTGACCATATTTGGACTGTGACAAATTTCATTGACGAAGGCCACAGCGAGTTCGTCGACCCAGCTCAACATGACCCCACCGAAAAGGTTGTTGTGCACTCCGAGATCGTGTTTTTTGCAGACTTTGGTTCCCAAAAGTTTCATGAAGTAAAGATAATGGGAGTGTTTGATTAGAAGGTTTTGTTCGAAAGAATAGTAATGCTTCATTAATCAGAAACTAAAATTAGATATAACCCGCTGTAAACCAATGTGTAGTATGTTGTTTAATCATTTGTTAGTAGGTTGACTTTCTGATGGTTTGGGGGACTACTTTTACCGCTCATACCCAAACAATGATTTGATGAGAGTTTTCATTCTAGTCTTCTTTAGCTTTTTAATGTTCAGTGTCTCTGCCCAAAAAATTAAACGAGAATCGGTTCAAGTTGAATACACAAGTCGACCGAGTGAGCCTCTGCCTAAGGAGGTGAAGTCATATAGCGTCGAGGTAATGCAAACGTATAAGTTGGAATTTGAATCCGAGATGGAACAATGGGCCATCGATACCGAAATCGCTCGGGTGAATTTTGAGCGTGAAAGCCAAGAATACAGTGAAAAGGGTACGGGCGCGAAACTTTTAGAACGCGCTTTATTGGATGAGAAGAAACCAACATTGGTTTTGCCTTCGAAACCCGTGAAACGCGAATTTATTTTTGAAGCGGGTGTCGTTTCTTCAAAAATTGACATGCAGGGCATGAATAAGAATGAAGGCGGAGCGATTGTTACGATTGATATTCAATCATACGAGTCAACTTCTCCCGAAGATGGAAAGCAGGAGTTGAAAGACAAGGAAGGCAACATTTCATATAAGTATTACCGCACGATGACGTACCGCCAACAGGTTCGCTTTTCGGTGACCTTACCTGATGGGGATGTTGTGATTGATGAAGTCATTGGTTCTTCCGAGAACTACACCGCACATACAAGTAGGAAATACACAAGCAAGGGAGCCTTGAACAAATCGTGGAACCAAACGTCAATCGATAGCCAAATGAGTAAAAAGGCTGTGAATGCAGCTATGGACCCGATAAACAACGTTCTGAATGATCGCTTCTGTTTCAGTAAAAAGACCCGGCCGATGACCATTTATCACGTGAAGACGACGAAGAAGGTGAATTATACGGATCTCAATGATGCGGCGTTGGACATGGAATTGGCCATCGAGAAGTATTACAATGATCAAGAAGTTTCAATGGCTGCGATACGCAAGGTTATCCCAGTTTGGGAGAGTGCAATTGCGGAAGCTGACTTTGACAATAAGAAGGCGCGCATTGACGCTCGGGTAGCCGGTTTGATTTATCTCAACCTAATCTATGCCAACATTTGGCTTGAAGAGTATGACCGTGTTGACGTTCTTTTCGATGAGATGCGTCGCTTAGATACCAAGAAGAGTGCAGAAGGAGCCGCTGAAGGGTTGGATACATTCAGTGAAGAGCAACGCCGACGAAAGGAAGTGAATTCCTAAAACTTTAGAAGCGTTTGTTAGTGACTAATAACCAGTAAATGCGAATGTGGCCCAGTGTGTACCGAATAGGTTCCGCTGGGCCATTTTGCTGTGGAAATGTTCCAGTTGGAGGAGCCGGCCATTCCAAAGCTCTCCGAAGTTGCGTTGTATACGGCTTGTCCTAGGGCATTGAAAACAATCAACTCCGGGTAGGAGGAAGTGATTTGAACCCAGTTGCTTGTTGGATTCGGTGAGCAATGGATCACGGAAGTGTTCGGGGTGTTGTCAATGGAGGTTGTTCCCAGCCAAACGGGTTCCGTGATTACGCTGCAACCGTCAAAAAGAACTACGGCGTTGTAAAATCCATCAAAGGGCACGTCAAAGAAATCTCCTTGACCGAGATACACCTCATTGGAATACCAGGCAATGGAATCAACAAATGGGATGCCTGTCGTTTCAACGGTAAGCACATTCCCAGTGGTCGAAATGACAGCGACTCCGTCTGTCGGACATGGCTCAAACCGTGCTCGAAATAGATCGTCTTGCTGAAGGTCAACTTGCTGGTTGGATAGCGACGCTGACAATTCCCCAAGTGATGTGTGGTCGTTTGCGTCCCACTGTTGAAACATCCATCCCTCTGAGGCGATGGCCTTGAAATCAACAGGGCAACCCTTAAAGTAAATCCCATCCCAAGGAAGTGGTCCCGGGGAAATGGTGCTGATCTGAATGGCTCCTGCTAGCGGAGGGAATACATCAAGAGTGACCTCTATTTGTCCTTGCAACCCGAAGCTACTATTGATGTGAGACCGCGCCGAGCCAATGCGATTGGCATTGTGCGATGTGAGGTTGTTGATAGCATTGAGCCAATCGGTAATGGATCCAGGCGAATTCCAGCGGTCGATGTGATACTGCATGCTGGATTCGATTTCTTCCATCATGTCGGAAATCACCCCGTTAAAGGTCGTTGTCTGAAATGTTGTGTTGATGAGATCAGCATATCGATTGATAAACTGATGGCGAAAAGTCTCATTGTGCAGCACCCGATCAAACACCTGGCTGTGTGATGAGGGGTATTCGGGGTTGCGCGCATATTCGATGAAGTTCTCCCAATAGGAGGCTCCAAAAAAACCAAAGCTTGCATCGTTGTCGTACAAAATGTAGCGCCATGTATTGCTCAGAGGTTCACGAAAACACTTGACATTGTTGGTGCCCCATGCGATGCCCATCCAGTCTGTGTTTTGCGCGTAGGTCTCAAAGGCGAAATAGTCAATGTAGTTTTTGACATCGAAATTTGAGGCGAACAAGTCGTAGAAATTCGAATTGCTGGTAGGAGTGGACAGCAAGCTATTG
>CAWVYB010000199.1:0-4101 GCA_963934215.1 uncultured Flavobacteriales bacterium | reverse complement strand
ATCCAAAAGGTATTCCGTCCAACTCGGTACAAGGCTCACGATGCGCATGAGGCAAAGGTATGCAGATGATGAGGTCACGTCCTACCTTCGCGTCATGCGTGAGAATTGGATTCTGTACATAGTGTGCTGGTTGGCCATCTTTTTGATGTCTTCCAAAATTGGATTCAGCCAGTCTGACCCAGCTCCTTTTCGCATTGGGGTCGTCCTGAGTGGAGGAGGTGCCAAAGGTGCTGCGCATGTTGGCTTTTTACAAGCCTTAGAAGACGCGGGCATTGTTCCAGACTGCATCGTTGGTGCGAGTGTCGGCGCCTTGGTAGGGAGCTATTATGCAGCCGGCTGGAGTCCCTCAGAAATGAACGTATTGCTTTCTTCGGAAGCATTCAAAATGCGACTTGCTGGAGAGGCTCCTTGGGAATTCGGCTTTAAAGAATGGTCTGCTAATCCTAGTTTCATTCAAATAAAATTGGCCAGTGGAGGAGGCCTTGTAAAGGGCAATTTGATTTCAGGATTGCCAATTGACTGGGCTTTGATGGAAGAGCTAGGCCCGGCTGAAGCGGAAGCGAAAAGTCAATTTGATCAGTTGTTCATTCCGTTTCGCTGCGTTGCAAGCGATGTCGTGACGAAGCAGGATACCGTTTTTTCGAGCGGAAATTTGGCGACAGCTGTGCGTGCTTCTGTGGCTTTTCCTTTTTATTTGAAACCCATTTGGTTGGATGGTAAGCCGCACTATGACGGAGGGTTATATAACAACTTCCCTATCGATGTGCTGGAACGTGAATTTCAGCCCGACTTCATGATCGGCTGTTCTGTTGCAGACGAAATAATTGCTGTTGAATCGGATGATTTAGCGATTCAGCTGGAGGCGATGATTTCACGTCCGCCCAAGTCTTATGAGACCAACGATCACATCGCAGTGATTCAACCTGACTTGGAGCTAGGAACTTTTGATTTTGAGCGTTCGAATGATGCCGTTCTGGCTGGCTTTGAGGCCACCCAAGACATGATTCCTCAGATACTGTCCCAGCTGATTGCCATGGGATGGGAGCCGGATTCGATGGGGCTGGGGCAGGACGGGCGTCGGTTGGCATACAAAGAGAGCTTGCCAACTTTTCAGATTGACACAGTGGTGCTGAAGGGACTGAAGCCCAATCAACAGAAATATGTGGAGTCATCGGTCCTTGGGCGTGTGGCTTCGGAGAGAACCCGATCGGTGAAGCGAAATTTGTTTTTGTTGGAATCTGACGAGCACATCGGTGACTTGCGACCTGAAGCACGCTACAACGAGGCAACGGGGTTTTTTGATTTAGAAGTTGACGTGAAGGAGGAGCGAGATTTAGGGTTAGAGGCAGGCGGAAATATCTCGTCTCTTCCCGTGAGCTTTGGATTCGCTTCGGCCCGTTACAGTCGATTTGGACGTGTTCCGATGTCGTTAAAGTTTTCAACCTCTTTTGGTTCCTTTTATAGTTCGGCTTTATTGGCCGGTCGATTTGATTTCCATGGTGCCATTCCTTGGGCTATTCAACCCTACTACATGCTCCATCGCTGGAATTATGTTCGAAGTTTTTCTACTTTCTTTCAAGATGTACGACCGATTTTTTTACTCGCTAATGAAAGGGAATTCGGGTTGCGATTTTTGATCCCAACAGGCAATCGAAGTGTCTTAGAATTGCATCAAGTGCGTCTTAAAACGTCTGATTTTACCTATCCTAATTGGGAGTTTAATCCTACGGACACGACGGACGTAGAGCGTTTCAATGGATGGGTCATCGGCATTGATTGGATTCAGAACTCATTGGATTCAAAGCAATTTCCGCGTGAAGGCAGCTCGCGGAGTTTGAGGATAAAACGTTTTGACGGAATAAATGAAGCGGTATATGAGGATGCCAATCCATTTTTCTCGCGTGTGGATACATCCGCAGTCCAGGTTGGTTTCTACCGATTAGCGGCCGATTTTGAGCAGTATGTCAGCGTGAAAAAGAAGTTGAGTTTAGGGGTCAAGATAGCGGCACGGCTTTCAGATGAAGGGGTTCGATCTACTTACCGCTCCTCGTTGGTTCAGGCCACACCTATGGAGCCCATGCCCGGTGCCAAAAGTCTGTTTTTGGAAAATTATCGGTCATTTAATTTCATTGGATTAGGGGCTGTTGTGGATCTCCAATTGGGGGAAACGATGTTTAGATGGAGAACGGAATACCACGGGATGTTTTTATGGGAGCGGTTGAAGGACTCGGCAAAAGGCCCGGTGATCGTGGGCCGAGATAGCAGGCGTTACATGGCCGGCTCTTGGTTGGTCTGCGATACCCAAGCCGGTCTGTTTTCTTTCGGTGCTGAATACTTTCCAGAGGAGAGAAGTCCGCTGTTGGTTGAGTTTTCGTGGGGCTATCGTCTTTTTCAATCTTCCATGCGCCGTTGATTCGTCAGTGTAGCTACTTTTGCATCATGAGTACAGTGAAATTTGGTGTCATTGGAGCGGGCCATATTGGGAAACGTCACATGGAGATGATTCAACGCCATACGGGCTTTGAATTGGTCGCTTTTGCAGACATCCGCTCCGCAGAAGCTTGCGGTGTGAACTCTGAAGTTCAAGGATACTCCTCTGATGTTGACATGCTGGAAGCCCATCCTGACTTGGATGTGGTCTGTATTTGCACCCCCAACGGACTCCATGCTGAACAAGCAATCCGTGCCATTCAGGCGCGATGCCATGTGGTCATTGAAAAGCCCATGGCCTTGAACCGCCATGACGGCGAGCGCATCCTGCACGAGGCGTTGTCGAAAGGCAAACAGGTCTTTTGCGTCATGCAAAATCGATATTCACCGCCATCAGTCTGGCTCAAGGAGGTCGTGGATTCCGGCGTTTTGGGGCGGATTAATATGGTGCAAGTCCAATGTTATTGGAACAGAGATGACCGGTACTATGGAAAGATTCCATGGAAGGGTAAAATGGACATGGATGGCGGTACGCTATTCACTCAATTCAGTCACTTTGTCGATTTGATGTACTGGATCTTTGGTGACATTCATCAAATCCAAAGTCGCTTTGCTGATTTCACACACCAACAAAATACAGATTTCGAAGATTCAGGGTTGATTACATTTGAATTCGTTCAGCACAAGGCACTGGGCGCACTTCACTTTTCTACGTCTGTAGCCGATCAGAATTTCGAGTCGAGTGTGACCATTTTGGCGGAGAAGGGAACCATTAAAGTTGGAGGTCAATACATGAATGAAATCGAGTATTGTCAGATTCAAGACTATACGATGCCTGAATTGCCTCCTTCCAATCCTGCCAATGACTATGGACACTACAAAGGATCGGCAGCCAATCATGGATACATTTTTGAAAACATTGAAGCGGCCTTAATTGGAGGCGAGGAGATCACAACGAATGCCTTGGAAGGTTTGAAGGTTGTGGACATCATAGAGCGCATGTATGCTGCGGGAAATCGCCCATTAAAAAATCAATGATCATAGCGAATGTGGTGTTGAATGACTTCACTCGGGATAACCGTGTGTTGAAGATTTCACAATCGTTACAGGCAATGGGACATGATGTTACCGTTGTTGCCCTTTCAGGAGAGGGATTGTCCAATGCAGAAATCCACGTATCGGGCTTTCAAGTGGTACGAGTTCGTTGCACAGCCAATGGATTGCCCCGAGGGTTTGTTTTTGGCCTGATCAAATTCGCGGAACTTTCATTGCGTCTTGTTTGGAGCTACCGAAAAGTGGACCTGTGGCATTGCAATGACATTGAGGCCTTTGCACTTGGGTTATTTGCCAGAGCTCTCAATCCAAAACTTGAATTGGTCTACGACTGCCATGAATTTGAATCGGAACGCAATGCGAAGTCAAGCGTAGAGAAGAAACTGGTCGGATGGCTCGAACGCCGTTTCATTCGATTCGCTAAGCAGGTGTTTGTGGTTAGTCCTTCCATTTTAAACGCGTATCAAGAGCGCTACAAAGCCCACGGATTACCTGCGATAGCACTTTTGAGAAATGTTCCTCACGCGAATCCATCGGTCATAGTTTCGGAGAAGCAATTGCGCAAATCTCTTGACCTAGCGCCTGAGGCTTTTGTTGCCTTGTATCAAGGAGCATTTA
>CAWVYB010000198.1:0-4114 GCA_963934215.1 uncultured Flavobacteriales bacterium | reverse complement strand
GTCGTTGCAATAAATGCTACGCTTGACATCAAACCACATGCATCGTCGTTTCCAACGATCAATTCCAATTCACCTTCATCGTTGTACTGGAACACGTGCATTTTAGTGTCACTTACAGGATCCGCAAATCCAGAAATTGCAGTTGGTGTATCGCATGTGTTAGCGAAAACCTGCTGATCTGAATCCGAGTTGAATTCGTACCATACACCTCCCGTAGTGATTGATGTTCCGAGGGTCAAGCCTGTAACACCTTCTTCATCCGATGCGTTGGCCAAGTTACCGTTTGAAAGTGCTCCACAGAAAACTGCTTCAGCATCCTCGATGGCGTTGTTCGTTGGAGGACAGATACAAGATCCATCATCAACTGTAACCGAAATGTTATAGTTGAAACAGTTCTCATCTGTACAACCTTCGAAATCACAACCACCCAACAAACCGAAGTCAATAAACCAACCGCCGCTTGGGAAGCCAACAGGAGGAGGTAATACACCGTAGTAATCCGATGCAATCTGGTCACCATATACCGTACCGAATTGGTCCGTAATGATCATAGCGATTTCATTGTCAGCAGTTCCACCGCCAGAGCTGAGAACATAGCATCCCAAAGGAATACAATGGAAGTCTGTTCCGACACCGTCGACATAGAGGTCAGCTTCATCCCAGTTTCCTGAGATAGATGTCTCACCGTCGTAGCTATCTACATAGTAAGATGCTCCGTTCCAGCCATCACCACCCAAGTCGTACATGTCAACATTCATAACATAAGTACCAGCGTCGCAGTATACACAAGAACCATCGTTCTGTTGAGTTGCTGTTGGGTCATAGTTCGCAGCAGAAGTGTCCATGCAACCAATGCAACCGTAGTCACATGTGCCGTCATCCAAGTTTGCTGTCTCTTCATAGTTACATGCATTTGCATCCGTGCAACCTGGGAAAGCTGGCAAGCAAAAATCGCTTGCTTCGCTAGAACCAAACTGCGCTCCAGAAGCAAGTGACGTTCCGTTTGCATCTTCAACCGCATAAGAACCATTGCCATAAGAACAGCACATGCCGTCTCCGAATGAATCATACATCGTGAACGTGTAGCAAGTTTCACTGACACAAAGTTCAGCACCAACGCCACCGCCGCTAGCGATCACATTTCCTTCAGCATCTACCAAGTCCCAAGAGGTTTCAGAAGCATAGTTGTCAGGATTGATGATTACAGTTACAGTTTCAGATGCACAAGTGCCATCGTCAGCAGTCGCAGCTGGATCAAAGTTACATGCAGTCGCATCGGTACAACCGACGTACTCACAAGAACCATCGTCCTCTGTTGCGGTAGGGCTGTAGTTTGAAGCCGCAGAATCTACACATCCTGGAAAAGCACAAGCAGCTACCCAGTCAATTGGTGTGTAACCTGATGCCGCGCAAGAACCAGAGCCGTCTGAATCCATAACGATGTTAACAACACCGGTTGGAGACTCAATAAATGTTCCTGAGAGATCCTCGTTACCAGCCACAGATGTAAAACCTGTTGACCACAAGATATTGGCCGTAGCCAAGTCCAATCCGTCATACACATAGATTTGATCCCAGTAGTCCTCGATTTCACCAGAATTGATCAACAAGAAAATCGATTGTCCAGCAGGAGCAACCGCGTATCCATAAGAAATAAAGTCTTGACTTGAGTCATAGCAAAAGTTGCCAGCCCAATCGCATGAAGCGTACTCGCAAGACCCATCGTCTTCACCCGCTTCAGAGTCGTAGTTGAACGCGTCCATGTCCGTGCAACCTGGAGTTGGTCCGTCACCGACACAAAAACTACTAGTAGATAAAGATCCAGAACCTGTACCTGAACTCAGGACATCGCCGTTGGCGTTTGTCATGCTCCAAGAAGTTCCACCATCACCATACGCGTCAGTTACCGCAAGGGTGTAACAACCATCAGCCAAACAGGCCGTGGCATCAACCGTTGACATATCAGGTTCGGTTGCATATGAACCTGCTGCAGCTGAAGCTACTTCCATTCCATCAGCATCTGTAATCGACCAACCTGCCTCTTCTGGCCAGCTATCGAAAGTCAGTGACAAAGTCACTTCGTTGGCATCACACTGCCCAAAGGCCGCGGGTGCAGAATAAAGGAAAAGCGCGAACATCGCTACGATGCTGCAACACTTTGTAAACGTGTTAAACATTTGATTTGGTTTTGGTTAGATTTTCAGACAATTTGGTGGGCTCAACTTTTCAAGCCATTTGTAAACGCAAGACTTAACACTGACCGATCGATTTTGCTTTAAAGCCTTCTACAGCAAGACTCGACCTGTTTTTCACTAACTCGAAACGCGGCGAAATTTTGTTAAGACGCAATTCGATTGGGGCTAAATGTAGCGCAAGCTTTTAATAAATCCAACAAATCACAACGGAATTAACCCGCGTCATCAAAAAGCTTCATCGCTTATTTAACACAACTCACGGACAATAGACCCCGTTTTACCGAACGTTGTAACATCGAGATTCTATGTACAACATGCTTGATTATGAGTCCATTAGGATTTACTTCCACATCTCACTGTGCCAACTTTCTTGAAACAAAGGCGTCGATTGCGACTTCCACTCCCCTTTGTTTGAGCACAGTGTGTTTACAACCAGTGTATCATCCAGAACCAACCCCGCCTTTCGTGCCATCCAAAATGCCGACAATGTAGATTCCGCCCAAACAGGCGAGCCCGCGTTCTGATACACAACCTGATCGCGTCTCATCCAGTCAATCGAAGGCCGCTCTTTTTCTCCTAGGCGCTGCATGAATTGAACGGAAGCGTCGATGGAACAACCCGACGCACCAGCCTGCACCTCATCCAATGCAATTAAAAGGACCCTAGATCCTTGCAGTTTCCAACTTGCTGTTAACTCGGTTCCGTGAGCCACCCATGCCGCTGTGAATCGCTCGGAATTTTCTGCGAGCCTCTCCGTTTCCGACATGGATAACACTCGATCGGCAACATAGACCCACAACCTGCTTGAATCAGGTAATTTCATCCAAAGACTCCCTTCAATACTTTCATCCGGAAACCACGAATTCATCGGTGTATCAATCATACGGCAAGGTAAAACTCAATCTGCACGAATGCGAACACCTGTAAAGAGCAAAATTCAATGAAGTGAGGTTCCAACGTAATGCATTCCTTGCGAACTTGCGAGCGTATGGCGGACACAACGAACCAGAACAACGAGCTAATCTCCCTGAATCAGCTCAGGCCCTATATAAAGTTACTCGTAAAGAACTGGTGGCTCATTTTGTTGCTAGCCGGAACAGGTTATGCCTCTGGAAGATTGGTCACACATCGGCAGCTAAACATATACAATACCTCAGCAGAAGTCCTCCTTGACGCAGGCAAGGAATTGGATTACCAAAAAAAAATGATGGGTACGATGGGAGGGAATCCTTGGGGGGGGTTCGGTAATTCTGAGACCAAAGACCAACAACGAATCTTGAGCTCCTTTGACTTGATCGGACGCGCTGTGGACGAGATGGAATTGGACATCGACTACTACTTCGTAGGGAGATTGCGAACCAGCCAGGTTTCTGGCTACAGCAACCTCATTATACAAGCTGACCCTGAGTTATTCAATAGTTCTTTTTTAGGGCAAGACATTGACTTGTTCATCGAAGACGAGAGACACTATTTATTACGATACGTCTTACCCAATGGAGAACTCATTGAAGAAATCTATGCCTTTGGCATCCCCATCGAAGGACCGAACCTTGCGTTGACAATCGACTTCGTAGACAAAAATGTGTTCAATTATACGGGCACGAATAAACAAGGCATTAACCCGGAGGCATTAAAGGAAGCACGTCGCCAACATTTTCGGTTCCGCGTCTTCGATCGCTCCCAGCGCATTGGTCAAATGCGAAATTCGCTAGTCGTTGACAACGTCAAAGGAACAAATGTTTTGACCCTTCAGTTTGCCAGCACCCTGCCCGGTAGAGGACAAAAGTTTTTGAACGTACTCAGTGATATTTACATTAATTATACGAAAGAAGCACGACTGGAGTCCAGTTTAAAAACAGAGTTGTTCATCAATCGACAGCTCGAAGAGTTGGTGAACATCATGGACAGCCTGGAACTTC
>CAWVYB010000197.1:0-4175 GCA_963934215.1 uncultured Flavobacteriales bacterium | reverse complement strand
GCCCCCTTCATTTGAATGTCCATCACATCAGCAAGCGGGATGTAACCAAGGAAATCAACAAAAGACTCGCCCAGTTCCAATTCCAACTCCCTACTTGCAGTGGCCGCATCTAGATAGGAAACACGTTCGACGGAAGGGTCTGTCCGCAACGTTTCACGCGCGGATTCAAGCAACGTGGCATCCAACTCTCGCTGAAAGAAAACTTGAACCCGGGCTTCTTGGCGGAGTTGCTTTTCCCATTGCGAACCGAGATAAGCCATCACGATCAGCAACCCCATCATGAGGAGGGTGAGCGTCATTCCAACGGTGGTTGTCACCGCAGTCGTAATCTGCGATGCTGTGTAGCGAGGATTTGATGAGGTCGAGCGCGCCATGGTTTGATTCGTGTTCCAAAGATGCGATTGGATTGCCCAACCTTCTGCAATGTTCGTTAAGAACATGCCCTCGTCGTTGTTAAACCTCTTTAGAACGAGTTTAAATAACGTATCTTTGCGTACGTAATCCAACGATTTGCGATGATAACAGTCAATGAAAATGCACGGGATCAAGTGCGAAAATTATTGCAGGAGGAAGGCCGTCCTGAAGGCAGTTTCTTGCGCGTCGGTGTGAAAGGTGGAGGATGTTCTGGGTTGATGTACGAAATGGACTTCGATCATGTAATGGGCGAGGGAGACCAAGCCTTTGAAGACAATGAAGTGAAAATTGTCGTTGATCGTAAGAGTTTTCTCTATCTGGTGGGAACGGAATTGCAGTACAGCGGAGGGTTGAATGGAAATGGCTTTGTTTTTCATAATCCGAATGCCAATCGAACATGCGGTTGCGGAGAGAGTTTCTCTCTTTAAAGGAGCGTAATCTAAAGGTGCAACATGGCATACGACGGCAAAGACAAGGTATTGGAGGAGGTGACGGCCAAAGCGTACGAATTTGGCTTCACGACAGACATCGAATCGGATAAGGCGCCTCCCGGCCTGAGTGAGGAGATCATTCGCTTCATTTCGGATAAGAAAAACGAACCCGAATGGCTGTTGAAGTGGCGTTTGGAGGCGTTTGAAGTGTGGAAGAAAATGGAGGAGCCTGAATGGCCTCATTTGAACTACAACAAACCGGATTATCAAGGAATCAGCTATTACGCTGCTCCGAAACAGAAGTTGGAATTGGGTTCATTGGATGAAGTAGATCCTGAGTTGTTGCGGACGATGGAGAAGCTGGGTATTTCAATCGAGGAGCAAAAGCGACTTTCTGGAGTGGCTGTCGATTTTGTAATGGACTCGGTCTCTGTGGCTACTTCGTTTAAAGCAAAGTTGGGAGAGTTGGGCATCATCTTCTGTTCATTGGGAGAGGCGGTGCAAGAGCATCCAGAGCTTGTGAAGAAGTACCTCGGCTCCATTGTACCAACGAAAGACAACTTTTTTGCAGCATTGAACAGTGCCGTTTTTACGGACGGTTCGTTTTGTTACATCCCCAAAGGGGTGCGTTGCCCGATGGAGTTGAGTACGTATTTCCGAATCAACGAGTCCGGAACGGGTCAATTCGAACGGACCTTATTGGTGGCAGACAAAGGCAGTTACGTGAGCTACCTCGAAGGGTGCACAGCACCACAGCGAGATGAGAACCAATTGCATGCGGCGGTTGTCGAGTTGATCGCGCTGGATGAGGCGGAGATCAAGTATAGCACGGTGCAGAACTGGTATCCGGGCGACGCAGAGGGCAAAGGCGGGGTGTACAACTTCGTAACGAAACGCGGTATTTGCCATGAGCGCTCCAAAATTAGCTGGACACAAGTCGAGACAGGGAGTGCGGTGACGTGGAAATACCCCAGTTGCATTTTGAAGGGCGACCACAGCATCGGAGAGTTTTATAGTGTGGCGGTGACCAACAATGCGCAACAGGCGGATACGGGAACCAAGATGATTCATTTGGGCCGCAATACGCGCTCGACCATCATCTCGAAAGGCATCAGTTCAGGCAGGAGCCAAAATAGTTACCGCGGTTTGGTGCAAATCATGCCTAGCGCGGAAAATGCACGGAATTTTTCTCAGTGCGACTCGCTGCTCATGACCGACACGAGCGGTGCGCATACGTTTCCTTACATCGAGGTGAAAAACCCGAGTGCCAAAGTGGAACACGAGGCGACCACCTCGAAAATCGGAGAAGATCAAATATTTTATTGTCTTCAGCGCGGAATCGATGCCGAGCAAGCGATTAGCCTGATTGTCAACGGATACGCGAAGGATGTCTTGAATCAATTGCCCATGGAATTTGCCGTAGAAGCGCGCAAACTGTTGGCAGTTTCATTGGAAGGAAGTGTAGGATAATGCTGAAGATCAATCAACTCAAGGCCTCTGTCGAGGATACGCCAATTTTGAAAGGACTGGACCTCCACATCGGTCCGGGTGAAGTGCATGCCATTATGGGACCAAACGGTTCGGGCAAGTCAACCCTAGCTTCTGTCCTTGCTGGACGTGAAGAATATGCAATTAGCGGAGGTTCCGTTGATTTTGATGGGCAGGACCTATTGGACATGGACGCCACGGAACGCGCGCGTTCCGGACTGTTTTTGGCTTTTCAATATCCAGTCGAAATCCCGGGGGTTTCCAACATCAATTTCATGCGAGCGGCACTCAATGGAAAGCGAGAACATGCGGGACTTGACCCGATTGCAGGAAAGGATTTTTTGAATTTAGTGAAGGAGAAGGCTTCGCTGGTGGAATTGGATGGGAAGCTCCGGGATCGTTCAGTCAATGAGGGGTTCTCTGGAGGCGAGAAGAAACGCAATGAGATTTTCCAAATGGCCATGTTGGAACCAAAACTCGCTGTTTTGGATGAAACCGATTCGGGATTGGACATTGATGCCTTGCGCATTGTAGCCAATGGAGTGAATAGCATGCGTTCACCAGAACGGAGTTTTCTGGTGATCACCCACTACCAGCGTTTGCTTGATTACATCGTTCCCGATTTCGTCCACGTTTTGGTGGATGGAAAAATTGTCCGTACGGGCGGTAAAGAATTGGCATTGGAACTGGAGGAGAGAGGGTATGACTGGATTAAAGAAGGTGCCGTCTCATGAGTACAGCGTTGAATAAACAACCCCAATTGGGGCCTCAACGCCTTCCAATGCACGCTGCAAGTCAGACAAAGGGCTTGGAGATGGAGCGTCGGCTGCAGGCATTGTTTCCAGATTGTGTCAACGAAGCCGTTGATGCGTTGCTGACAACGTTGCCTGTTCCCCATCGACGTTTGGAGCGTTGGAAATATGCTGTCGTCAACGGATTTTGGGCTGAATGCGCGCGCAGTCAGACCCAGACACTTGCCGCTACTGCATTGGATCCATTGCCGGTTCCAGGTTTGGATGCCTACCGTTTGGTCTTTGTGAACGGCTGCTTTGATGCGGCCTCGAGTAGTTTGCCCGTTGCTGAAGGCGTGACGTGTATGCCCTTAGCGGATGCAGAAGCAAACGGCCATGAAAAGCGGATTCTGACCGACATGGAACGTACGGATTGGTTTGCGGCGTTGAATGGAAAATACGCGACCGATGGGGTATTCTTGTCCATCAAGGACGGTGTGGTATTGGACCGCCCGTTGGTCATTCACCAGCGCCAAGAAGGCGTCGGCAACCCCACTTTTTTGCGGCATTCCATACACCTTGGAAAACATGCAGAAGCGAGCGTCGTTGTATGGTCCTCGTCTTCTGACGATGCGTCTGGATTTGTCAATACACTGACCACAGGGGTGGTCGCTGAAGGAGCCACAATGCGCCTGGATAAAGTACAGGATGAACCGGGCACCGTGCATCATTTGGCGATGGAGTCAATTGACCAAGCAGCCAGCAGCCACTTCCGTATTCAAACCGCTACGATTCAAGGATTGTGGGTTCGAAATGATTTAGCCATAGCGCTCAATGGTTCAGGAGCAGACACCATCTTGAACGGTGCGTTTCTACCGAACAAATCAGAAATGATTGACAACCATACAACGGTGGATCACCGGATGCCGCATTGCACGAGCTCTGAGAGTTATAAGGGCATCTTGTATGACAAAAGCAAAGGGGTCTTCAACGGGAAGGTGTTTGTGCGTCCAGATGCGCAACAAACCAATGCCTATCAGCAAAACGCCAACATATTGGCGAGCCGTGAAGCGGTCATGAATGCCAAGCCGGAATTGGAAATCTATGCGGA
>CAWVYB010000196.1:0-4195 GCA_963934215.1 uncultured Flavobacteriales bacterium | reverse complement strand
GTCTGCAACCCCTTCTCATGCGATTCATTCATTCCCTGATTTTATCCAGTCGTGCATGGATTCCTTTCGTTTCGGCACTTGTGCTTGCCGGACCGATGGCATCACAGAGTGCTCCCACAGCCATTGTCGCCGAGCGATTGGTTGCAGCCGATTCTCCCGTTGGCGTGCGCCCCGCTTCGCACGCAACCGACGAAACGGGCCTCCTCATCTTGTGCCACAGTGGCTTGGTGATGTGGTTCGATGAAACGTCGGGCGAAGTACGCGAGGACCCGTTTCTCGATCTGAGCGCATCGGGATTGGACCTTGTGGATTATGGAATCAGCAGTGAGCAAGGCTTGAATGATCTCATCCTGGATCCCGATTTTGAAGAGAATGGGCTGTTTTATGTCATGTACAACGGCTACCGTCCCGATGGTACTGGAAGCATCATCGATGAGCGACTGCTCTGCTTTGGCACCAATCCGGAGCATACCGTCGCAGACGTGACGCAATGGTTCGAAGTTTTGGAATTGGAGCAGCCTGCTCGTGGACACAATGGCGGACAACTGCACTTCGGCCCATTGGATGGCTTTTTGTATCTGACAACGGGCGATGGCGGTGGAACGGGTACGGGTGAAACGGGAGGAGGAAGTGGTGGAGACGATCACGGCTTGATTGGCAATGGCCAAGATTTGGAAACATTGTTGGGCAAAATGTTGCGCATCGAAGTCAACGGATTGGCGCCGTACACCATTCCAGAGGACAATCCATTCATAGAAAACCCCAATGCGTTGGATGAAATTTGGTCGGTTGGATTCCGTAATCCATGGCGATGGAGTTTTGACCGGTTGACGGGCGACAAATTCATCGGCGATGTCGGGGAAGTCGACTGGGAAGAAGTCAATTTTGAAGCGGCCAGCTCCACAGGAGGATTGAACTTTGGTTGGCGTCTCATGGAGGGGCCCATGTGTTACGAACCGACCGTCGATTGTATTCCAGAAGGTGTAACGCTCGAGCTGCCTATTTTCTCCTATCCGCATGAGCAAGGTTGGTGTTCCATTATCGGAGGCTATCGCTACCGCGGTCCCATTCCAACGTTGTATGGGAGCTATGTCTTCACGGACTATTGTGGTTTCGAGGATGTCCGATTCTGGACGTTGACCGAACAAGCCGATGGCTCATGGCTAGAGGCTCCTTTGGATATTCAAGTCCCTGGAGGCTTTGCATCGTGGGAACAAGGTGCTTATGAATACCGCTTTGCGATGAGCGAAGACAATGCCGGCGAATTGTACTTGTGCACCGTACAACACGTATACCGCATGCAATTTGATCCCGACGATGTGACGGACAATGAGCCTCGACCTGAAACACTGTCCTTCTCTCCCAATCCTGCTGGAGTCGGCACAGAGATATTCATGAATTTAGGAGACAATACAGTCTTGGAACGGCTACGTATCGTGGATTCCAGCGGGAGGGTCGTGCACGACGCTACCTTAAATTTCGCCTCATCCCCTTATTCGTGGTCCACGGCCGGAATGGTTCCTGGAACGTATATCGTGGAGGCTTGGACAGTTGGGACGGAGGCCCCATTGCGCGGTCGACTGGCGATTATTCGCCAATAAAACGTCTATTCCTCGGAGTCGGAGACGCATTGGCAACGATCGGTGTTGTCTCTGAAAATCGCCGTCGTGATCATTCCGCTATTCTGAGAGAATTGGCACTCAACCGATTTTAAGGGCGCTTCAACTGGGAGGATGAACACATAGCGTTGGGGCGTCTCCCTCGGTCCACTCATCGACCAGTCAATTTCGGCGTCCATCAGCCATGCTTCGAGTGAAGCGGATTTTCCCTGTTGCTCTTCCCAACACTGAATTGCACAGGAAACCACCGCGTCCAGTTCGATGCTATTCAACTGGATGCGCGATTTTATCCGTTTTTCAGGCATCCATTCGCTGCATCCTCTTCCACTGAAAATGGCTATACTCAAAAGCACCCCGATGATGACTCCTGAGCCGTATCGAAGCAAACGTTGTTTAAAATTCACGCTTCAAAGTTAATCGCGTATGCCATCGTCTCGTCCGACGTTGTAAATTCGGGTTTCATGATTGAGACTTCCCACTTGTCCTTTCGCTACAGTGCTGATTCGCCGGAATTAACATTCCCGGATTTGTCCTGTCCCAAAGGCGAGCAAATGCTTTTACTGGGTGATTCTGGCTGCGGCAAGACGACCCTTCTGCATCTTTTGTGTGGCATTTTGCGGCCAAATCAAGGAAAGGTCCTCATCAATGGCCAAGACTTGGGCTTGCTGACAGGAAAAAGCTTGGATCGGTTTCGAGGAAACCACATAGGCCTCGTCTTTCAGCGTTCGCATTTCGTTCAAAGCCTCTCCGTGTTGGAGAACCTAACGCTACCGTATTTTCTGACCGGCCAAACGGCTGATCTCGATCACGCGAAATCACTGCTCGACACCCTTGGTGTCGGACACAAAGCAAAAAGCCGACCCCAAGATTTGAGCGTAGGTGAGCAACAACGAGCCAGTATCGCGCGGGCATTGGTGCATCGCCCCGCAGTGCTCTTGGCGGATGAACCCACGAGCGCGCTGGACGATCGGTCTACGCAAGCCGTGTTGAATTTATTGGAAGAACAAGCGGCTCAAGCTGGAGCGACCCTGGTCATTGTGACCCATGACCAGCGGCTCAAGGACCGCTATGATCGCAAGGTTGAATTAAAATCTTTAGCCATTCCTGCATCATGAATTGGCTCTACATCGCCTGGAAGAACTTGGGAGCGAAGAAGCTCCAAACCGCTTTGAGCTTGATTCTTCTGGCTTTCGGAGTGGGCATGGTGAGCCTTTTGATGCTGTCCGAAAAGCAATTGCGTGACACGTTCGAGCGCAACATTCAAGACATTGATCTCGTGCTTGGCGCCAAAGGCAGTCCGCTGCAATTGATCTTGGCCAACGTCTACCACGTCGATGCCCCCACCGGTAACATCCGTCTAGCGGACGCGGAGAAAGTGATCCGCCACCCGTATATCGCTGAGGGCATTCCGCTCGCATACGGTGACAATTACCGCGGTTTTCGAATTGTAGGAAGCACCCTGGCTTACCCCCAGCATTATGACGCCACATTGCAATCCGGCGAGTGGTGGAAAAACCCCTTTGAGGTCGTTGTGGGGTCCAAGGTCGCTGCCACGGACGGTCTCCAAGTCGGAGACACCTTCTTTAGCGCGCACGGATTGCAAGACGAAACAGACGTGCACACGGACAAAACGTTTGTGGTGGTCGGCATCATGGAGGAAAGTCGTTCCGTCATGGACCAGTTGATTTTGTGCAATATTGAAACCATCTGGCAGGTCCATGGTGACGACGGTGATGTCCTCGATGCCGACCGTGAAATCACCGCTGTATTGCTCAAAAAGCGCAATCCTTTAGCCGTGCTGACCATCCCCAATGTCATCCGAGAAACCAACATGCAAGTGGCCTTGCCCTCTATCGAAATCAATCGCCTCACCCAAAATTTCGGCATCGGTATGAACACCTTGCGCATGATTGCTGGGCTGATCATGCTCTTGAGTTTTGCCAGTATTTTCATTTCAGTTTACGACAGCTTGCTGGCGCGTCGTTACGAATTGGCCCTGATGCGCACCATGGGTGCTTCGCCACGTGGATTGTACGTTTGCTTGCTTTTGGAAGGAGGGCTGCTCAGTCTGGGAGGCGCCATCTTGGGCCTGTTATTGAGTCGTGGAGGCATGGTGCTCTTGGCCCAATTGGTGGCCGATAAGTTCCGGTACGACTGGGAGTCGCTGGGCTTGCTCACCGCTGAAGGTGCTCTCGTCGGCTTGGCTATCTTTGTCGGGCTGGTTGCTGCCGCAATTCCGGGCATTTCGGCCCTCCGGATGGACATCTCCCGCACTCTTTCTGATTCTCCATGATGCACTCTAAACCGAATTCTATACTCCGCTCGTCTTGGATGGCGGGACTCATCGCCTTATCCGCCTTGTGTGTTGTTGATTTCAGTTCGTTCTGTCATCCGAGCGATGAAACTGTGCAGCTGACCACCACCCTGCGCAACGCAAGCTTGGACCGTGAAAACTCCCCCATGGCCGCAACAACGCCTGCGACGGGTTGGGAAGAATTGACTTGGCGCAGTTTGGAGGATGTTGAATTCAAAGACGTTTATGTCGAAGAACTCGATGCCTATTACTGGAAACCCAC
>CAWVYB010000195.1:0-4224 GCA_963934215.1 uncultured Flavobacteriales bacterium | reverse complement strand
AAGCAGGTGGAATGGGCCAAAGAGCTCAATTTGCCCATCGTCATTCATGTTCGAGAGGCGTTTGACGCGTTGTTCGAAGCGCTGGATGAGGTCAATGATGAGGCCCTTACGGGGGTTGTTCATTGCTTTACAGGAAACGTGGAGCAAGCTCAACGGATTCTTGATTACGGTGGGTTTTACTTGGGAATAGGCGGTGTTGCGACGTATAAAAATGGAGGGCTTGACGCTGTGTTGCCTCATGTTCCACACGACCGGGTAGTGCTTGAAACAGATAGTCCTTATTTGTCTCCTGTTCCCCATCGCGGCAAGCGCAACGAGTCTTCTTACACGGCCATTGTTGCTCAGCGCGTTGCTGATCTTTGGCAATTGCCCATAGAGCGCACAGCAGCATTGACGACTGCCAATGCCGAACGCTTGTTTTCGTTGCCTTCCAACGGGTCAAATCAATGATTGCCATGGGTGAAAAAGACAGCCGAATCTTACTGATCTACACAGGAGGCACCATTGGGAGTGTCAAGGACAATGATTCTGGAGCCCTTGTTCCGATTGATTTTTCCGAAATTCATCGGCACGTACCAGAATTGGAACAGCCGGGACGTTCGATTGAATCTGCGTCATTTGAGCCTCCGATTGATTCGTCCAACATGGGGCCGGAACACTGGAAGTTGCTGGCCCAGATCATTCGAGATCATTATGTTGATTTTGACGGATTCGTTGTGCTACACGGAACCGATACGTTGGCCTACACTGCATCAGCGTTGAGCTTTATGCTAGAAGGCTTGCGTAAACCCATCATTCTCACGGGGAGCCAACTGCCCATTGGATTGCCACGAACGGATGGGCGTGAAAACTTACTGGCGTCTGTAGAGATTGCTGCTGCGATGCGGCTCGGAAAACCCATTGTGCAGGAAGTCGCAGTGTACTTTGGCTCGTCCCTATTTCGCGGAAACCGCACGCACAAAGCAAGTGCCGAGTCCATGCAGGCCATCATCAGTCCCAATTTACCTGCGTTAGCGGAGGCTGGGGTGGATATCATCTACAATGATGTCCAGATGTTCCAGGATCCCGTGGAGACTTTCGCGTTATGGGACACCTTGGAATCGAATGTCGCTTGGCTACCGTTGTTTCCTGGGCAGCCAATCGATGTGATTCGAAGAGTAACTGAATGGCCTGAATTGAAAGGATTGGTGCTGTCAACATTTGGATCAGGCAATGCGCCCTCGAACCTTGAATTTAAAGCCGCTTTGTTAGAGGCTCATGATCGGGGGGTTGTTATGGTCAATGTCAGCCAATGCGGTCACGGTGCTGTGCACCCGGAACGGTATGCTACTGCCCACTTGTTGCGAGATTGCGGCGTGATTCCTGGAGGGGATATGACCACAGAGGCTGCCCTAACAAAATTGATGGTATCGCTCGGGCGAGGATGGAAAGGGGAGGATTTACGCTCAGCGATGTTGAGCAACCTACGCGGAGAGTTGACTCGATACAGCAGTTTGGTCTCTTAGAGATCAACGCGTTTTGCATGTTTCACCGGAGATGGTGTGAACGAGGGTGACTTGAATGCGTGCGCGAGAAGCTCCTTTTATTTTCGAAGGGGTGCGTAGAAATGTCTTTGACCTTCCAGGTTGAATGGGTGAAATCAGTTCGGTGGAATTGAATACCCCGGTATCCTCTTCAATCAATTGCCCCGCATTGTTCTCAAAGGCGACGCTCCAGATCAGGTGATCTAATGTCTGCTGCTTGGTATTCTTGAACTTGACCGAATATCCAATGAGGTAGCCAAACGCAGTAGAAGCTTTTACTTCGTCTATTTCAACCCCGCAAAGTCCGGTATGCTGGCTCAGCGCTAGATCACTCCATGACATCATCAGCACAAGGAATAAGCAGGAAAGAATGGGATGGGACATGGTGAGCGAAGGATGAAAATGATGGTGAAAAGGCCAAGGTAAAAACGAATGCGGATTGAATTGGTGTGTCGTGTAAAGTTGGTCTTTGTTTGCAACGCTTGTTTATGGTATTTTTGCACCCCCATTGTTGAATACGCAATGGAAATGGAGAGGTGGCCGAGTGGCTTAAGGCGCACGCTTGGAAAGCGTGTTTACTCGAGAGGGTAACCCGGGTTCGAATCCCGGTCTCTCCACAAAAACGGAGTCGAACTCACGAGGAGTTTAGACTCCGTTTTTTTTAAAGGCCTTGCAATACCTTGGGGGGAAATCAAAGCCATGTCAGAACTGAACTCAAAGCTTGGAATGTGGATTGGCATGGTATCGGCCGCCACCATCTTGCTTGGTTGCTTCTTTAAAGCCTTTCACCTTCAAGGGGCCTCTTTTATTTTTGTAGTGGGCATGTTGCTTTTTTGCTTCGGCTTCATCCCGGTAGTGATGGTGGGGCTTTTCAAGAGGGGACAGGGCGTGCTAGCATTGGGGAGTGTGTTTTCTAGCACACTGATTTTAGGAGCGCTCTTCAAAGTGATGCATTGGCCGTATGCCAATTTTCTCATCGCTTGGAGTGTGAGCATCATCCTGTTTGGCATGTTGCCGCTCCACTTTCTAAAAACCTTCAGGACCCCATTGAGCGAGAGTTACACTCGGGAAGCCAAACAAAGGAATGTTTTATTGGGCATCCTCCTCATGGCTTTTTTTGCCACGTGGTATTTACTGCTCGACTTGTCGAGAGTCCCTAGCCCATACAGCTGGCCCTCTTGATTGCTTGGTTGTGCGTCAGATCGTGTCGTTTCATTCCAAAAGAATGGTGCCTTTCAGGTAGGTCACCGCTTCACCGATGAGGTGTACGCGATCTCCAATTAAACGGCAATGCAAGCTCCCACCTCTTGAAGAGAGTTGCTGAGCCGATAGTTCCGTTTTCCCTAATATTTCCGACCAATAGGGGGCAAGTGAACAGTGAGCAGATCCGGTCACAGGGTCCTCCAGAATGCTGGCTTGAGGTGTGAAAAACCGTGAGACGAAGTCACAGCCATCGCCGGGGGACGTGACGATCACTCCCCCGGTTCCCAAATTGATTTGGTCAAATATAGATTGGTTGACAGTGATGTTGCGCACGGCAACTTCATTTGAATAGATCAAAACATAATCACGGGCTTTCATGATTTTCGTTGGTTGCGCATTCAACGCGTTGGCTATTTCCGAGGGAAGCGCGCAAGCAGCTGGGGGTCGGCTAGGTAGGTCCATGCGGTAGCCTTCGCGCTCTTTGTGAACGAGCAATGGTCCGCTGACGGTGTCAAAAGCCACGTTGTCCCAATCCGGATGCAGGTGATGCAGCACCGCATGACCAGAAGCGAGTGTGGCGTGACCACACAGATCCATCTCAATTTCTGGCGTAAACCATCTCAGGTGGAATCGCCCCGCTTGCTCCACCATGAATGCAGTCTCGGCCACGGCATTTTCAGCGGCGATTTTGAGCAATGTGGTATCGGGCAGCCAGGAATCAAGCAACACGACACAGGCCGGATTGCCCGAAAAAACGTGTTTGGTAAACGCATCGATTTGAAAAAGAACGAGGTCCATGGGTTGAAAGTACACGTAAATTCTTGTGCATTCCTGGAGATAGAGATGTTTTATGAAGGTTGATTGGAGTAGTTTCGCCCAAATTATTTACCATGAAGTTGTATCATTTTATTTTAGCTGGGGCTTTCCTAGCGAGTTGTTCCTCCGGCGGAAATCATGCGGATTACGCGGCCAACTTGGCATCGGCTCAGTCTGCAATTGCGGCCCACGAAAACGAAGACATCGAGGCTTGGGTAGCTCACTTTTCGGATAGTTTGAAGCATGAATCACCTGTTTATGGAGCGGGGATTATCGACTTGGTTCAGCAAAAAGAGCAAATCGGCATGTACCACGCGGCGTTTGATGATATCAAATTCACGGAAGCAATTTGGTTGCCAGGCGTGAATGATGAAACAGGTCGACCCGACGGGAGCGTTCGGTGTTATGGGAAGTGGACTAGCACGTTTGTTCCATCTGGAAAGACGGCCATCTTGAATGCTTACCATTACTTCAGCTTTACGGATGGTAAGATTAGCCAGTCTGGTGACTTCTTTGATTTTGGAGGCCTTATGGATGCTGTCGCTCCGGATGTGACCACGTTCGTCGCGACTCATGATGTGAAGGACGCGAGCGCTTGGATGGCCGCTTGGGTGCCCGGTGCAACTGATTATGAGACGTTCAAAGCAATGGGAGTTTCGGCTCGCTTGTTTCAATCGGCTAA